>NZ_JBBENW010000002.1:0-498000 GCF_037645885.1 Salinibaculum salinum | reverse complement strand
ACATTGCGCAGATGACAACGACTCAAACTCGTCGAACACGTGCGTGCACGACAAGAAGTCCGTAATCGGCATCATCCGTGTTCGCTACCGCCTACGTCACGCTCCTACTTCAACGTTCAAAGCTGAGCTAGGGACCCGCACTCATTCCAGACTATAGAGCTTCCACTCGTCGTTGTCTTTTCGAAGTGTGAGAGCGACCGTATTCGTTCGTTCCTGGCCGTCCCGTGAGAAGACGAGCGTCGCGTTTACGCTCGCCTGGCGGTCTGTCCGTTCAACAACGCTCGTGTCCTGTACGTCGACTGTCTGGCGTTCGAACACAGCCTGCTGTTCCTCTGTAATGGTCCCTTCTGGACTGTCCGGATGGATGAGACTGTTCGCTCGTTCGAAGTCTCCGTTGCTCGCAGCCGTGTAGAACTCTCGGACCAACTGCACCGCCCCATCCGCTGACGGTGTGTCGGTGACGGTCGGTGTTGCTGTCTGGGGTGTCTCTGTCGGCGTCGTCGTCTGGGTTGATGACGTCGCTTGATTCGGTGTCGCTTCCGCTGTAGGCGAGTCACTCGCTGTTGCTGGTGGTGTGTCTCCCTCATCGGGTACTTCCTCACTGCTCGAGGGACAGCCTGCAAGCGAGACTGTACCGACTGCACCGAGTGTGACGAGCAACGTTCGTCGTGTGAGTGATTCATCGTTCATTGTTAGAATTCCCGGTCAAAGGTGAGTGTCCGCGTTTCGTTTGCTGACTGCAACTCGACTGTGATTGTGACCGCGCCGTCGTTGTCCAGGATTGTCGTCGTCTGACTCCGGTCGAATTCGACCGTCTCTTCGAGCGTCACTGTCTCGCCTGCGTGCACATCGCCGATTGTCCGTTCGTTCTGCCAAACCGTCTCACTGCCAGTCGTGACTGTCATATCGGCAGTGAGGTCGTCGACCGATCTGTTCGTCGGGTTCTCGATCGCGTAGGAGACATCCCGACAGGTCAGGCCGCATTCGGTCACGTCAGTGATCCGCATTTCGACTGCCGACATCTCGACAGCGACAGTCTCCCCGGACTCTTCTTCGACTGAGATGGTTTTGCTGACGGTATCGCTCGCCCCGTCGTCGTCGGTGACCGTCAGTGCGACCGTGTGGTTCCCGGCAGTGTCGAAGTGGTGGTCGGTGAACCATCCGGAGCCGACGCCCCAGACCGTGTCAGCCGGCTGTTCCCCGTCGAAGGTCCACTGGTAGGACTGTATCTCCCCATCCGGATCTTCCGATTCGAACCCGTTGAACACCAGCCAGTCACCAGTCGTTGGGTTCTGTGGCACGTACGACAGCCGTGCAGTTGGCGCGGTGTTCTCCCCGGGTGTAACGGTCACGTTCACCGTATCGCTCACTGTGGCGCTCTCGGCGGAAACCTGTACTTCGATGGTAGTTGTTGTCTCTTCTGCGACGTTCGATGGGGCGTTGTAGGTTACTGACTGGCCGCTCCCGGACAGCGTTCCCTCACCGCTCGCGATCGACCACGAGTATGTCGGCTGCCTCTCATCGGTAGTGCGGACATCTCCAGTCAGCGACACGGACTCCCCTTCTGTCACAGTTTTATCCGGCCCTGCCACAACTGTCAGTGGCGGCGCTTTGGACTGGTCGGCCTGCCAGTCGAGGCGTGGATACTGCCCCGCTTGAGCGTCCCAGACGCCGTCGAATGTGAATCCGCTCAGATTCCCACGTGCGGCCGTCCCGGACAGCTGCCCGGTTGCTAGCCCAGTCCCACCAGCCGATGTCGATTGCCCAGTTGCATCTGTATCCCAGTAGGACTGCTCGGCCGTCGGCGTCGGCCAGCGCCCACTCTCAGGCTCGTTTCCGACGAGTCCACCGACCCGGCTTGAGCCAGTCACTGTCCCTGTCGCGTACGATTCACGGATCGAGCCACTGTTCACTCCAACGAGTCCACCAACACCGTAGCCGCCGTCGACGGTCGCCGTACTGTATGACTGCTCGACGCTACCCGTCATGTCGGTCGTGGCGCCAATATGTCCGACGAGACCGCCGAGATCGCTCCCGCCCTGTCCGTCGATAGCAGACACGGTACCGCTCACAGCAGACAGTCGGACGCTTCCACCGTATCCGACAAACCCGGCGAGGCCACCGACAGAGCTATCTCCCGTAACTGTGCCGGAGACCTCCGTTTTGTACACTTTGGCGTTACTGAAGCCGACAAGTCCACCGACGCTCTCGTCGCCGGTAACGGTCGTCTCTGTGAGCGTGACATTCTCGATCGTACTATCGCCCACCTGCTGGTAGCCGAATACCCCGACGTACTCCTCGTCCGGTCGGTCGATCGTCAGCCCTCGAATCGTGTGTCCGTTGCCGTCGAATGAGCCGCGGAATTGATTGCGGGTCGCCGACTCTCCGATGGGATCGAAGCCGGCACCGCCGTTCCACTCTTCGGTTTCGGTGGCGTCGATGTCGTCAGCGAGGACGTAGTGGGCTGTTGGATCGTCTTCCATCGCCTGCAACGCAGAGGCATTGGTGATGACGTACGGACTGGATGCGGTCCCGCTCCCGCTCAGATCCGTGGTGTCAATATCCTTCTCCGATGTAGCAAACACGTTTATCGGCACTGTCACCGACTCGTTCTCACTTGCCACCCGCGCGTCGTACGCACCGCGATCACTGTCATCCGTTGGGAGACTGAGGGTTACTCGTTTCGACTGGCGACTGTCGAGGCGAACCGTCGTCGATGTCTCGCCCAGACCGCTCACGTTCAGTGAAACGGGCTGAGTCGCAGCAGAGTACCCCTCGTTTTCGATGTCTGCGGTGACGTTGAGTTGCTCTCCGGGTTCGACCGGCCGATTCGTATCGTTGATTGCAACGGCGAACCGCGTCGAGTCCGGGAGGATGTATCCCTGTAATGTGGCCGCCTCATCCTGCTTTTCAGTACGCATCGTCGCCTGATACAGGTGTGCGTAGTCGGGATCGAACGACCCCGTCATAACCGGTAGAACCCGTTCAGTCGACTCACCGGCATCCAACTGTACCTGTGTTCGGGTCTGGCCGATCAGCTCTCCGTCTGTGCCTGCGCCGGCTCGAACCACAAGCGAGACGGTCTGATTGCCGGCGTAGGCATCAGTATTTGTGAGGGTAGTCACGACCCGCAGCGGTGCCCCCGACACGACGGAATGTTCCGGTTCGTCTTCCGTTGTGGAAGTCGTTGTCCCCTCAATCTCGACGGCGAAGTTTGGTGGATCCGAGGGTCTCACGCTGACCGGCACGGTTGTCGTCTCGTGCGCACTCGTCAGCGATGCCTCGTAGTCGCCGGTGTCTCCGGACTGGGTCTGTATCGAGAACGTCTCCCGAGTCCAGTCACCCGGTTGCAACTGGAGTGTCTTCGACTGGGTTCCCACTCCCGGTACAGTGAGTACAATATCATCTCTCGCCACCGTCTCGCCCGTGTTGTCAATACGAGCGGTGACATCCAGGCTGCCACCCGGTTTGACTGGTGTCTCCGCCTCGAGAATCTCGATTGCAAACTCGGGGTCCGTCGTGTCGGCGACAGTAACGGTTTCGACAGCTGTCCCGTTCGCGCCGTCTCCGTCAGTCACAGTTACTGTCACGGCCCGCTCCCCTGCGGTCTGATACGTATGGGTCACGCTCGGGCTGCTCGTCGTCTCTTCGACCTGTCCGTCTCCATCGAAGTCCCAGGCGTACTCCGCAATTGTTCCGTCTGGATCCTGCGAGGCACTGGCATCGAATGTGACTTCGTTCGTGGTTGCTGGGTTCTCGGGCTGATATTCGAAGGCCGCCGATGGTGCAGTACTGTCCCCGTCAACGGAGACGGTGTACTGTTTTACGTGCTCGGACTGCTGGTCCGTCGGTGCGTCCGAATTGAGCCGTGGCGCGGCGGTCCAGCCGCCATCCTGTGCGACGGATTTGACGTTAATCGTGAACTCACCGCTCCGTTTGGGCGTCACCTCTAGAGTCATCGTCTTCGTCTCCCCTTCAGCCCACCTGCCACCGACTTCGGCGAGCGGGTACGACGCGGTAACTTCGTCAGTACCATATACCGCACCAAGGTCCTCCCCCGGAGCGACCACTGTCGAGTATTCTTGATTCTCGAAATCAGTACTCTTGATCGAGACATCTCGGGCAGTGGCCGCATCCGGGAATGATACTGCAAGCGACTGGAACGGGGCGTCAACACCGTTGTTGGTCACTTCGACCGTCAGTTCCATGGGCTCACCGACCGTCGCTGACTCGGGCAGTGAAACGCTCGTAATTTCGGGCGTTGGAGACAGTTTCGGCGGGTCGCGGACTGCATCTGTGAGATTTGTGTACTCGTCCGCACCCGAATTGAGATACATCTGCGTCCAGTAGTAATCTGCAATCAGGTGCGTCTCGAACTCGTCAAACTCCGATTTGAACAGGTTGTAATCTCGCTCGTTTACTTCAAACGCCCCGGTATTCTCCTCTGCCAGGTCTTTGACGTTGGCACGATACGCCTGCTCCGTCTCGTAGAGCTCCCGCAACAGTTCCTCGCGGGTAGACACGTTCTCGCGCAGTTGGGCGTCTGTTTCTGCATTCCGAATATCCCTGGTATTTTGTTGTAGTTCACTCAGCTTGGTGTGGAATCTGTTGTAGCTCCCCTCTCCGTAACTGTTTGTGACGGTGAGCAGCCGACCCATCTTCCACTCAACAAAGGCGATGCCGCTCCAGACGCCAGTCTGTACGGCCGTCCAGGTCGTCGTCGCGGGTCCTCCTGCGATTCTACTCAACCCCTCGATTGCTGCCCCACGCTTCGTCGTCGGCACCGGATTCGCCGCCTCCGCTGCACGCCGCACGTTTTCGGCAGAATTACCCATCCAAAATTCCGCGTTGAAGAATCTCGTTTTGTACTCGGTGTAGGTCACGTCAAGCGACTCGATCCCTTGTCTCGCGAGTTCCTGTTCGGTGTAGTCCTCGGTCACTGGTTCGTATTGTACCGTTTTGGTCCATTTCGCCCGCAAGTCATCTTCAGTAAACACATCGCGATCAACCAATCTGACCGTGACTGTGACGGGGCCGCTCTCCTCTTCGATGTCCAGCCCATCGAGAGGGATCTCGTAGGTTCCCGAGGCCGTCCGCTCGACCACCTCGAGTGTTGTCTCGTTCCCGACAGTTACGTTGAACATCGGCTCGCCGCGTGTCTCAGCGTAGCCGAACTCGCTCACCCGCGTGTCGGCCTCGACCCTGATATCAAAGTTAGATGCTTTCCCGTCCCCGTCGTTGTCTGTCTCGTTGATAATCTCGGTATCGTCAATGCTGCCGTCTGCTGCAGCCACACCGACAGCTACCGACAGTCCCGTGAGAGCGATTGCAACAACGACAAGCAGAGAAGCGAGTGTTGATAGCGACCTCCTCTGTCGCCACGATACTTGCATGTTCCTGACAGATGGTGTGACTTACTTATCGCTTGTGCTCTGTTACGAACGATTTGCGTACCCAACTATCGGACAGTGGGCCGGTCAACCACCCACCCTACTTCGCTCACCCTGACGGGTTCGCTCGTTGAGGGTGGGGGTTGTCGGTAGAAAATATGATTATGTATCAAACGGGCTGAGTTACAAGAAGACCCGAGCCACGCGGAACGATCCGTTCAGGCGGAGTTTCTTGACGACGTGTCACCCAGAACCCCACTCCTCGTACTGGTTGCAGTGCTCGCATTCGACTTTGGTTTCCCACTCCTCACTGTGGTCGTGTTCCCACGGCGGCACGTTCTGAATAGATAGATCTTCGATACTGCCACATTCCGGGCACTGAGACCGGAGCATGCTGAGAGAAACCCGAGACAACGGCTTTGTTATGCACACTATACTGCCCGAAACGAACCACATTTTCAAATGACCGATGCCCACCCGACGAAGTACAAAACAACCACCAACCGACCACCTAGACCACATCCCGTTTCATTCACGAAACGCAGCATTACGTTCTCAGCAAACCAACGAGATACGCTGAAATGCACACGAAATTCCACGACAGAATCCGATGAAACCCACTCACACCGAATGCAACGAAACCCCTGGCAGCACCGAAAGCACACGCCGCAGTCCGGGCATCCCATCGCGCCACCAGACAACCACTGCCAACAGCGTAAGTCCGAGTTGCAACGCGAAAAACGGCGTCACCTCCATGGCCAGTATATGTGCCGCAAAGGACTGCTCAGTTCCGTAGGGAGGGGTCGTGAGCACCGGCCATAATAAAAAGTTCGCGTACGCAAAATCGCCACCGGCGAAGAGATGCACCATATCGCCGACAGTGTGGGATACCCACCCCACTCCAAGCGCTGCCAAGTAACGACGCCCACCGTACCCGACGACCCACCAGGCGACACCGAGGACCAGCGCCACAGTCAGCAGAGAATGGCCGAGCGATCGCCCGGTCGGAAGCACGGCGACCGACCACGCTAGCGGTTTATCAATCATGTCCGGCAGTTGCGTGCCGACCGCCAGCGCGAGCACGGCGAGTCCCTCCGGTGGACGACCACGAGAGCGGCGAACGAACATGGAGTACAGCAGATACCCGACAGCAGCGTGTCCCCAGGGCCACATTGCCCCATCGTTCGGTGCAGTGAGAGATAGGCCTTCGGTTGTCCGCTCGCACGCGACACCGGGCGCACGCTGCGACGCAATTCTTAACCCGGACCGCCGGCGACATGCACCCAATGGCCACCCGTCGTCGCCTCCAGTTCGTCCACGGACAGGTCGCCTGGATGCTAGCGACGCTCCTGCTGTTGGCACTGCTCGGTGCGTTCTCCCTGGAACTGTTTTTCGTCGTCTCCCTGATCGGCTTCCTCGTCGTGACCGAACTGACGGCCCCCTTCGCGGTCCGACCCCACTGGCGACGGCGGCTGAAGTGGTTCATTCTGCTTGGACTCGTTGGCTTTGCCTACATCGTCGTCAGGCGAATTCTGGCGATCCTCCCGCCGGGGGTGCTCTGACGGTGACCGACGAACGCGACCCCGATGACGTGATCCCCTGGTCGTATCCACGACTGCTGCTGTACGCGCTCGCCGGAACCCTCCTCATTTCACTGTTCGTTGCGGCCAGCACCTCCGGCGCGGCCTTCGGGACGTATAATCCGGGCTGGGACGGGGCCTCGCAACTCCGCGCCGAAGCCGACGCCGTCGACAGCGACACCACACTCGCTCGCAACGTGGACGCCTACGACAGCGTCCCCGCAAACGAGACGACGGCAGTCATCCTCTCGCCGGATAGCGCCTATGGGGACGACGCTGCGCGCGTCCGCGAGTTCGTCCGTGCGGGCGGCACGGCGGTTGTAGCAGAGGATTTCAACTCACACAGCAACGACCTGCTCGCGGCAGTCGGTGCGACTGCGCGAATCGATGGTCGCCTGCTCCGTGACGAACAGTCCAACTACCGCTCGCCGGCGATGCCCGTCGCGACGAACACCACCAATCACACGCTGGTTGACAGTGTTGACCGGTTGACGCTCAATCACGGAACGGTCATCGAGCCGAACAACGCTTCCGTGTTGGTCGCGTCGTCTGAGTTCGGCTATCTCGACGAGAACGGCAACGACGAACTTGACGACAACGAAACGCTAGCATCGTATCCGGTCGCGACGGTCGAATCCGTCGGCGAGGGACGCGTCGTCGTCGTCAGCGACCCGAGCCTCGCGATCAACGCCATGGTCGACCGGCCAGACAATCGAGCCTTTATCCAGTCGCTGTTTGCCGGACAGGAGCACGTCCTGCTTGATTACTCCCACGCCGAGCGATTGCCACCACTCGCGGTCGCCGCGTTGACAGTCAGAGATAGCCCTCTGTTGCAGGTGCTCGCAGGACTGGCTCTGATCACCGTTGCAGTGTCGTGGGTTCGTCGACCTGCTCTGCTGACGTGGCTTCGGTCGATTGTGAACGGGGATCGGAATCCAAACGGGCCACAACAGACTGGGACAACTGATATTGGCGAGCACGCCCTCGTCGACCATCTCCTCGACGACCATCCCGAGTGGTCCCGCGACCGCGCCGAGCGCGTGGTCCGTGCGACCCGACGGGAACCCGCCGACGAGTAGTGCCCCGACTGCGTTGCGGGGAACGAAAGTTAATTGTCAAGTGTGCTGGACTAGTGAGACAGGGAGCAGACGGACGAGCAGTTCGGTGACAGGAATCCGATCACCACACAACAGATGGAGCCAGACATTCCGCAACGCCCGCCGCTTGAAATCGTCGAACAGGGCCGCGTGTGGGTGCTCGAAGCGTACCAGCAAGGGACGCGGAAAGGGACGACGTATTCCACACACGACAGCCAGATCGACGCTGTGCGGGCTGCGAAGACGAAGATGGACGACGACCGACATCCGTGTACACTTCGGTGGGATTCGCCCCGTAGCGTCGGCAATCTGTACTGGAATCCCCTGTTCGAGCAACTCGTGGTCCGCTACGACGAGTTGCTCGATGCGTGGACTGTCGTCCCCGAGCGGGGGACGTGTGCCATCGAGATCGCGGACTCCCGGCGGGAGGCCTGCGAACGTGCCAGGCGGATTCAGCGCGAGTACAACTTCAAAAACCTGCACGCATACGACGCCACGGGTACCGAGTTTGAGGATCGAGACCATCGCTTCCTCCGGTATGATATCACGGCCTCCGGTGTCCGGTTCGACCACTCTGCCATCGAAGAACCAACAGGCACCTCCGACGAGGACACCGACAGTACGGCTGAGACCGACGAGGTTGCCGAGACGTACGTCGGCCCGACGAGTCCCGGCCAGCTCGGTGCCTCTATCCCCGATGTCACAAAAGTCGAGTTCGCAGATACCGACGGCATTCTCCACCAGTACGCGACGCCGTGGGGTGACGGAACGGACGCCGAGATTCTCGCAGTCTCGCGGAAATACGTCGATACCCCCGGTGTCGATGAATCGTTCGAGACGCGCCTCACACAGTGGCGCACCGCCGACGACCATCCCAACATTGCGACGATTCACGAGTCCGGACTCACCCCTGCGCAGTGGGTCGCGTACCGAGCCGGCGAATACACGCTCGCAGACACAGGCACCGATCTGCCGGTCGAAGCGCGCCTCTCGATACTCCGGCAGGTCGCCGACGCAGTCGACACCGTCGAAACTGTCAGCGCAGAATTGGTGTGCGGTCTCCACCCGGAGAAAATCCACGTCCAGAGTGCCGGAACCGGATCGGAATGGCGTGCGACCGTCACCAACTGGGGGCTCGAATGGGCGCTCCAGAACGCCGTTGGAACGCATCGTCCAACCCCGTTTACTGCGCCGGAACAGATCAACGGCCACCTCACTGCGACAACAGCAGTCTATCAGTTCGGAGCGCTGGCGTACTGGCTGCTCTGTGAGTCGCCACCGGTCAGTGACGACACCGATACTGCAACCGCCGTACAGGCGGGCGATATCCCACCAGCCAATCCGATCTCTGCCGTCGCTCGTGATACTGGTGCTGTCATCGACCGCGCTCTCGAGACTGACCCGGAAGACCGCTATCGCTCAGTCAGTGCCGTCTGTCGCAACCTTATCGGCCGTGCCTGACTCGATTGCAAACAGGACCACGTTTATATTCAGGAACCCGAAAGCTCAACCCATGACTACGCCCCAGGACGTCCACGATGCGCTGGTGGACGCCGTCGATCCCGTCTTGATTGGCAACCGGGATATCGTTGAGGAGTTGACGATAGCGTTACTGACGCGTGGACACGTCCTGCTGGAGGGGGTGCCGGGTGTCGCGAAGACGACCATCGCGGAGCTACTGGCAGCGGCGACGGGGTTGCAGTACAACCGCATTCAGATGACGCCCGACATCCTCCCTGCCGATATCACCGGAACGCACATCTACCGAGAGAAGACTGGCGAGTTCACACTCCAGAAGGGGCCGGTCTTCGCGAACCTGGTCGTCGCCGACGAAATCAACCGGGCAACGCCGAAGACGCAATCGGCACTGCTGGAAGCGATGCAGGAAAACGCAGTCACAATCGAGGGGGAAACCATCACACTGCCCGAACCGTTCATGGTCGTCGCCACGCAGAACCCCATCGAGATGGAGGGGACACACCCGCTTCCAGAAGCCCAACGGGACCGATTTGCATTCAAGCTCGTCGTGGACCTGCCGAACGAGTCCAACGAGCTGGAACTGCTCGACAGGTTCGATAGCGATCCAGAACTCGGTCCCGATCGCGTCTCGAACGCTGTCTCTCGGGGGGATATCGTCGACGCGCGCGAATCCGTCGCAACGGTCCACGTCGAACAACCAGTCAAGCAGTACATCCGCGATCTGGTCCAGGCAACCCGTGACCACGCCGATGTCGCATACGGAGCGTCGCCCCGGGCGTCGCTGACGCTGCTCAACGGCTCGAAGGCGCTGGCCGCGATTTCCGGCCGCGACTACGTCACTCCCGACGACGTGAAAGCGCTGGTCGAACCCACCCTCGTCCATCGACTCGTTCTCTCGACTGATGCAGAACTGGCAGACGTAACAGCCCGGGAGATCGTCGACGAAATTACAAGCGCGGTACCGACGCCGGGGAGCCCGGATGCTGAAACCGACGCCGAGACCGTCACCAGCGACGGCGGACTGCCAACAGAATAGCACGACCGTGGAACAATCGTCAATCTGGCCCCACAGCGAGTCACCGTAGGGCTCTGTAATTCGCTCACTGTCACGCTTCTGAAGGCGTCTTGTAGCGGTGAAGTAGGTTTTGCGGAGGCAACGAACGCAACGAACGGCGTTGCCGTCGTCGGCCCACATCGGCGTCCAAGTACGCTAGCGCGGTTCGCAACTCCTTTGCCGAGGTAGCAACCCCGTCGCTGGCCATTATTTCGGTGATGAGCCGCACTGATGTCGCGTAGTGGGAGCTTGGCCATTATCGCCGGATGTCTGCTCCGTATTCCCAATCGAAGGTGTATGAGTTTGGGTAGACCTTCTCGCTGGCCCACAAATCCCCGGCCCTGTCCTCGACAAACTGGAACGCAATGTCTACGACACCTTCGGGTGGGTTGTAATATTCCACGTCGACGGCTTTCTTCGACTCGACAATCGGGGGTATATGGAAATGTTCGTATGAATTGTGCGGATTGTCATGTCGTCCCCATCGACACTCCCAGGTCACCCCGCTCCACTCCTCAATGTAGTGGAGATTCATATCACCGTTAAGCCGGATCTTGAGTTCTAACCGAACAGCTGATATCCATTGTGGATATCCAGCCGGTTTCAAATGCACTACCACCCTATCTTCCTTTCCCGTTGGAAACGGCACCACTGATTCGATGAACTGGTCAAGATTCGCCCATCGTTCCGCAAACGACCGCATCAACGTTTCGTCGAGATCGCGACCGTCAGCCATGTCAGATGTTGTGGAGAGTCTCGAGAGCAGTGTCAGTAGAAAACGATCGGGATTCCTTGCCAGTATCCCTGGCACCCACTGCGTCAAACCGATGGAGGTCGGTTAAGCGGCGACGAATGGTCGTCCAGGTGGCGAATTCCTCTTTCATTTCAGCCAGCTTCTCAGGATCATCAAACTGGTCGAACCACTCGAGTGAGACGAAATCGGGCGAGTCGACTCCAAACATCTGCTTGTACTCCTCGTCACGGGATTGATAGTCTGCAATCGCTCGATCAATGTCACCGTCGTAATCCGATATCAATTTTTCAGTCCGCAGTCGTCGGAAGTGTGTTTCATTTCGGCGGTATGTGAGGGGGGTGTCCGAGACTTTCGTTACCAAGCCCACTTCTTCGAATGTGTGGAGCTTATTTCGGGCAAATCGCTCAGAGAACTCCTCCCCGTCAGCGACATCAGAAACTCGTGTTGGCTCGTGAAGTGATACCACTGTCTCGAGGAATTTGTCGAGTTTACTCCGCTCATCTCGGGTCTCACGAGCTGCCTCTGCGAGACCCGCCATCGGATTTTCGGGGGTATTGTGCTCGGACATGGCTTCTCTACCTTGCCATAACTCGCCCTAGCGAATAAATGTTCGTCTTTTCTGCGTATATATTCTACCTTTCTCGACCCGAAAGATGTCCTTGACTCTCTTAACAACTCAGCAGGTAAACTACCCCACCCTACTCCTTCGGCGCATACGCGCCTCAGTCCTTGAGGGTGGGGCTTTGATGTGGACTCCCGGCAATCAGTCGCCAGCAATAGGCTGGTGACTCTCGCCGTTCAACGTCCCACCATTTATACGCACGTCTACTGGTGCGTCTCCGCTCCCCGACTTGGGCGAGGACCGGAGTCTATGTGTTCGCTTCCGAGCGTACCGCATCCCAATATTCTTTGCGCCGTTGTAGTCGGCGTTCACTTCGTACCCGCACTTCTGGCAACAGAAGCGTTCCCCGTGGCGGTTGTCTTTATGCGTGAACCCACAGTCCGTTCGAGAACAGCGTTGTGACGTGTGGTTCGGTTCGACCTGTTCCACGGAGATGTCGCGTTCAGGTGCCTTGTAGGAGACGTACTCGTACAGGCGTCGGAACGCCCAAACGTGGTGCCACTCTGCCTGCGGAAGCCGCTCGCGTATATCGGTCAAGTCCTCGAACACGATTACGTCGCAGTCGTGTTCGACGGCTTCCGTGACAATCTCGTTAGCGGCCGTGTGGATGTACTGTTTGCGCCACGCTTCTTCGCGCTTCCCGAGGCGGAGGAGAGCATTGTGCGCGGCTTGCGTCCCACGCTCTTGCATCTCTCCCCGTCGTTTCTCGAACTCACGGCACCAGTGGTCGTAGTCGTCTCCGTGCCAGAACCGCCCTGTGGAGGAAACGGCGAGGCTGTTGACGCCGAGGTCGATACCAAGGACTGTTTGGTGCTCGGTATCTTCCGAAACCTCGGATGAATCGCCGTCTCGATCAGAGTCATACTTTCGAGTTGTGATGTGGAAGTAGAACTCGTCGTCCACTGCGTCGTACTGGAGCGTACTCGCCCGGAACTCAAACTCCTCGGACAGCACGTACCGCTCATATGGCGTAGGACTGTCTGAGGGAAGTTCAAAGTCGCACTCGACACGCCCGTTGATAGTCGAGAGCGAGACTTTGTTCCGGTAGAACGTGGCGCTTCGTTTGTCGTAGAGCATACTCCACGATGTAAACTCCGGTTGACTCACTCGCTTCCCCTGTTTCCACCGTTCGACACATCCGGTGACGGCTTGGACAGCGCGGCGGATGGCTTCTTGGACGAGGTTCGCGGTAAGTTCGGTTTCCTCACGGAGCTCGTCGTACAGAGCGTTTCGTGCGGTTGTGTTGGCCGTGACGCAGTCGGTGTAGGAGTGGTCGGACCAACAGAACTCAGCAGCACGGTTGGCACAGTGAAGGAACTGTCGCGCGGATTCGTGGAGGTCATCGCGGCGCTCGTCGGGAACGACGAGTTTGACAGGTGCGGTACGCCGGACCTCCATATTTCAGATTGGTATCTAACGGTTCTTAAAGTCTTGGGGGTCGGGGTGCCGTAGTATGCCGGTTGTATCGCACCATGTCGGTTTCCTCTCCGGCCTACTCGCTCACTGCGCTCGCTCCTTGAGGCCGGAGGCTCCACCTTGACAGTGCTGAGTTATTCGTCGGTCTCCCACCGACAGGTCACGAGTGCGTCGGCGCGGTCATCCGTTTCCTGCGTTATCTCGAGACTGACTGCTCGACCGAGCGTCGCGGCAACACCGACAGCGAGAAACGACGGGATCGGATGGTCGAAGCCATCGACTGCGCCGTAGACGGGACCGTCGAGAGCGACCGAGAGTCGCCCTGGTTCCGTGTCAGCTCGCGCTTCGTCGACGATCTCGAACCCGTCGACGAGTGCGTCGGTGAGCTGTTCGGAGAGCGCGCCCGGGTCGCTTGCCGGCGCGTCGGACAGATCGCGCTTGAACTCCTGGAACAGCCCGCTCCCGGTCGGTTCTAGCACGACCCCGCGTCGCTGGTCATCCGTGACGACAAACATGCCGTCAAGCGCGTCTTCGTCGGGAAGGTCGTAGCTCTGATACTGGGGGACGAACAGCCGTGCCGTCTCCTCAGCAGGAACGTACACGTGTTCGGTTGTCAGTCCCAGATCAGCGATCAGCTGCGTCCCGGTCGTCGCGTACGCCTCGTAGATGCGTTCACCGACCGAGGCAGCGATGAACCGCTCAGGCGTGAGCGTCCGGACGAGGACAGCGGCGAACAGCCCAGTTCCAGACAATGCGAGCAACACGTCTCGGACGCCGGAGAAAAGCACTGCACCGAGCAGTGCTGCGAGTCCAAGTCCAGCGAGTCCGAGTGCTGTCTCGCGATGACGTGTCTGGCGTGCACGACGATACTCGGTCCGGAGCCGACGGTTCTCCTCGGTCAACACCTCGATCTGCGCTGCGAGTGCTTCGCGGTCAGCAGTCGTCTCTACCGCCTGCTCTTCGTCGGTCACATCGCTACTACTCACCGTGGACCACTTCCAGTTGCACGTACTCGTAGCGGTGAAGGAGATACGCAATCAGTCCACCGGTTCCGAGAAGGACGAGCGCCACTGCCCACAGCCGGTCCCACGCGGCCAGTGCCCCCCAGCCGACGAGTCCGATGATACTCCCGAACAATCCTACCGCCAACGCGGTACTTCGACGGTACGGGCTGCGCACACTCGGCTCGAACAGGAGTGCGACCAGTGCACTCTCGGCGAGGACGACCGGTCCCACCGGAATCGGCTCGGCGAGCGCGGCCACGAGCGTGACTTGTCCGACAGCGAATGCATACGGCACGGCAAGACGGGTGCGCACCACGAGAAGCGCAACACTCCCGGTTAGAGCCGCCAGGAGTTCGACTGTGCCGCCGCCGATTCCGACGACGCCAAGCGCGAGACAGGCAAGTCCCGTGAGCAGCCACCCAGCCAGTCCAACATCGCGGACACTCATCGTTGCTGCCCTCCGCGTGGCGCGGCGAGTAATGCCTCGATTCGTGCTTCGGGCGCCACCTCGTAGGCCTCAGCACGGGGCAGACCGGCCAACTCTCGTCGAAACGTCTCAAAGGTTACGTACCTGTCGTAGGCGGCCGACAGATCAGTAAATCCACCTTGTTCGAACAGAACAGATGGTGCGAGAAACGTGGCAACGCGGTTCTCACCGCGGGTCGCCACGTCGATTGCCTCTCGGATCTCTGTTGGCTGGTCGTCGTCGGTGAGAAGCATCGTCACGACCGTGCCCTGCATCTGGGCAATCTCAGTGCGAATGGTCTCGTATAACGGTCGTTCTTCGATTCGCCGGACGTACGGGTCGATATCAGCAAAGAACGGACGGAGCGAGCGCGCGAATGCCGAGTTGTCATCAGCAAGGAGGGCCGTATTGTTGGTTGCTGTCGCCGGGCTGCGGCGCTGGACTGTTGCTCCGGTTGGTGTTTGCAGTCGAGCCTGTCGTGCATTTCCAGGCTCAAGCGAAAAAAGCGTCTGTCGGATGCGAGCGTAGTGGTTCTCACCGGTTGCTGGTCGAAACCGATTCGTGATACCGTCGTCGCCGACCGTTAGCAGTCCAGTGGCTTGATCGCGGCGGCTGGCGGCTGCAAGGAACGCAAGCGCCGCTTGCCGAAGGTAGTCGAACGCCCGTTCACCGACAGGGCCCGTATCTACCGACGACCGGTGATCGACGACGAGTACTGTCCGACGGTCAGTATCGACTTCGAATTCGAGGACGTGGGGATCGCCCAGTCGGGCTGTCGCGTTCCAATCGATGCGGTCTGCGGAGTCGCCGGGCACGTACTCTCTGAGCTCTGCTGGATCGACGCCTTCCCCGTGTTGATCGGCACGAAATGCGCCGAACGCGCCGAGCTGTTCGCCCCCTTCGCCAACATGGAGGTCATCGGGCTGTCGCGGTTCGGCCGTCAGTGTCGGCCCGTCTCCGACATTCAGACTCGTTTGGAAGAATCCTGCTTGATCTTCGATAGTCACGGCTGCCGGTTCGAACCGGTGTTGCCCTGCAGTCGGTGCAGTCACGGTGTATGAAGTTTCCCCACTCGTACTGTCTGGGTCGAGCGTGACGGTTCTACCCGATGCGGACGGACCTGTTGTTCCGAGAGGTGGCGTCGTCTGAACGGCCATCGACAGTGTCGTCGGCACGTCACACGCGACGACCACTGACACGCCGGTTGACTCCTCGACGGTGACGTTATCACGCGCTATCGTATAGTCGATCGTCAGTCCCGCTGTCGTCTGGGTCACCGCGCGGACGAACTGCCACTGCTTGGCCAGTAGCCAGACGATGAGCCCCGCTGTCCCACCAAGCAACAACTGACTAGAGAGCGTGACCGCTAACAGCGCCAGCCCTGCCGCGAGAATCACAATCCCGTAGCCCTGGCGCGTCAATTCCATACTGGGAGCGTCGATAGCCCGACAATTGAAGCTACTGGAGTTGTTCGAGTCTCCCGAAGTCGAGGCGAAAAGACATTTTACCCCCGGACCCTCGGTTCCGACCGTGATAGTCTCGGGCCGCTCATTTGCACTCGTTTTCGCGGCAGTCCTCCTGGCTAGCGCACCGGTTGCTGGAACCGCCGGAGCAACTGTTATGAGCGACGAGGCGGCCACAGATGGACCCTTTGCACAGATAGAGACGCCGAGTGACAATGAAACGATACAGCACGAGGACCCCGACAGTGCTAACGAGGACGGTGACACGGATAGCGTCCGCGGCTGGCTCGAAAACAACTTAGATAGCCGTCTCTCTGAAAGTGCGATTCAAATCGATCAGGGTGAGTACGAACAGGGACGTGAGCTACTGGGAGATTCCTACGACGATACACTCGGTAAGTACGTTGAGGTGGCCGGGGAAACCGACGGCGGTGGTGACGACGAGACCTCGGAGCAGTTCCAGCAGGCCAAGGAGAACCAGCGAGAGCTCGCCTCGGATACCGAGGAGTACCGGGAGACGGTACGGGAGTACCGCGAGGCACGACAGAACGGGAACGAGACGCGAGCGCGCCGTCTCGCCCGGGATGCGAACCGACTCGCGACCAGTATCAATCAGACGATAACCGGTCTCAATCGAACGTACGGTACCGTTAGCAACCAAACGGGAGTTGACGTGACCGACACAGTCCAGGTTCTCGAAGATATCGAGCGGAACGTTACAACACAGCAGGCCGACATCAACGAGGACCTGTTCGAAGAAACAAACCTGACGGTGAGTGTCCGGGAGTCTAGCGTTTCCTTCGTGAATCCGGCTCGAGTGACCGGGCAAATTACTCTCGAAAACGGGACCGCGCTCGCACAGCGAACCGTCACCTTACAGATCGGCGGCCGAACTGTGCTCGCACAGACTGATACGGAAGGGCGATTTTCGGCGCGTTACCGGCCGACGGTCGTTCCGCTCGGTCCACAAAACCTGACAGTCACGTATTTGCCGACAAACGACTCGGTCTATCTTGCGTCGAGTGCCACGATTGCCGTCGATATCTCACAGACCGACCCCGACATCAGTCTGGATGATCCGCCACAGACCGTCAGCTTCGGCGGCTCCGTGTCGATCGCTGGAGCGGTAGCTGCTAACGGCACAGGTGGTCAGAACGTTCCTGTTAGCATTACACTCGACGGCGTTCGCCTCGATACAGTTCAGACAGCCAGAGACGGGACGTTTACCACAACCGTTCGGGTTCCTGCTGAAGTGCGGAGTGGATCACGAACGCTTCGTGCACGCGTTCCACTCGAAGGTAGAGCGCTCGCACCGGCGAACGTGACTCGACAGGTCACCGTCGAGCCAACAGCAACGTCGCTGACACTGGCCGGGGAGACGCAAGACGATGACTCGGTACGCGTCTCGGGACGACTGACAACCCAGGGTGGCACGCCAGTTGCCAACCAGCAGATTACACTCGCCGTTGGTGACGAGCGTCTCGGAATCGTACAAACGGGGGCTTCGGGTCAGTTCAACGAAACCGTGTCGATCCCCCAAGCGATCCGGTCTAACACAGAAGCCGATACTGCCACACTTGTCGCTTCGTACGCGACTACGGAGACGAACCTCGAATCAGCACAAGCGACGACAGCGATTCGAATCGTTCCGCTCCAGACGGGGGGCGACAGCGGGAACAATGGACTCTCGGGACTGTGGGCTATACTGGCAAATCCCATTTCGTGGGCGGTCGGTCTTGTTGCACTCGCGATTGCTGGCGTCGCTCTCGTGCGCGCTCGCCGAGACAGCGACACTGACGACGGGCAGTCCAGCGGCGACGAACCCACCGTTGTCGAGGGTGGACAGGACGAACCTGCGCCAGCGCCCGGAACCACCGAACAGTTACTCTCGACAGCGCGAGACCGACTGGAGGCAGGCAACCTCGATACAGCTGTCGAGACAGCGTACGCAGCAGTCCGGAGCCAATCGTCAGCAGTGATTGATATTCCCCCCGGCCAGACCCACTGGGAGTGGTACGCCGCCTGGAACACTGCCGACCTGAACAGCGAGACGCTAGACGCACTCCGAGAACTCACCGAACTCTACGAGCAGGCAGCCTTTGCTCCGGATTCGATCGACGACGAACGTGCGCGCCGTGCGCTCGCGCATGCCAACGAATTTCTGTCGGCCGGGATGACTGGTGGGGACTGAATACCGACTGGTTTTTGTTCTGGAACAAGTACCCACGGTCAATGGCCGACGCTCCCGACTGGTGGCTGCTTCTCCCACGACCGGTCCGACAGCTTCCGGCCGATCTCGCTGCCACGCTCGCACTCGTCGGTCTGACCGTTCTCGCCGTGTTCGTACCGGTCGTCAGTGAGACGCCACTACGGGTCGTTATCGGTCTCCCGTTCGTACTGTTCGTTCCCGGATACGCATTCATTGCGGCACTCTTCCCTGAAGCAGGGACGAAAATCACCGATGACGAGGCCGAGGAACACGGAGACGGCGAAATACGCGAGAGCGGCGGGATGCTGGACCGGGGCATTGACGGGATCGAGCGCGTTGCCCTCTCGTTCGGGTTGAGCATCGCCATCGTACCGCTGATCGGACTCATATTGAATTTTACGCCGTGGGGAATCCGACTGGTTCCAACTATGGTCGCCGTCAGTGGGTTTACTGTCGGTTGCGTGGCCGTTGCAGCCCGCCGACGACGGGCACTCCCGGAGGACGAACAGTTCCACGTTCCGTACCGGCAGTGGCTGGCAGAAGCGCGGGCGGAACTGTTCGAACCCGATGACCGCGTCAGTGCCGTGTTGAATGTGGTACTCGTCCTCAGCATCCTCCTTGCGGCGGCAAGTGTCACGTATGCCGTCGCCGTGCCGAAAGACGGCGAGTCGTTCACGGAATTTTACCTCCTGACCGAAAACGAGAGCGGTGACCTCGTTGCTGATGACTATCCCACGAACTTCACTGCCGGCGAATCGCGTCCGCTCACTGTCGGCATCGGGAACCAGGAGCACGAACAGACCGACTACACAGTGGTGGTCCAGCTCCAGCGGGTCGATCGCGAGCGTGTCGACAACCAGACGAGGGTATCGGTCGAGGAACGGCAGGAACTCGACCGAATGCAGGCGCAACTGGCACACAACGAAACGTGGCACCAACCCTACGAGGTGACGCCGCGGCTGACCGGCCAGGACCTCAGGCTGGTGTTTCTTCTCTACCGGGGCTCACCACCGGGAGAGCCCACGATCGAAAACGCGTATCGCGAAACCCATCTCTGGGTGAATGTGACGGAAGCGTCGTAGTCAGAGCAACTCTAGCGCGTTCCTGTGACTGCTAAACGAAAATTTCAACTTTTATCGACTTCCAGATGCCTGTAATGAGGAGAGTTCTGGGGCTTGCTTTGTTGGTCATATTGACGTTGCTAGCAGGGTGCAGTATGTTCGAAGAAGATTTATCGACTACTCCTGACGATATTGAACAGTCCCCGACACCAGCTTCGACCGTGACACCGACCATTAATACAACAACGACTTCACCAACGCCAACCGCCGAGACACCAACTCCATCCCCACAAAACGATCAAGCCAGTACGCACCCTCGGTTCAACAGCTCGATCCCCTCTGATGAAATCGTGTTATCAGTGCCAGATTTACCGTCAGGGTACTTTTTCGATGGTGAGACGCGGCACCAACGCGCCGACACAAGTGGTGAACGACAGGCGTTGATGGAGGAGCAAAACATCCTACTGACACATAGTCGAGCATTCATCACTGAAAACGAAAGCTTGCCAGCCTACATTTTCTCTTCAGTTTCGGTTTATGATGATACAACAGCGAGCACGAACTGGCTTGCCGCTCATCTGGATGGCCTCCGCAACGAATACGATGCGAGTGTCGAACGACAAAATGTCTCGTCTACAGTGCAGGTAACGGTAATTCGATTTGAGAACGATCAGGGTCTTCGGACAACTGCGTTCTACCGGCAACGTGGAAATCTCGTCTACTATACGGCAGTCACAGGCGAAAGCTACAACGAGACACTGACAGCAGAACTCTTTGTGACGATGTTGGCCGCAGCGGAATCATAACCAGGCGTGTTCCTACCACGAATGAGGCTTATTCTACGAGAGTACGCTTGTCCTCCAGAAGGTGGCTGAGCGTCTGTATCTGGTGATCAGTCTGAAGGTCTGCATTTATTTCATGGACGGCATCGAGGAACTCTTCGGCCGAGGATAGTATCCCGCGAGAGACAGTTTCACAATCGAGAGTGATCGTTCGCAGTTCCGGTGCTTTTTCAGGATCGCGTTGAGTTCTTTCTTCAGAGACAGGGCGACCAATCACAACATCCCCACTGGATTGGGGCTCAAAAGAAAGAAAGTCCATACTTTCTTTCTCTCTGATACATGTTTTTGTCTGCCCCGCAATATCCTCTAGAGCGTGTAGAGACGATATGAAAAAGAGCGTAGCATAATCAACAAATGGGTCAAAGTCATGTCGTTCGTTCTCTTTTTTAACGGAGACATGAATGGGTGTATAAGGATTTGCTGTGGGATCTTCCCCCTGCATTTCGGCACGGGTTTGAGCATCAATCTCAGCCGTAATTTTGAATTGTCTCATATGAGTGGTTCATTCATCTGCGGGTATTGTCTTCACTGCTGATCCGCTTGTGGGATAGGTACTAATAACTTCTCCGTCAGCGGGATCTACGACAACACGAACCCTGTCCACCCCGTCAACATCTACATCCCTCTCAAATATGAGTGAGCCATCAAATTCGACGGTATCTGGTTCTCTAAGAGACTTCTGCACCGTTTGTAATACTTCGGCTTCGGTCATCTTCTCGGGGACATCGACACCGTTTACTCTGTCACCAGTGGGGAAGGCAGTTCGATCCTTTGGAATATCACGCTGCGACATATATTTGGGAATATGCTTCCCTTTGAGCGTATCCCATTTCGTAGAACCTATCGAGACGCTACTTGCGACATCGTCCAGGGACTCGATACGATCTTGTTTTAATAATCTACTTTTATCGGCATCAGAGAGTCGGTTTGTGGGATCAGGAAGTTCAACCCTGTTACCGAGGAGTTTATTGACTGTGACAGTATCAGCGGCCCGACTCACAGCACGCGTCTTGTCCGAATCAGGGAGATTTTTCGCTTGGTCGAGAAGTTTGTTGAACTTCGAGCTAGTGGAGACGGCTTTCGACCCAAAGCTTGCTGCGCCGCCAGAGGCGACGGTTGTGACCAATAGGAAGCCACCATAGCCAGCATACCAGCTTTCGGCGTAGGTTGCATTTTGATCTGTCCCAGTTGGATAGGGATTCTGCGACCGTTGTTCACTCCGTATTTGCGCTGGCATCGAGGCAACCATCTCTGTTACCAGCGCAGGATCCTTTGTGATCTCCTTTGCCAGAGAGATCATTTGATAATAGTATTGCGGAGTGAAGAGATCCCTGAACCCATTAACTGTCTCTTTGCCACCGTAGTACACGCCATCGGTCATCCCCTGCATGTAGACGTCGCCGCTCTTTTCGACCGTCGCACCACGTTCACACAGATCACCAGACCGGTATGACGCGCATGGCCCACTCGTATAATAACTCCCGTCTTGGACGTAGAACTGGTCGCTCTCTCCGAGTGTTACCCCACTAGTCACTAGATTAGACTCCTCCACGTCGCCGTACATTTCGCCGTAGACCTGACTGGCATCATCATCAGTAAGATCTTCGACAATACCGGTGACGTACTCGTCAGCGCCGCTGGCCGCTTGATACCGGTCCTCTGGAACCGTCAGTTCGAGTTGTTCGGAGCCGCGTTCGTACGAGACAACTTGCCGAAGCAGAACCTCGTTGTTCTTCAGGACGCGAGTGTAAGTGCTAGCCGGTGTGGTGGTTGCCTGGAAGTACCCATTTTCACCAGTCAGAACTGGTTTCTGATTCCCGATCACCACTGAAACGTCATCAAGTGGCTCACCACCTGCCACGACTCGCCCTCTGACTTGTGTTTGCCGCGGTAACGTGATTGTGACCGATTGCGTCTGCTCGTCGGTCACCCTGACATCCTTGACTCCTTGGACGTCGTAGGTTTGACTGTCATACGAATATTCGAGCGATATTTTTCCGCTGCCTTCACAGTCGAAACAGAGGACCGAAGATTCGCTCGGTGCAATAGTGACTGTACCGTCTGAACCGGTCGTGTAGTCCTCTCCAAGGAGTGGTGAAACAGTTGCGCCGTCGACTGCCTCACCGGCGAACGTCTCAACTCTAACAGTCAGTCTCGAGGGCGAATCAGTTTGTTCGCTGACGTGGAACGAATCAACGACCGTTTTCTGCCCGAGTGGCTGTTCTTGCTCGTCCAACGGCTGGTCACGCCAGACTGTTGCTGTGACGTCGTAGGAGCCACTAACCCCGTTTTTTAGTGGCACTGCAAAATCGGTGGTCGAGTCGCTATTTGGCTCAATAGATATCGAGCGCTCGTACTCTTCTAGTGTGGCGTAGGATCTCCCATCAGGGCCCTGTATCGTGAGGCCGACTCTAACGGTCTGTGGACTTGTCCCAGTATTCGTTACTGTCACACTGGGTTCCACGCCTTCATCGGGTCCAATTTCGGCAGATTGGGTGTTGATCTGCTCGATTTGGACAGTATCCGTAGCAGACTCTTCGACCGTTACTGTCCAGACCTGCGGTTCGCTGGCGTTTTGCACCGAATTTAGTCCGATTGCGGACACACGGTACGTCCCCGGGGTGTTGAACCTACGAGTCCACGTGTCTTGTCCCGCTGATTCACTGACCTCGTGTACCTCTCGTGTTTCATTATCGACAGCCCACCGAACATGTCTAAGTGTCCTTTCGTCAGTACTGGCGGCCACTCTAAACGACAGAGACTCGCCTGGTTGTACCGTTACTTCAGGTTGCGTTTTCTCCCTTGAGAGGACTGGAGTTGCGGGTTGAGAAGATGTTTCGACCGTGATCGAGTCTGCGCCAGTTTCTGAGTCATAGCGCTCAGTTTTCTCTTCGCTCTTGAATATGCCAGTGCCAACACTATAGGTGCCGCCGGCAGCATCGGTTGGGATCTCCACAGCTAACGTAATCGTTCGCTCTTCATCTGGAGTGAGAGAGACTGTGGTCGCCTCTCCAGTTACCCAGTCGCCGTTTTGTAACTGTACACTCGCATCAGTGTAGAACTCGTGCGTTATGTCGCCAGTATTCTCGACAGTGGCCCCCACAGGAACCGTATCTCCAGGAGCATAGGTGCCGCTGTCTGCTGATGTCTGGGTAATGCGAGCATCAGTGGTCGATTTAACAACCTCGAACGAATCCAGATCGCCGCCCGAATCGTACTGCTCGGCTTTTTCACTGCTCTGGAAGATAGCTGCACCAGCACTGTAAACCCCCTCAGGGGCGTCCGTTGGAAGTTGAACGTCCAGGGTCGTAGTCTGGTCTTCACCCGGTTCGAGGGACAGCGTAGTTGTCTCACCGGTCACCCAGTCACCGTTCGGTAATTGGACACTTGCATCAGCGTAGAACTCGTGTGTCGTGTCGCCGGTGTTCTCGACAGTGATGTCGACGGGCACTGATTTGCCGGGTGCGTACGTGCCACCGACGGCGTTCGTGTCACTGATTTGTGCGTCTGTGGTCGGTTCAGCAACCTCGAAGGAGTCTATATCATTTCCGGATCCGTACTGGTCAGTCTTGTCGCCACCGTGGAAGACGGCAGCCCCAGCACTATAGGTCCCGTCGGGAGCATCAGTTGGAATCTGTACACCTAATGTCATAGTGCGCTCCTCTCCTGGCGAAAGTGACAGCGTAATATCTTCACCGGTCACCCAGTCACCGTTTGGTAATTCGATACTCGCATCAACGTAGAAGTCGTGAGTCGTCTCTCCGGTGTTTTCGACAGCGAGTTCAACAGGAACCGTCTCTCCTGGCGTATACGTCCCCTCAGAAGCGTCTGTATAGCTGATTTGTGCGTCGGTCGTCGGTTCCGTAACCTCAAACGCATCTAAATCGTTCCCGGATCCGTACTGATCGGTCTTTTTACTACTGTGGAACAGGGCTGCGCCAGCGCTATAGGTTCCCTCGGAAGCGTCGGTCGGGATTTGGACATCCAAGGTTACGGTTTCGTCTTCACCCGGTTCGAGGGATGGCGTAGTCGCCTCCCCAGTCACCCAGTCACCGTTTGGTAACTGGATACTTGCATCAGCGTAGAACTCGTGCGTCGTGTCCCCGGTGTTCTCAATTACAACTTCGATGGGGACTGTCTCACCGGGAGTATACGTCCCGCTGGAGGCGGTGGTCTGAGTGATTCGCGCGTCAGTAGTCGGTTCGGAAACCTCGAACGAATCTAAGTCGTCTCCCGACCCGTACTTGTCGTTCTTTTCACTGCTATGGAAGACAGCCGCGCCGGCGCTGTAGGTCCCGTCGGGAGCATCGGTTGGAACCTCTACGTCCAAAGTTACTGACTGTTCTTCTCCTGGGGAGAGGTACACTGTGGTGGCGTCGCCAGTCACCCAGTCATCGTTTGGCAATTCAATACTCGCATCGACGTAGAATTCGTGCGTTGTGTCGCCAGTGTTCTCGACAACGAGATCAACGGGGACCGAATCTCCGGGCGCATACGTGCCACTGGATACATCTGTATAGCTAATGCGCGCATCAGTTGTCGGTTCAGAAACCTCGAACGAATCCAAATCATTTCCGGAACCGTACTGGTCAGCCTGATCGCTACTGTGGAAAACAGCTGCTCCGGCACCGTAGACCCCTTCGGGAGCGTCGGACGGGATCTGCACACCTAGTGTTACAGTTCGGTCTTCGCCAGGCGACAGCGACAGGGAGGTGGCTTCGCCAGTGACCCAGTCACCATCCGGTAATTGAATACTGGCATCGGTATAGAAGTCGTGTGTGGTATCACCCGTATTTTCTACCGCCACATCAACTGGAACCGATTCGCCGGGTGTGTACGTCCCTCCGGAAGCAGTTACTTGCGTTATTTGCGCGTTAGTCGTGGGCTCGGAAACTTCGAACGAATCCAGATCGTCCCCTGACCCGTACTTGTTGTTCTTTTCGTCGCTGTCGAATACAGCCGAACCAGCACTGTAGATTCCCTCTGACGCGTCAGACGGGATTTGGACAGCCAAGGTTACAGTTTTGTCTTCACCCGGTTCGAGGGATGGCGTAGTCGCCTCCCCAGTCACCCAGTCGCCGTTTGGTAACTGGATACTTGCATCAGCGTAGAACTCGTGGGTCGTGTCCCCGGTGTTTTCCACAGTGACATCGATAGGCACTGTCTCACCGGGAGTATACGTCCCACTGGAAGCGGTAGTCTGAGTGATACGCGCATCGGTGGTTGGCTCAGAAACTTCGAACGAATCCAAATCGTCTCCTGACCCGTACTTCTCGTTCTTTTCACTGCTGTCGAAAACAGCTGCGCCAGCACCGTAGGTTCCCTCAGAAGCATCAGTCGGGATCTGAACATACAAGGTCGAAGACTGCTCTTCTCCGGGGGAGAGGTACGGTGTGGTGGCTTCGCCAGTCACCCAGTCACCGTTTGGTAACTGAATACTCGCGTCGACGTAGAATTCGTGCGTTGTGTCGCCAGTGTTCTCGACAGCGATGTCAACAGGGGCCGATTCCCCGGGCGCGTACGTGCCACTGGGCGCATCTGTATGGCTAATGCGTGCATCAGTGGTCGGCTCAGTAACTTCGAAGGAGTCCAGATCTTGTCCGTAATCAAATTGTTCCTCTTTAGTACTGCTGTAGAAGACCCCAGAGCCAGCACTGTAGGTCCCCTCAGGAGCATCGGTTGGGATTTCGACCGCCAACGTGACAGACTGCTGTTCACCCGGGGAGAGATAAAGGGTCGTGCCTTCCCCGGTCACCCAGTTTCCGTTGGGCCGCTGAAGACTCGCATCGACGTAGAAGTCGTGGGTTGTGTCCCCTGTGTTCTCGACTGTGACATCGACAGAAACTATCTCACCTGGCGTATACGTTCCACTTTCGGCTGTTGTATCTGTAATCTGCGCCTCAGCAGTTTGTGGCTGAACACCCGTGCGTCCGATCCCAAATTCGGCACCCGGAGTCTCGATGCTGCTACTCAATACCGCCGTTTCCCCAGCAGTCGGTTGTTGTGGAGGGTGGTATCCGGTATTTGCGGACGCAGCCGTCCCAACCGGGGCAGTGACAAGTAGAATAACGAATAAGAGAGGGAGTAATCTGTTTTCTGAGATTCGCTCCGATAACATGTTACTGGAACGTATTGAATGATGCAGTAAAGTTATTTTTGACTATGCAATATGTTCTCCTTACTAACAGCGAGTGTTGAATTGGTATTTTTCTGATATACTTTTGACTCTGTTACAAATACGGCAAAATTGCGCACTTTCAGATTTGGTTCGATATGTATTCTTCGCGAAGTCTAGAAGCCGTTATATATTGTTTGGGGGAAGGGTCAGCCTGCCACAGTCGTGTGGTTCCGTAGTCGGGTGTCAGGGCCCGGAGGAGTGAAACGCTATCGGTTCGGCCCGCGACTGGGACTAGATATTCCTGCTCTCGTCCACCCAGACATCGTTGTCGAGGACAATAGAGATATCATCCAGAACCGGCGATCCACCTCGGTTTTTCGGAATCGATAGTTGGTACTCCATCGTGTTCGTCAGGGAGACGAGATTCAGTTCCCACACGATGTCTGCCAGTGCGAGCGTTACGTCCCGAAACGGGGGCGACTCATCGAGCGTGATACAGTGCAAGATGCCGATTCCGTCCGTTTCGAGCATCGTGGATTTGAGTTCGTTCAGGACTTCGCGATAGGCGTCCTTGTTGTTCGTCTCCTCCAGCGGGTTGACTGGGTCGAGGACGACGTTTGCCTGCTGGTCGAGGTCCTGAAGGATTTCGTAGACGGTATCCAGAAGCGTGTCCCTGTTCACGAACGACGGCGTGTAACTCCGGGTGCCGGTGATCTGTCTCAGCAGTTCGTGGTCCATCATCTGAGCTGCCCCCGCGTACTCGACGAACACGTCGTCGGTCGACAACCGGTCGAGGTCGTTCTCGACGGCACTTGCTTCTCGGAGCGTCGTCAGGTACAACGTCGACCGCATCTCGATGAGTTCGTGAAGAATCGCTTCACTCTGCATCGTCGGCCCGGCGACGAGCGCGATGAGACTCCCCGGTTCGATGCCGCCGGACATGTGCCTGTCAATCGCATCGATACCCGTCGAGAGTCGCGACGAAGAACGTGACATTTACATATCCATTCTATCTAATGTGTAATGTAGTTGCCGGCAACTCAGAAAGAGGCTGCAGGATACACACTCTCCCGTCGGACCGTCCAGGAGTCTGGAGTTTGGATAGAAAGTGCGAGCGACGTAGCAGAATCCGACAGATGGTAAAGCCGGTATTTGTCCCAACGACAGCAATAAATACAGTTCGAAACACATATCAGACCAATAGAACATGGGCGGCGTGGACGGAATCAGTGGGGTTGACCTCTCGAAGAGAACGTACAAAGTCGAACAGAGTCTGGTTCGAAATCACTACCAGGTGTACGATGGGAACGGGGAGTTACTGCTGCGGGCCGACCGTGCGTTTCGGCCCCACCGAACAGTTCCGTTCGTCAATACTGACGGGAACGAGGTGTTCAGTGTCGAAGCCAACACCGTCGACGACGACTTCCGTATCGTTCCCGCAGGCAGCGAGAGGCCGCTCGCGATCCTCGAACGGGACACCGCACTGCTGCGACCGGCGTGGAACGTCCGCCACGGCAGCAGCGAACGCTTACTCGCGTCCATCGAATCGCGGGAACCGGTCGTCGAGTTCTTCCGCTACTACGTCCCGCTGATGGGCGTGTTACCGCACACCTACGTTATCGAGGACGCCGACGGCAGAGAAATCGGAACGCTGTCGGGCCAGTTGACACTCAGCGAAACCTACGAACTCGATATCGAGACGACTGAGCACATCGACCAGAAGAGAGTCGTCGCGGCAGCACTCAGCGTCGATGCGCTCGACATAAATTGACGGCTCCTAGTCGGCCAGTTTCGTATCCAGCCAGTGTTCGAGGAAAGATGAGAAGATACATCACAAAGAGATGTGACCACTCGGGGTGATGTCGCCCTCCAGCCGAGAGCTTTCGACGATCGACCTGGACGGAAACGAGTACACGGTCGAACAGTCCCTCATTCGCAACAAGTACGCCGCCTACGACGAGACCGGCGACCTCGTTCTCCGCGCGAAACAAAAGATGTTCAAAATGAAAGAGGAGTTCCCCTTCGTCGACCCCGACGGCAACGAGGTGTTCACGGTCAAAGCCGGTGGCATCATCGACGTTGCCGGGAACTACGCCATCGTCGACGCGGAGACGGGTGCGGAAATCGCGATTCTGGACAACGACTACTCCATCTTTCAGGACACCTGGAAGATTCGCGACAGCGAGACGGAGGCGAAACTCGCCGAGATCAACTCCCGCGGGGCACTCGTCACGATGACCCGGAACCTGCTCCCCTTCGGCGAAATCATCCCACACAAATACGAGATTACCGACCGGCACGGTGAGCACATCGGCAACATCGACGGGCAACTGTCGCTGCGGGACCGCTACGAGATTACGATCGACGACGCAAGCGACGTTCCCACAGACGCCGTCGTCGCCGCGGCGATGGTCATCGACGCGATTCAGGGGAACTAATATTGGGTCAGACCCGCTCGGGCAACCACCCTCCGCTCACCTCCACGTTCTGCCCGCTGACGTAGTCGCTACTCGATTCGAGGAAGAAGCGGACGGCCTGTTGCATGTCCTCGAACGACGCCGGGCGGCCACGCGGGAGTTCGTCGGGGAACACGTCGGAGTTCTCGACGACGTAGGGTGAGACGGCGTTGGCCGTGATGGCGGTATCCTGCGTATCGGCGGCGAGCATCCGTGTGAACATCAGGACGCTCGCCTTGGCAGCGAAATAGGGGAAGTTCTTCGCGCTGACTAGTCCCTTCTCGCTGGAGGCGTAGCCAACGTTGACGATGCGGCCGTAGGACGCCGCTCGCATCGGTGCGAGCGCGCGCTTCGAACAGAGGTACGTCCCGTCGAGGTTGGTCTCCATCACCGTCTTCCAGGTGTCGTACTCGATCTCTTCCCAGTGGCGCGGCGCGAAGGCACCGACGTTGTTCACGAGGATATCGACAGTGCCGAGGTCAGCCTCGATGGCGTCGAAGAGCCCATCGACATCGTCAGGATCGGTCACGTCCGCCTGGACCGTTGTCGCGCTGACGCCGTGTTCACGGGCGCTGTCGGCCACCTCTTGGGCAGCCTCGTCGCTGGTTCGGTAGTGGACCGCAACGTCTGCACCGTCTGCAGCCAGCGCCAGCAGGAGTTCGCGACCCACGCCTTTTGCGCTCCCGGTCACAACGGCGACACGGCCAGAGAGGTCGGGGGAAATCACAGCACCGACTACGACCGGACGGGGCTTGAAATCACGGGCACACGGTCCAGGGACCTACTCTCCATCGCGGGCGCGTCGCTTCCACTCGCGTTCCTGTCGGCGCTCGGTAACGTGACGACGGCCGTCGCCGATATCGTTTCGAACGCGTTCCTCGAAGGTTGTCAGCTCCGAGAGAAACCCGTCCTGGTAGCTCTCCAGGACATCGTACGACCAGCGGTCCTCGTCGATGACCCCGCGGGGCAGGTACTCGTCGCGCAGGGCGTCGGCCACGGCGGTGTGTCCACACGCGCGCAGTTTCTCCTCGGCCTCCGCAAGGTGATCCATCGCGTGTCCCGTCTTGTGGTGGAACTCGACGAGGTCGCCGTGGGCGCGGTGTAACCACTCCACACCCAGTTCGACGCTGTGCAATGCCTCTCGCTCCTCGGCACTCAACTCCGTCCGGTCGCTGTGCTCTCCCCCCGACATGCTAGTAAATAGCACACCACTCCTAGAAAGAGTTGTCGCCCGTGAAGTACCACGGGCACGGTGGCCCGTGGCTTCGCCGTGGTCTCTGGCGTGGAGCCAGCGAAACGACCGGTGGCGAATTTAATTCCGCCCGCACTCGTCTCTGGAGAGACTTGCGTGGAACCGGTAACACCCGAACACACCGGAAGTGCCACCGCAACAGAGGTCGTCTGTTGCTGCCGTGGCGGGTGTGTCCGTGGACGTCCGCCCCCTCACGTGGGCGCGACACAGGCCCGGCGCACCGCGTCTTACCCCGAAGTGGGTGCGCGGGTTTTGCGAGGCCGATAACGTGGGTTCCAAACTGGTGTAGGGCGTCCCAGTCCTTAAAAACAGGGACGCAGCCGAGCGTACGCGCTTCACCCCCGCCCACGGTGGGGCGGGGAACTCGAGCTGCTTTCCATTTAGAGCGCGTTCTCGACGGCACTGGCGACGCTCCGGGCTTTTTCAGCAAGCGGTGTCGGAATCAGCCCGTCGGCTTCGGCTGCATCGAGTTCGTCATCGTCGACGCGTTCGACGGTGCCGTCGGCGTGTTTCACCACGTCGACGTGGAGGTCGACGTATCGGACCGCGTCGGGAAACACTTCGACCGGTGTACAGACGTTGACGTACGTTCCGCGTTTCGTCCCGTCTTCACCGCGATAGACCGTCGGATACCACCACCGGCCTTCCTCGAATTTCGTGATAGCGACGTCGCCGGCCTGCCGGTCGACGCCGAGCGCGTCGTAGGTGCCACCCGGCGTCATCTCGCGGCGCAGTGTCAGCGAGCCATCACTTCCGTGACTGGTGACCTCGCCCGTCCCGAGCGTGTAGCACCGCCCGTCGGGCTTGCCGTGGGCGATACCGAGTTGGTCGCCTTCGACTGGCCCGAACTGTCGGGTAACAGCTTCAAAGGGGAAGTGCTGCTCACCGTCGCCACTCGCCGAGTCAGCACACACCGCCTCCACGAAGTCGACGGCCGCACTCGCCTCGCGGGCTGCTGCCTTCGTTCGGTGGTGGCCCGCCATCGTCGCAGTCACCTCGCGACGAACCTCGTCAAGCGCAAAGCGCGATTCCCGGCCGAACCACGCCCACCACGTCGCCTCGCCACCCCAGTAGCGATGGGGTGTGGCGTCGGCCGGGTCCGGGGCATCGGCGAACGCATCGTCGAGAGATGTCGCACGGTCGGCAAGCGTCGCGAGGGCGTCATCCAGCGCGTCGAGACTGGCGTCGTCGCTGGCCTGCCCCCAGTCGATGCCCCATCCCTCGGGCGGGTCAGTCGGTACGAGGTCGGCCAGTTCGGGGCCGCTGACACCTGCGGTCTTTCCCCGGACGAGCGACGCCAGTCCGGACTGAACGCGAATCGTGGTATCCAGCACCGGCCGGCTGTCACTCCAGGGTGGTCTCGGCTCTGTGACCTGTACCCGGAGCCGATCTCCTGCGTCGATGCGTCGCGCACTCCCGGAGTAGGGCAAGAACCCTTCGCCGTCTCCGACCGCGACGACGGCGCCGCTCCCCAGTGTCTCGGTGACTTCGCCGGCGTAGACGGCACCGCGGGGCAGGTCGGCCGCCCACGTGAGCGTATCCCGTCCGACCCCCCGAAGCTGGTCGACAATCGTCTCGACGCGTGCGCGCTCACCGACGACACCCACACCCTGCCGGTCGTCGGTGGTGGTCACCGTCGCCGCGGCTGGTTCGACCGGTAGCTCGGTATCGAACCGATCCCGAATCGGCGGTGACGCCTGCACCACGTCGTCGAGTAGTTGGGTCAGCGCCGTCGTGTAGATACCGCGGATACGGACAGTCATTGGTGGCGTTGGGGCCCCGACGCTCAAAGCTCCCCGGGGTTCGGGGCAAAGCGCACCCGGTCGTGGACCGTCGGCCCGAGCGTGAGCTCGACGACGATCGGTTCGTCACCCACCGTCTTCAGTATCCGTCCACCAGCAACCCACACACCCCACGAATCAAATCGGAGATAGCCTCGAATGTCCTCGCTGTGGGTAAACAGATCCAGAAAGTCGACGGCGTGTTCCTGAATTTCGCTGCGACTGTGCGCACGGACCATATCAGAGTAGACCGTCTCGCGGTCGAAGAATTCACGGAGGCGGTCGGCATCGCGCTTGGCGGCCGCGGCGACAGCGTCCGATACCGCTTCGATATCGTCGGTCGAGAGGCCAACATCGCGGAGCGCGGCCTGTTCGCGCTGGTCGAAGTGCATACCGACCGTTTGGGCCGGACGGAAAAAACGAGTCCGCTCTCTAGACGAATGCGTTCAGGATGAGGATGAACGCACCGAAGAGGGCACCGAACGCGACGATACTTTTCGGGTCGATGCGGATTGCGTTGCTGTCCTCGGCGTCGAAGTACCGGACCAGGCCGGCACTGGACATCAGTCCGCCGCCGTCACTGCTGCTCATACATACACGTGCGCCATCACCCGGCCTAAGCCTTTCGACCGAGTGCGCGCCGCTCGCGAAGTGGAAAACCCTTATCTTCGCCGCCGGAGTAGTTGTGCGAGAACGCATGACAGTCACGCTCAAGGACTTCTACGCAGACTGGTGTGGCCCCTGCAAAACGCAGGACCCGATTCTCGATGAGCTCGAGGAGGAGTACGAAAACGTCGAGTTCGAGAAGGTGAACGTCGACGAAGAACAGGACGTGGCCAACGAATATCAGGTTCGCTCGCTCCCCACGCTCATCATCGAAAACGACGACGGCATCGTCGAGCGGTTCGTCGGTGTCACGCAGGCCGAGGATATCGAGGCCGCATTCCAGCAGGCAGGGGCCTAGGACGACTACTTTTTGCTTCGTCGGGTGTTGCACCGCGGCGGAGCCGCGGGCACACCCTCCTTGCAAAAACATTGTGAAAAAGGCTGCTCGGGCTCGGTAGAGCCCTCGCAGGTGCTATCGGAGTTGTCTACTGCACAGCGACTGCGACCGCACAGCGGCCCTGCCCTTCCCCGTTATCGTGCGGCCGCGGCGACGTGCCGCGGCACGCACTCCCGGCCACAGCCCGGTCAGTCAAAGCAACGTTTCACTCTCCACAAAGCCCGTGGTACACTGCCCAGATAGTACAACTATGCTCCCAAAGCCGACTCGCCGTCGCCTGCTCATCGCACTCGGCGGCGTCGCAACGGCTGGTTGTACGACCAGCAGAAACAGTGGAGCGGACCCCACAGAGACGACAACCACAGACGAGTCAGAACTCCCAGAGGAGTGTCCGACGACTCAGAATCTCGGTGTCGAGTGGCCCAGCGAACTCGATTCCGAAACCGTCGAGTCGTTCGTCGAATCCTACGAGGCAACCTACTACCGCGAGAAAGTCGTCGGGTACGAATCCGAATCGATGGTCAATTCCTACGAACTTGGCGGACGGATAGCTGAGGGACCGACCGAGGTCGGTGACGGCTACACAGTGGAGTATGCCGGCGGTGGCGGTATCTACAGACCAACCCTCCGACTCATGGGAACCGTCACAGACCAACCCGAAAACGTCGATATCGTGTCTGCGAGCGACATCGACGACGAGACGCTGTCGAACCTACTCGCCAACGCCGCCGAAACAGGAGACGCGACGAGGCATATCGACGACCCTGGCGAGTCGGTCGACGAGTACATCGAGCTGCTTGCGTCGCTCTCGGCAGATTTCGAGGAACTCACTGAACCGAGCGACAGCGACACGCTGTACGTCGATGTCGACGGAACAATTGTCAAACTCACGGCACAGACAACCAACTTCCACGGCGACTACTCGTGGAACGCGTGGTACTACGTCGACGAGAACGTCGTCCGGCGCACTACCGAAGAGGAGACCGAGCCACAGGACGGCAAACTACTCGAATGTCGGTCCGAGCAGTGATTATTCGGCCAACAACGCTCGAAACACCGTCGCCTCGGCTTTTCGAAGGTGTTCGGCAGCCGTCGCCGTCGCACAGTCGAGTTTCTCGGCCACCTTCTCGATTGTCGACTCTCGGGGCACAGCGTAGTATCCGACGGCAATGGCAGTCTCGACGGCCTCGCGCTGGCGAGCCGAGAGTCGTCCGATGGCGCTATCTGGAGTGACCCGCTCGCCGCCGACGCGCTCGACGGTCACGTCGACACCTGGTGGCACCCCCTCGACGGCACCCTGAATGTCACTGTCGGTACCGACGAGCGTGAACGTACTGCTGCCGTCGTCGTGACAGACGACCGGTGGCACCGTCAGGAGCGTGCCGCGGGTGAAGTTCTCGAACAGCGCCCGGGAGGCCGGCCCCACCTCGCCAGAGAGAAAGCAGTAACACTCCTCGTCGGTCCGCGGGAGGAGTGCGTACTCCTCGACGGCATCGTCGTTGGCCAGCACAGCATCGAACTGCTGATAATCGCCGTAAAACCACAGCAGGAAACCCGTTGGCGGTTCGGAGACGTTCCAGTTGACGATGTGAACCCGAGAGAGTGACTCGGCCCCGCGTGTCATCCGCTCGTAGATAGGCGGCAGCGGAATGTCGTGGGGGTCCATCGTAATCCGGACACGCTTCATTGCTCGGCAGTTGGTTCACACGACAAAAAGTGATTTCGGGGCTACGACCCCAACATGACGACCAACGACAATCCCCCGAGTGCAAACCCCGGAACCATCACAAAGAGACCAAAGGCGAGATTCCCAGAGATGCCAATCGTGGTGAGCAGTCCAAACTCGGTTTCTGCGAGAACCATCGCGGGAACGCCGACGAGTGACCAGAGCAACACCACGACGACGCCCCACATGCGAAGCTGTCTGTCTGTCGACCGCTGTGCCTGTCTGGCAGTGTCGTATGCCATCTTGTGTAAACTACCCCACCCTACTCCCTCGGCGCATACGCGCCTCGGTCCTTGAGGGTGGGGCTTTGATGTGGACTCCCGGCAATCAGTCACCAGCAATAGGCCGGTGACTCTCGCCGTTCAACGTCCCACCATTCACACGCAGGTCTACTTCTGCGTCTCCGCTCCCCGACTTGGGCGAGGAACGGAGTCTGTGTGTCCGCTTTCGGGCGTACCGTAGCCCGATATTCTTCGCACCGTTGTAATCCGCGTTCACCTCGTAGCCACACTTCTGGCAACAGAAGTGTTCTCCGTGGCGGTTGTCCTCGTGCGTGAACCCACAATCCGTCCGAGAACAGCGTTGAGACGTGTGGTTCGGTTCGACTTGCTCCACGGAGATGCCCTGTTCGGGCGCTTTGTAGGAGACGTACTCGTAGAGGCGTCGGAACGCCCAAACGTGGTGCCACTTCGCCTGCGGAAGCCGCTCTCGAATATCGGTCAACTCCTCGAACACAATAACGTCGCAGTCGTGTTCGACAGCTTCCGCGACAAGTTCGTTAGCGACCGTGTGGATGTACTGTTTCCGCCACGCTTCTTCGCGCTTCCCGAGGCGAAGCAAGGCGTTGTGCGCGGCTTGTGTGCCGCGCTGTTGCATCTCACCACGCCGCTTCTCAAACTCACGGCACCAGTGGTCGTAGTCGTCTCCCTGCCAGAACGTACCGGTCGAGGAGACTGCCAACGAGTTGACGCCGAGGTCGATACCGAGGACCGTTTGGTCGGGGTGCCCGGTATCTTCCGAAACCTCTGCGTCACCGTCTATCCGCCGCGTCGAGAGTTGGATGTAGAACTCGTCGTCCACCGCGTCGTATCGAACCGTACTTTCGCGGAACTCGTAGTCCTCGGAGAGAACGTACCGCTCGTAGGGCGTCGGGCTGTCTGCCGGGAGAACGAACGATGGTTCTACCCGCCCCTCGACGGTTGCCAGCGACACCTTGTTGCGGTAGAAGGTCGCGCTCCGTGCGTCGTAGTCCATCGTTTCAGCGGTAAACGTCGGGCAAGAGACACGCTGCCCTTTCTTCCACCGTTCGACACACGCTTTGACGGCTTCGACGGCGCGTTTGATGGCGGCTTGGACGAGTTGTGCCTGTAGGTCTGTCTCCTCACGAAGTTCGGAGTAGAGTACGTCACGAACCTGTCTCTTGTTGGTTCTGCACTCGGTGTAGGTGGTGTCGGACCAACAGTAGTCGGCGGTTCGGTTCGCGCAATACAGGTACTGCTCGGCAGTTCGGTGGAGTGCATCACGTTGCTCGTCGGAAAGGTCGAGTTTCACGACGGCAGTTCGACGCACGTCCATAACTTCAGAGAGTCCCTGACGGTACTTATACATTCGGGAGTCAGTCGGTCGCAGTATGCCGGTTGTGTCGTACCATGTCGGTTTCCTCTCCGGCCTACTCACTCCCTTTGCTACGCTTCGGTCGCTCCTTGAGGCCGGAGGCTCCACCTCGAAAAACGCTGAATCGACCAGTAGAAATTGCGGTGGCGCAGCGCGCCTTCCCGCAATAGCGAGCTACCCAACAGTGGGAACAGTCAGAGCTGCCGTGTGATGCGGTGGCCGTGCGGGGCCGTGCGGTTGCGGCAGCCATTCCGATAGCATCTGCGAGCGCGCTACCGCGCGCGAGCAGCCTTTTTCACTATGTTTTTTCGCCGAGTGGTCCGGTGCGCGCTCGAAGAGCGCGCCCGAGACCCGACGGCGAAAAAAGTAGTCAATGGAACTTGACGCCCAGGTCGTGCATCCCCTCGTTGTTCGCGGCGAGGTTGATGAGCAGCGGCGTCATGGATTCGACTTCACTGGCGTTGGCGAGGTCACCGGCATCGAGGGCGCGAATGCCGTCGATACCTTCCGCGAGAGCGGTGACGGTGTCTTTGGCGTCCGCATCGTCGGAAACGATGGGAACGTCCCAGTCGAGGTCCGCATCGAGGTTGGCGAGCTTGCCCGCCGCGAGGTTGTGGAACGCACCGACGATGGGTACCTCGTCGGGAGCGGCCTTCGCGGCGAGAGCGGTGACGCTGCCGACACCCGGCGGGTTGTAGTGGACGCCGGATTCGTCGCGCTGCATCCCGACTGCAGGCGAGACAAGCACGGCGTCGCCGATCTCGTCGGCAACGTCGTCGATAGTATCCGAGAGATAGTAGGCGGGCACCGAGAGGACGATAACGTCGGCTTCGGCCGCGGCTTCGGGGTTGGCCAGGCCAGCGATGTCGACGTCCTCGTCCCGGCTGGCCAGTTCCGTTTCGTACTCGTCGGCTTTCGTCTCGGCTTTCTCGGCCTCGCGAGAGCCGATGATGATGTCGTGGTTCGTGTCGCGCGCCCAGCGAAGCGCGAGTCCCTGTCCGATGTCTCCAGTACCGCCGAGGAGTGCAATCTGCATACACGTAGGTTGGCCGAACGCCGAATAAACGTTGGCGTTCCGGTCAGTCCAACAGTTCGGAGAGGTCGTTGACCGAGTCGATGACGGCCGACGCGCTGGCCTGTTCGTACTTTTTCCGTCCGTGCGCGCCGGTGAGTCCGCCGGTGAGGACACCGACGCCGTGGTAGGTTCGATCGTCGACCTCGCCCGCGTTGACCGCCGTCCGAACGTCGTCGAGCGTGTCACCGACGAACGCGATGCTGTCGACGGACTGCGTCCGACTACCCGAGGAGCGCTGCTCCTCGCTGTCGGCATCGAAGCGCTCTGCCAGCGTCACCAGCGCGGCGGGGTCTGGCTTCCCGTCCTCCCAGTCGTCCATCGTAAAACGGTGGTCGTCGGGGACATCCAGCCCGACGCGCTCCAGCGCGATGTCGGCCTCGGCAGCGGGGCGGCCAGTGAGCACGCCGACGTGGAACCGCTCCTGGAGCGCGTCGATCGTTTCGGGGTCGACGATAACCGGCTCGTCGTGGATGAATCCCGGCGTGTCGAGGCTGGGTTCTCCGCCCTCGATGTCCCGGTAGAGGTCACTGCCGAGGTAGAGCTGCTGGAACACGTCGCGAAGTCGGTCGGTGTCCCACTCGGCGAACACTCGCTCGCGGTCGGCGGGGGTCAGTTCCTCGCTGACGACGGCACGGGCGGCGTCGAGACCGCCGCCCATCCCCTGAACCGCGTCGGTGAACTGCGACAGCGACCGGTCCATTCCCTCGCGGCGGGCGAGGAGATAGAGCGCGGCGGCGTACGTGAGCTCCCAGTCGTTGTTGAACCCCCCCGCGTCTTTGAACTGCTGGATATCAGCGCGGGCGATGGTCTCGCCGTAGACTCGCTCGACGGACTCGACGATTGCGCGGCGGTAGGAGTCGGCCACGTCAACGAGCACGCCGTCGACGTCCAGTACCACAGCATCGACGTTCATTATGGGTGGAGAAGACCCCGACGTTCAACTAATTTGCGAGAACCGTTTCCGCCAGTCACTGCTGGGCGTCGCTTTCGGCCGACGACCCGGTCGGTGTGACCGCGTTTCCACGATACGTGACGCGACTCGCGCCGTCGTCGCGGTCCAGTTCCTCCGGGTCGTCGCGAATTCGCCTCTCGATAAACGCGGCAGCATCGGCCAGCAACGAATCCGGTGCGCTCCGTTCGACCCAGCAGTGGTACGCTTTCCGTGGCGTTCGCAATTCGAGTCGGTTAGACAGCAGTCCCGAATGCGGCGAAACGGACGCAACAGCACGGTGTGGGACCGAGATGACCTCGTCGTCTGCCTCCTGCCCGACCAGACAGAGCGTCCGACGACCGGTCACGAGCACGACAGTCCCTCGCTTCTTGTCGGGAGTCGTCGTCCGCCGCTTGGTTCCCAGTCCGATGCCCTTCTTCTGGTTCGTCAGCACGTACGCCGGCGCTTCGCTCTCTTCGAGGTGCGCGACCGGTGGCTGACCGGAGAGTCGCCCCGACTGGAACTGGCGCTCCGTCCCCGCGAGAACGTCCGTCGTAACCGAGGGATGAGATGCCATCTGCGCCAGCAGGTTCGCACGCGTCTGTCCGGGTTGCTCAGTCATGCACCATCACAGTCGGCTTTAACCACATCTCCGCCCGTTGAGGACACAATCCATCGCTGTCAACGAGTAGATTTACACGAGTGCCATAAAATACGTTGTTGTCGTGCCAATATCTGCGAGAGCGGTGGGTTCCGCATTCGTCGAAGATGACTACGGTGTTTCGGTGGGGCGACTGTCGAACACAAAGAGCGTCTCTCCCGGAAGCGTCTCTCGACGGACGGGAATCGTCGGTGGGTCAGCGCCGAGCGTCGTAAACAGGAACGCGGCGTCAATCGCGCGAGCGAGGTCAGCAATCGGACGATGGAGTTCCGGCGGACAATTGAGCGCATAGATGGCGTCGGCGTCGGCGTAGACCGAGTGGTCGGGGTCGGTCACGTCGTCACAGACGAACGTCACACCATCGGGGACCGACCGCTCGGTGATGTCCGTCGCCGTGACAGTTACGCCAGCATCGGCGAGTGTGCCAGCGACAGCCGGTTGGTGGCCAACACCGACCTCGACGACAGTATCGAACGCAGCCAGTCGAGCAGCGATCGCGTCGATAGTAGCGTCCCGCACGCGAGATTTTTATGTGAGTCCCCCACATATGCGTTGGCATGCACGTCGACATCGTGCCGGTCGGCGAGGTCAACGCCGTCGTCAAGCGGGAAGCCTCCAACGGCCTCCGGACGGTGTACGACTGTGACGTGACCGTTCACGATCCACAGTCGATACCCTCGGGGTCGTACGACACCAGTCGGGAGCAGTACCGCGCAGAGGAATTTATCGACCTCGCAAAGCGAATCGGGAGTGGTGATAAAAACATCGCCATCACCCCGAAAGACCTGTTCTATCACCGGCGCAACTACGTCTTTGGCCTGGCCTATCTCGGCGGGAGTGGGTCGGTCATCTCCACGTATCGCCTGCACACCTCCTCCGACGGCGGCTTCTCGAACCGCTCGCCCGAAGACATCTTCTCGGACCGCGTCCGCAAAGAAGTGGTCCACGAGATCGGCCACACGCTCGGACTGGAACACTGCGACAACAAACGCTGTGTGATGAACTTCTCCCCGACCGTCCGCGAAGTCGATGTCAAAGAAGAGACGCTCTGTGGCTCCTGCCAACGAAACGTTCTCTGAGAGTCGTTTCTGCCCGACTGCGACATCAACATCCGGCCGCACTATTGCGGTTTTTGAAGTTCCAAACTAGTTGGGTAGACTACCTATATCCAATCGCTCCAAAGGTGTATTTGCACATGAGTCAGAGCCAATCACGCAGAACAGAAGAGCTCGCAGACGTCTTCGTCGCCGTCACCGGTGACGAGGAAATCACCGAACCGCAGGACGATGAAGGGGACAACCGCGAACTGCGCGGCGAGAGTCGAATCGACGAGGCTGTGGCGGACGGCCTGGACGAAGCAATCGAGGGAATGGAAGCCGACACCGGCGACCCCGGTGACGTCAGCGGAGGCTAACCACCCCCTCTCTCGGCGTCTCCGTCGTCCCGTTCGTCCCTCCCTCAAACGACCCGCCTGTTCTCGACGACGAGACCGATACCCGGCCGGATGGAGAAGGCGATGCTGTCGTCGACCTGCTGACCCATGCCGACGAACCGCCTGACGTCGATACTACGTCGGACACTCCTGCCCCCGGGCGTGACGGTCAACTCCAGTAGGACGTCAGCAATAGCACGGAACGGCTCCAGTGTCTCTGCCGCGAGACCGCTTGGATCGACGGTGAGAATAACCGTTCGCTCGCCGCGAGCGACGCGCCGGAAAAACGAGATGACCTGCTGGGCCGCCCGACGGCGGTCAGTCTGTTCGGCCAGCACGTCGAAGGTCGGGTCGTAGCGAAGAATATCGCCGAACGTATCGAGAATCGCCACGTCCATCTCCCACATCCGCCGGGACGAGGTCAACCGCGAGAGCAGTTGTGGCGGCTCGCCGTCGCTATCGAATCCGGAAAGGTCGCCGAAGAGATAGAGCAGCCGACGGTCGAGTATCGCTCCGGTCACGTCGTACGACAGCGACTGCATCTGGTCGAGAAAGGCGCTGACGGGTCGTTCCGTCGAGAGATACGTTACCTCGTGGGACTGCTCGGTGAGGCCGTAGGCAATCCGCCCGGCGAGCGTGCTCTTGCCCGTGCCGTACGGTCCCTCGACGAGAACGACGCTGCCCTTCGGGAGCCCACCACCGAAGGCTCGGTTGAGCTGGTCGTGGTGGGCCAGGCCGAGCGAGTAGAGGCGGCGCTGCCACGGCGTGGAACTCATCGGTCGATACTCGACCGCAGGCGGCAAGAAAGCTTGGGGGTCATCCGGTGAGCTGTTCGAGACGGTCGGTCGTCATCGCGTAGCACGTCCGGATGGGCCCGTCGAGCATCGCCTCCGAAGCACGGAAATGAATCGACCGCCCGGGCTGGATGAGCGCCTCCTCGGGTACGTCGACCGCCTCGGGGTGGCCCCGAACCAGTCTGGCGGGGATCTCCCACTCGAACTCACCATCGGCAGTCTCGACCAGCGGCGTCGTCGCCACCGCACGGTAGTGTTCGCGGTCGAGGTCGTTGTTTGCCATCACCAGCACGCACGCATCTTCGCGGACGTACCAGTGGACCGCTTCGTCCTCGGCCAACTCACCCGCAAAGAGCGCGTCGGGGAGCCGCGGCGGTGTCGGCATCGCGTCGGTCGGTTCAGTGTCGATATCCGCCGACGTGACCGCTGGCCGGTCGATACGCTCGATATCCTCGGGGTCCGACACCTCAGGTGTCGGCGACGGATGTTCCCACTCGCCACTCTCCTCGGCGACCGATTCGGGGTCCTCGTCCATCGTCTGTACGTTAGCCGACTGCGTAATAAGGGTAAGCTCTCTGGCCAGTCACTCCCGAACCGAGGAGTCATCACGGCGATTGGGTTCGCTACCGCCGCACCGCGACCGCAGCGATGGTGTCGAACAGTCGCACCCAACTCTCGTCAAGGAACAAAACGACGGACTCACGTCGGAGGTTTATATTGTGCCCGACACAACATACTATCATGAAGATACAAGACCTCGTTCAGACGGACGTGGTGACAGTCTACCTCGACGACAGCCTCCTCGATGTCGCCACGGTGTTGCGAGAAGAAAACGTCGGCAGTGCCGTCGTCCTCGATTCGCACGACAAACCACTCGGACTCGTCACCGACCGCGACCTCGTGGTCTACGGACAACACTTTGCCGACGAACTCGAAGACACCGCGGTCAACGAGGTGCTGTCGCTGACTGCGTTCACTGTCGATCTGGATACGGAACTCGATGAGCTCACCGCACAGATGCGCGACGAGAGCGTCCGACGCGTGCCAGTCACCGACAATGGCGAACTGCTCGGTATCGTCACACTCGACGATATCATCGTCCACCTGGCCGACAGACTGGACAGCCCGGAGCTCGAAGATCTGGCGGCAGTTATCGAAGCAGAATCACCGTCCCAGGAGCCCGAGACGGACACGGATACGGTATAGAACACCACACGGGTGCTATTTATTACAATAGCGCAGGTGAACGGTTCTCAGCCAGGAGGCGGAACTGGAGGAGGACCAGTGTCAGCCACTCGAATGTGAGAGTCACAGCTCCCGAACTGTGAGACGGCTGTTCACGAGTTCTGGAGAGCGATGTCCAGTTTCTCGGCGGCGTCGTCGATGACAGCTTCCTGATGGGGTTGCAGCCCTTGATAACCGAGTTCTGCGAAAATCGGCATGAACGGGTCTTCGATATCACTCCGCTCTCCACGTAGTTCCTCGATTATAGCAAGACCAGAAAACGGAGCGTATGCGGACGAATATCCGCCTTCGTGGACAGCAACGAGGCGACCGTCGCAGTGCTCGTCTGCAGCAGCCAGCAGTTGGCGGGTTAGCGTTCGATACCCCTCAGAATGGAGCATCATCCGACCCAGCGGGTCGATTGCGCCGCTATCGACGCCGGCCGCGAGATAGATGAGATCGGGGTCGAACTTGTCCAGTGCTGGTAACACGACCCGCTCGAAGGCTGTTTCGTACGCGCCAACGCCCGAACCAGGGGGTAGTGGAACGTTGAGATTGTACCCTCGACCGTCGCCCTCGCCAACCTCGTCAACGGCCCCCTCACCCGGCGGGAAGAAGTTGTCCTGGTGCAGGGAGATAGGGAGGACAGTGGGGTCGTCCCAGAACGCTTTCTGGGTGCCGTTTCCGTGGTGGACGTCGAAATCGACGACAGCGACACGCTCTATATCACGCTCTGACCGAGCGTGCATCGCTGCAAGAGCGATATTCCCGAAGATACAGAATCCTCGTCCGATGTCGCTCTCGGCGTGGTGACCCGGCGGTCGGACGAGCGCATACGCGTTGTCGACGTCCCCGTCGAGAACGGCATCGGTCGCCTCGATGACGCCACCGGCCGCCAGCCGAGCGATGTCGTAGCTGTCCGGACCAAAGGGCGTTAGGTCACCGGCGTCGCCTCCGGACTCTGCGCTCTGTTCGGCGATCTCGTCGACGTACTCGGGCGTGTGAAAACGGAGCAACTCCTCGAGGGTCGCCTGTCGCGGCTCGATCTCCTGAAGCGTGTCGAGAACGCCGCTGAAATCGAGCAGGTTGTGCAGTCGCCGCTTCGGTTCCGGATTCTCGACGTGCGTGTCGGGCTGGATAGGGCCACCCGCGGGCAAGAATGCCGCGGCACTCCCCGTATCGTGCCACATGTACCACTCGTCCCAGACGAATCCGGTCCTCATCTTCGGACCCCTCCCTGGCTAATTCGACGGAGTGAGTGTCTTATCGCGTTTGTTTCCGCCGCCTGTTGTGTGGTTGTCATACACAACCACAGTTGTTTCACTATGGTATAATATTTTGGCCAATTAAAGAGTATATAATTTAGCTGAGAGCGACTTCAAAGTCATAGGCTACGACAGGTGTGCCGAAACACCGACCGTACCACAGTGGCTAATCGAGAGAGGAACGACTGAATGTACAAGTCGGATGGTTCTCCGGAGAATAGTCCAGCAGCAGTTTCTCACAACCCGTAGTACGATGTTCGCTTATGGCGCGTAGTAGTACTCGCCCTTGTTTTTCTGTTCGCGATCGAGTTGACTGTCGGGTTTGTTGATGCGCGGCCGGGAGGTCCGCTCGTCCCGGCGGAAGGTGATGTCGAGATTCGAGAGGAACTCGTTCATCCCCTCGCGCATTCCCTGTGGCGGCGCGGCGTGGCCGTGCTCGGCGGGTTCGCCGTCGAAGACCAGCAGTCGGTCGGCGAGCAGGTCGATCATGTAGATGTCGTGGTCGATGACCAGCGCCGTCGCGTCGTGGTTCTCCGCGTAGCGACGGATGGCGCTCGTCGCCAGCACCCGCTGTTCCACGTCGAGGTGGGCAGAGGGTTCGTCCAGCAAGTAGAGGTCGGCGTCCTCGGAGAGACAGGCCGCGATGGCGACCCGCTGGCGCTCACCACCGGAGAGGTCGGTGAGGTTCTGCTCCATCACCGCGTCGAGCTGGAGCGGCTGGGCGATTTCGGTCGTCCAGTACGACGAGCCAAAGTCGCTCGTAATCGAAGAGAGGAAGGCGTCGACCCGCATCGGCTGGTCGATGTCGATGTACTGCGGTTTGTACGCGATGTCGAGGTCCGAATCCAGACTGCCTTTGTCAGAGTCGAGTTTGCCAGCGAGCAACTTCGCGAACGTCGACTTCCCGATACCGTTCGGGCCGACGACGCCCAGGACCTCGCTCTCGCGGATAGTCCCGGCCTCGACTTCGAGTGAGAACTCACCCTCGCCGTAGCTCTTGGTGAGTTCGGGGTACTCGATAACCACGTCGCCCGTCGAGATAGAGCGCGGGGCGTGTTCCTCGAACTCGATGTTCGTCTCCCGGATGCGCATGTTCTCGTTGTCGAGATACCCCGAGAGGTACTCGTTGATGCCGCCTTTGACCGATTTCGGGTCAGTGATGACACCGAAGGCCCCGGGCTGGCCGTAGGCGACGTGGATGGCGTCGGCGAGCAAGTCCAGAATTGCGAGGTCGTGTTCGACGACGAGCATCGAGCGGTCCTCCTCCTCGGCGAGTTCGCGGACGAGGCGCGCGGCGGTCATCCGCTGGCCGATGTCCAGATACGGCGTAATCTCGTCGAGGAAGTAGAAGTCGGCGTCGCGGGCGAGCGTCGCGGCGAGTGCGACCCGCTGGAGTTCCCCGCCAGAGAGCGTGTCAATGTGCTGGTCGACGACCGGTGCGATACCCAGCCGTTCGACGAGCGAGTCGAGAACGCCCCGCTCGTCGGTCTGCTCGAGCAACTGACTCGTCGGGCCGTCGAACTGGTCGGGAATCTGGTCGACGTACTGCGGTTTGCGTGCGACAGTCACGTCGCCATCGCGCATCGACTCGAGATACTCCTGCAGGGCGGTCCCGCGATAGGTGTCGAGAATCTCGTCCCAGTCGGGTTCGGTCCCGATCTGGCCGAGGTTGGGTGCGAGTTCGTCCGCGAGGATGCGGACGGCGGTGGTCTTCCCGATACCGTTCGGCCCCAAGATTCCGGTGACGCGACCCTCCTGTGGGGCGGGCAAGCCGTAGAGTGCGAAGGCGTTCTCGCCGTAGCGGTGAACCGGGTCGTCGTCGAGTTCCTGTGGCAGGTTGATGATTTCGATAGCGTCGAAGGGACACTTCTCGACGCAGATACCACAGGTTTCGCCGAGACAGATTTCCTCGGAAATCCACACCTGGTCGTCGCTGCCCTGGTGTGGTTCGTCCTCCTCGTAGTGTTCGTCGCGGGTGACGATACACTCCTTTCCGGTTCGGTTGGGCGGACAGAAGTTCGCACACTCGTAGCTGCAGCGGTCCGGTTGACAGCGGTCCAGGTCGACGACTGCGATACTATCGTCCGCCATTGTTATTGGAGTCCGCCAGTGGTCAGCAGTATGCCCCAGGTGATGAACCAGAGGACGAAGGTCATGAACCCGATGTAGAGGTGGTCTTTCGTGGAGAAGTCCGAAACGTCGACGCCGAGGACGCGCAACAGCGGAAGCTGGACGAGGAACGCCGCGCCGAAGAACAGCAGCCCGACGGTGTCCTCCGGTCCGCTCGCGACGAGGGCCGCCCCCACGCCGGCGAGCATGCCGAGGACCGTCGCGACGGTCGTGACGGTCACCCCCCGGAGGTGCGGGCTGAGTCCGTTGCCCGTTTCAGTAGCCATGTGCAACTCTGGACGACGCGGCGTAAAAAGGAGTTCGTTCGGGAGCGACGAGCGATTTATGTCGCGGCCGCCAATCGATGACAGCAATGGGAGACGACGGGTCCGGTTCGGAAGTCGACGATACGCTCGACACCGCAGAGTCGGCCGACGGGACGACGAACGGGACCGCTCCGTTCCTGTTCCTGCTCGGGCTGGTCGGCTTTCTGGGCTCGGTCGTGGCCTTTTTCGGGGATCTGTTGACCGGCTACGATATCCTCCGAAGCCTCCTCATCAACGCGGCGAGTGCGGCTCTGCTGGTCTGGTGGGCGGCGACGGACACGCTGACCGACCCCGAATCGAGCGTCGACTCTCGGGGTGGAGCCGCCGGGACCGGACTGCTCTTGCTGGGGCTGTATCTCGCGCTTGGTGCGGCTGTCGTCGGCGTGACGAGCCCGGTCCACGACCGCTTCGACATCGTGCCGTGGGCAGCAGGGCTCGGCATCCTGCTCGTCGTGGCGGGCTTTGTCGTGCTTCCCCGAAAGACGATACTGACTGCTGACGGCGACGACGAGTCAGCGACCACCACCGGAGAGGAACCGGACAGTTGAGCGGCGTTCAGTCCAATCCCTCAATCTTTATACAGCCGGCGACCCCACCATGAGTCGATGACAGATTCCGACGGGGAGGAGATTGCAGACCTTCCGCCGAGCGCGAAGCTCGTCTACAAGGTTCTCGAATACAACGGCCCGCTCACCCAGAAGGGTATCGTCGAGGAGTCGATGCTCTCTGCCCGGACAGTCCGCTACGCTCTCGAACGTCTCGACGAAGTCGGCGTTATCGAAGAGGACGTGTATTTCGCCGACGCGCGCCAGAATCTCTACGAGATTACCGACGAGGCCGCCGAAGCCGAACCCGCCGTCTCTGACTGACTGTTCTCATGCACGTTCAGGGTGTCGTCGAGGCCCACGACGGCCAGTCCTGGCTCGGCTACACCGACCTTCCACATCTCCCGCTCACTGCCTGCCCACCGGTCTTCGGCCAGCCGACGCCACCAGCGGGCGACGCTATCGCACCCGACCGCGGCATTCCCGACGAGTACAGCGACCTGCTGGGCCAGCGTTATTTCAAGGATTCCTCCTCGGTCTACGGCGACACCGGCCCCTGGCGACACGCCATCGGCGAGACGTGGGTGCGCGCTGAGGAACTCTCCGACAGCATCCGCGCCGACGAGCGCTGGTCGAGTGTCTGTGACGCGCTCGCGCCCGCCGAGGACGAGTACGGTCCTGCGAACGTGCGACTCGTCGTCTGGTTCGAAGACTAGTCGGTGAGATCCAGACACACCGACCGCACGTCAGGGCGTGCGCTTCCGAGAACGCTCACTCCGGGTGATACCGCTCACGGTGGACGACCTGCGATTCGCCGTCGACCGTCGTGGTGACGACGATTTCGTCGCCCTTCGGATCGATGCCGACGAAGACCCAGCTGTCGTCTGCAGAGGTTTCCAGCGCGACTTCCTCGCCGTGGACCGTCGATCTCGCCGTGACCTCCCGGCTGCCCTGGTTGCCGGTAAAGGTCACCCGCGCTCGCATCTCGCGCGGTGAGTCGTCGGGCGCTTCTTCGTAGGTGATTTCGTCGACGATTCGTTCGGACGGGGGATACTGCTCGCGGTGGACGACGCCGGATTGGCCGTCCACCGTCGCTGTGACGACGATCTCGTCGCCCTCCGGGTCGGGGTACACGTCGACGTAGGTCAACGTATCCGGCGTGTCCGAAGAGCGCGAAGAAGTGGCGGTTTTCGTCTCCACGGCCACGCTATCAGCAACGAGGGAATCGACGAAGTGGACCCGAGCGCGGTCCTCCTCGGTATCGAACGTAACGTCGTCGACGACCCGAGCCTCGAAGTGGGTCGGCTCGTCGCTGGCCGGTTGAACGTCCTGGGCGAGGATGACCCACTCGTCGTCGTGGGTGACGGTCACGACCAGGAATTCGGTTTCCTCCCCATCGGTAGTAGTGAACGTCGTGTCGACGACTGCCGTCTGTTCGCCGTCGAGTGCGTCTTCGACGGCCTCGCGCTCGATTTCATCGCTCAACCGCAAGAGCGGCGCCGTAAGAACCAGCTCGGGCGTCACCTCCAGAGAGCGGGTCTCCGTCTTGACGGAGTCGAGTTCGCTGTCCTGTGACAGCAGTTCGTCCGCCTCCTCGTCGCTGAGATTATCCGGATGGAACGGGTGAATCGGGTGGAAGTACTCCCGCATCGCGGGTGGGTCCTCGACGCGGACTTCGATCGACTCGCGGACCATTTCGGTGGGTGAACCGAGTTCGTCTCCGTCGTCGCCAGGTGTCGACTGGCTGTCGGGCGTGGAGGTCGGTGTCCCGTCATCACCTACTTGCGAGTCGATACAGCCGGCAAGAGTCGCGAGACCGGCGAGTGAGAGACCGCTGAGATAGCGGCGGCGTGTCGTGCGGGGAACCATTGCACTCACTCCTTCCGACGAACGTACCGTTAAACCGAAACGTCAGTTTCCATCGAGGCAACTCGGAGAAAGCTTTTTAACGGCGTATCATAGAACCGTTGCCAATTCCGTGCTGCTCATCCGTGAGTCTTCAATACAGGGTACCTATTTAGCACGGTCAATTCAGCGATAAGCGAGGATACAGATTGGTCGATACGGTGGGTTTAGTGAGCGGCCGATACAGTACCTACGACCCCCAAGAATATGCATTTCACTCACCCCATATTCTCAAACCAGTTATATGCATTCAGACTAAATTCTCAGATATGACTGACTTCTCAAAAGGACCAACGCCTCCAGAGGGATTGCCTGACCAACTCATTGCGGACTTAGCGGAGTTGACCCCTGACGAACTCCGCAAAACGATTATTCACGCCCAAGAACTGCTCCAGTTCCACGAGGAAACCGAATTCCCCATCGAGCCAGAGCCCGGCGACGATATCCTCCGCGTCACCGAACACGATGGGTACACGGAAGTCGTGAAGCAGGTCTACTGTCACGAGGGCTGTGACAACTGCCCCCACGGCCCTTTTCTCTACCACGTCACCGAAGAACCACATCCAGACGGCGGGACACGAACCCATTGGTCATTTATTGGTGAGGCAAAAGTTAACCAGGACTGACTGCCACTTCGACCCCATCGCTCCTGATTCGTACCGGGTCATCATGGGTTCAGGCCGGACATCGCAGCCCGGATGAAAACGAGCACTGGAATGATCTCCAGGCGCCCGATCCACATGTTGAGGATGAACATCCCCTCGGCCAGGGGCGACATCGTTGGCCCGGTAATTCCCGAGGACAGGCCGACATTACCCTGCGCGCTGGCGACTTCGAACAGTGCGTCAGCGTAGCCGAAGTCGGGTCCGGCGACGTTGATGAGAACGATACTGCTGGTGACGAGAATGAGCAGCCACAGGAGCGTGACAATCGCGGCTTCACTGAATTCGCGTTCCATCGCCTCACGGTCGAGCGTGCGGTCGCCGATGCGGGCGGTGACGACAGCGTTTTTCGGGAGAAACACCCGAGAGAACTGCCAAATAATGCCGCGGACGATTGTGTACCCGCGGATGATCTTGATACCGCCCACAGTCGATCCGGCAGCACCGCCGAGTACCATCGCTCCGACGACCATCACCTTTCCACCGGCGAGCCAGCGCCCGATTGGAGCCGACTGGAAGCCGGTGCAACTCAGCGCGCTGATCCACTGAAATGTCGAATCCCGAATTGCATCGAGTTGTGCTCCATCGAGGGACGGTATCGAGAATGGCAGGAACGACTGCGTCGCAAACGCATCAGGAGCTGCCGAGACGGACAACACGTTCTGAACTGAAAGGACGACGACGCCCGCTGCGAGGAGAATCAACAGCCATCGCGTCTGAAGATCCGACGCGAGTTCGCTCACCTTTCGGTCTCGAAGAATAATGTAGTGGATGGGGAACGCGATAGCACCCAAGATCATAATCGGGAGGAGAACGGTTTCAACCAGCGGGGAATTATACGTCGCAATGGAATTGTCGGTGACGGAGAACCCGCCGGTCGTGAGGCCGGTCATCGCGTGGTTGAGTGCCTGCCAGGCGACCTCCCACAGCGAGAGTGACTCGGCGTAGGCGCTGTCACTTGCGGAGATTGCACCGAACAGCAGGACGAACGCCAGGAGCGTGTAGCCGACGACGAGTTTCCAGACCGTCCGGACCGTCGAGACGACGCTCGGGTGGATTTTTTCCTCGCGCGCTTCGCTCTGATAGAGCGCGTAACTCCCGCTGCCGGGGCGGGAGAGAATCGAGACCGTCAGGACGATGACGCCGACGCCACCGACCCACTGGATGAACGACCGCCACCACTGCATCGTTCGCGGCAGGGACGGTTCGTGGATAGCCATCGTCAGGCCGCTCCCCGTCCAGCCACTCATACTCTCGAAAAAGGCGTGCAGCGGATCACGAAAGTACGCGAGACTGGACAGTGTCGTGGTGCCACCAACTTTGATCGGTTCCCACGCGCTCGTGTCTGCACCGGTGGGGACGAACGTATCCATGACGGCTGGTGGTGTCAACCAGGCAGTCAGGAGGAAGGGAAATGCGCTGAACGTGGCCACCATCAACCAGCCGCCAGCGGCGATGACCATCCCGTGTTTCATCTGCGGGGGTGGGGAATCGGCAAACGAGCGGTTGGCGAGGCCACCAACACCGGCAGTCACGCCACCTGCAATAAAAAAAGCGAGTGCAGCGTGATACTCCCGGAAGCCGAGCGCGATAACGGTCGTGATGGTCATCAGCCCAGCTTCCATCAACAGCAGCGAGCCGATGTCTCGCGCAATAATCCGCAAATCGGTCGGGAGTAGACCGCCGTTCCGTCGAGACATATCAGCTGTGATCCTCGGCGTGACCAAAAATGTCCGTCACTTCGGGTGTCGCTCCTTCACCTGAGTAGACTGTGAGGAGATCACCTGCCTCGATGCGCGTGTTTCCGCGTGGGGTTATTGGCTCACCTTTGCCGTTGCGTTCGATGGCGACAATCAGTGTTTCGCTGCCGATGAGTCCCTCTTTGTTGGCCTCTTGCAACGTTTTGCCCTTGATGGGTGCATTTTCTTTGACGGTGATTTCGAACACTTCTGCCTGTTCGCCAATACGCATGAAATCGACAATAGAGGGGCGCTTAACGGCCCGATAGAGGTATTCCGCGATAAGATGCTGTGGGTTTTGCATCGTGTTGACGCCGATCTGCCGGAAGACGCTCATGTGCTCGGGGTTGTGGACGACCGAGACGATATCCGGAACGTCGAGTTCCTGTGCCAGCAAACAGACCATGATGTTCGTCGCATCTTGGTCGGTGGTCGAGATGACGGCATCTGCGCGGTCGACTCCGGCATCCTCCAGGGTCTCTTTCGAGGTAGCGTCATCGTGGATAACCAAGCAATCGTATTGTCTCGACGCCCGCTCGGCCCGGTTCTCGTCGCGTTCGATGACGACCACTTCGTTGCCGCCGGCTGTTGCAATATCGATAAGTGGTGTCCCGATGTCACCAGCCCCAACGATGACGATATACATGTTTCCCAATGTTCAGAACGGATGATTGAAAGGCTACCGTTCTTGTTCTCTATCAGTAGACAGGAGGACAAGATCTCGGATTCAGTCAGTCAGCACAGGCGACACGTCCCAAAGAGTACACATTGATCTCGGCGCTGGTTCGTCTACGAAAATTAATGAGTGTTGGCGAAGGAGGGATAGCATACATGGGGTTACTCGATCTCATCCGCCACGCAGGTGATGGAAATGACGGTACCCTGCATGAGTGTCGGGATTGTGGTCTGACAGTCGATCCAGACGACGATGTGTGCCCTGAGTGCGCTTCGACTGAGATTGCGTGCTACACGTTTCAGTAAGACAGACAGCGCAGTCGCACGGGTTACGTTTTTGTATCCGTGCGAGGCAATGCAATGACCGGACAGTCTGCTTGAGTGATGAGTTTGAGCGAGCGGTCGCCAGAGAGAAACTGCAGGATTCGGTTTCCGCTGCGAGAGCGGTATGCGATGGCACTGGCATCAACCTCAGCAGCCACATCAAAAATCGCTCCGACAATATCCCGTGCGTATGCAGTGTGATCGTCGGCGGTGGGGAAGACAGTACGAACAGCGGCGTATGACTCTTCGGCCACTGTTTCGGATTGCTCAACTGGCGTTTTATCGGGCACGCCATCCCCCTTTTCAACGACGTGGAGGGCTGTTACGTGGTTGGGGTCATACGGTTTGAGTCCCTCTGCCGTCGTTCGGGCATCCTCTTCGTTTGCGACCGGCAGAAGAACATGTGTGAGGAGGTCACGTTCACTCGTACCGTTGTCACTTTCCATATTCGAAACCAGGTGCGCGCATGTGTTAATGATTGTCCAACCTACACTCCATTCGCTCACTAAGCATGCTCAATGAGCAACCGTCCTGACCGGGTAATCCAATCGACTATCGATAGAACGATGTTTCTCTGACGCGCTCTCGTGAATTAAATCGGCAGGAAACGCGCTACGACGGGACGACAGTAATCGTCCGCCCGTGGTCGATGGCCGACTCCAGTTCTTCTGCGATGGCACTGCCGCGGGAAACCTGAATCTCGCCACCTCGCGAGACGGTCGCGGTAAAGAGGTATTCGCCGTCGGCCTGCACCTCGACGGTGTCGCCGGCGTGGCCATCCATGGGCACGATAACGTGGCGACTCGTAATCTCGGGGACAACCGTCTTGCCCGCCATTCCAGCGCTCTGGCCGCCGCCGTCACCGCTGTTGCCGCCGCCGTGACTCTTCCCGCCGGGTTTCTCGGCGAAGGTCCGCACGTCGATGTTGATACCCAGGCGACTCTCCACGTCGGAGATGCGGCCGCCGCCCTTGCCGATGACCCCGGAGATGTCGCGTTCCTCGACCCAGACGATAGCGGTTTCGGGGTCCCGGAGTTCGACTTCGACGTGACCCTGCGCGATAGAGCGGATCTCCCGCTCGATTTCCTGTTTCGCGATGCGGTCGACGCCGCTGTCCGTGCCGGGACCGCCCTCCTCCTCGCCGATAGGGACGGTGACGACCTGTCGGTTGAACGTATAGATCTCGTAGGCCGGCTGGTCCGTCTCGAAGTCGGTAATCATGATGACCGGACGGGCGAGGTCCTCCTCCATCAGCCCCTCGGGCACCTTGACCTCGGTGTGGACGTCGTAGACCGTCTCGACTTTCCCGTCTTCGATGTAGACGACGGTGTCGACGACCTGCGGAATCAGGCCGAGTTCGACGCGCCCGATGAGTCGCTGGAGCGCGTCGATTCCCCTGGTGGCGTGGACGACCCCGACCATCCCGACGCCCGCCAGCCGCATGTCGGCAAAGACCTCGAAGTCGTCGGTCTTTCGGACCTCGTCGTAGATGGTGTAGTCCGGCCGGACCATCAGCAGCGAGTCGGCCGTCTTGGACATCTCGCCGCCGAGTGCGGTGTACTGCGTGATGTTCGGGCCGACCTGGAGGTCCCGCGGTTTTTCCATGGTCTTGACGGCGTAATCCGAATCGGCGAGGAACTCGGCGACTGCCTGTGCGAACGTCGACTTCCCCGCCCCGGGCGACCCGGAGATGAGGACGCCGCGCTGGCGTTCGAGTAGCCGGTCGCGGAGTTCGTCAGCGTGTTCGTAGTCGTCGAGGTCCGTCTTGACGATTGGCCGGACGGCCGTGATCTCCAGTCCGTCCGAGAAGGGCGGGCTGGCGATAGCGATTCGGTCCGTGCGGAACTGGATAATAGTCATCCCCGGTTCCGAGAGTTCGACGAAGCCGTCGGGGCTGGACTGGGCGGCCTCCTCGATGTCGGCGATGTACTCGCGCATTTCGCCCTCTGTGAGTGGCTCCTCGGCGACGGTCTGGTAGTGCATCTCACCGATGGCGCCGCGTTTTGCCATCGGGGCCATTCCAGTCTTGAGGTGGACACTCATCGTCTCGTCGTCGAAGAACTCCTCGATAGCGAGGTGGTCGACGTCGCGGCTGCTGGGTTCGACCTCGATGACTCGGATGCCTTTCGCACGGGCGACCTCCGCCTGCACGTCGTCGCTGGTCAGCAGGGTCGCGCCGCGGTCCTGTGCGATGTCGCGGATGAGCGCGTCGATTTCGCCTTCACCGGCCTCGCGCTTTTCGAGTGCGTCCGGCCGGCGGCCGACGTACTCCACGTCGATGGTCCCGTCTTCGTCGAGAGCGACCAGCCGCTGGAGTTCTTCGAGTCCCTCCCAGCCGGTCTGGCGGCCGTCATTTGCCTGTGATTCGAGTTCACCGACGACTGCTTCCGGCACGACGATAGTCCCCCCGGCGAAGCCGGTGCCGACCGCCTCTGAATCGGGGTCGGCGTCAGCCTCAATTTGCTCGGACACGCGGCCGTCGATGACCACGCTCGTGTCCGGTACGATTTCCATACCATCTCTTGGCTATGTCCACAGATAAGCGCCCTGATGCAATCCGGGAGACAGAAGGCTTATCGGCCTGGTGTCGGCATGCCCGCATGCATGTCCCCGCAACAGTCACCTCCAACACCCCTCCCGATTGCAGCGTACATCGAAGACGGTGCCCGAATCGGCGCTATCCTCTTCATCTGGGGCATCATCAGCGCGTTTTTCACCTACGGTGTCAGCGAAATCGGTGGCACCGGCAGCCTCTTCGAGACTATCGGCCCCGGCATCGGTGGTATCGTCGCTATCACTGGGCTGTTGAACGCCATTCTCTACGTCTGTTATCGCGCAATCGACTACTGGCGGGTCTGACGGTTTCGACGGAATTATGCGAGACAGTCCAGTCCGGACAGACATGTCTCTGACCGCCGCAGCGGCCGTCGGTGGGGCAATCGGTATCACCCACGCGCTGGAGGCCGATCACCTGGCCGCGATGGCGACGCTCGTCGACGAGAAACGAGCGGGACACATCGGCGCATCCTGGGGCATCGGGCACACTGCCCCCATTCTCATTCTCGGCCTCTGTTTCGTCGCGCTGGGCATCCAGTTGCCTGACCAAGTGACCACAGCCTTCGAAGTCGTCGTCGGTGTCGTTCTCGTCTACTACGGTGCTCGGCTGGTTGCCGACGCCGCCGGCGTGAGGCGGGAAACACACAGCCACGACGGCCCACTCCACCGCCACCTCCAGGTCGCCGGCCTCTCCCTGGGCCTGACTCACGGCCACCTCGATAACGAATCTGCGTTCGTCGGCGTCCTCCACGGACTCGCCGGCAGCGGTGGACTCGTCGTGGCGATGGCAGCCACTGCCGGCAGCCCGGACGCCGCACTGGCCTTCCTGCTCGCGTTCGGCCTGCTGACGACGATCACGATGACCGTCGTCGCCGCCGTCTGGGGTCGCACGCTCGGCACCGGCCTGACCCGCGTCCTGAAAGGCATCGGCGGCGTTCTCGGTGCAGCCATCGGTGCCGCGCTGGTCGCCGAAGTGCTCCTCGGGATTGCGCTCCTCCCCTGACTCACACTCGAACGGTCCCGTGAGCTAAAACTATCTGGCCGCTCACCGACCGATATGGACACGCGCGAACTCACCCGCCAGCTCGTCGCGATTCCCAGCCACGACGACGAACGGCGGGCCGGCGACCACATCGAAAACTGGCTCCGGAACCAGACCGACGCCAGCGTCGAGCGAGACGAGCACGGCAACGTCATCGCCCGTCGAAACACCGGCGCGGACACCTCACTAGCTCTTGTCGGCCACCACGACGTGGTGCCGCCGGACGATTCGCAGATTGCGGACGGCGAATATGTCCTCGAGGAACGGGACGGCCGCCTCTACGGCCGCGGGAGCGCGGACATGAAGGGAGCCGTCGCCGCGGCGATGGTCGCCTTCCGCGACGCGACCGACCTCGACTGCGAACTCGTCTTCGTCTCCTTCGTGGGTGAAGAACAGGGCGGCGTCGGTGCGCAGGCGGCAATCGAAGCGGAGTTCGCGCCGGACTACGCCATCGTCGGCGAGGGGTCGACCGGCTACTCCGCACCAGGGACGACTGACGTGGCTGTCGCCCACAAGGGACGCCGGGGGTCGACCATCACTGCGACCGGCAAAGCCGCCCACGCGAGCGAAGTCGAGGCGGGAGAGAACGCCATCTACCACGCCAGCGACGCTATCGACGTCGTTCGAGGACTCGATTTTCCGACGACAGACGTGCTCGATCACGACCTGTCGGGGAGCGTTGCCGTCACGGAAATCGAGGGCGGGTCGGCCTGGAACGTCATCCCCGAGGCGTGTTCGGTGACCGTCGACGAGCGGACGGTGCCGGGCGAGCGTGCGCCGCTGGAACGAGTCGAAGAGGTTACCGGCGTCTCGTGGTCCGTCGACCAGGACCTCCCGCCGATGGCGTGTGACGACGCCGACTTCGCAGCGCTGGTGGTCAGTGCCGCAGACCAGGCACAGAACGGAGAACCAGAGCAAGTGGTCAAGCCACACGCGACCGACGCGGGCTGGCTCGCACAGGCGGGCACGACCTGCATCGTCTGTGGCGCGGCCGAACCCGGCGAGGCCCATACCGCCGACGAGAGCGTCTCCTGGGACGTTGTCGAGCGCTGTGAGCGCATCTACCGAGTCGTCGCCGAGCAGTTCTGAACGCCGGAATCGGGCGTTTCGAATCCGGGTCGACGGGTTTCGGAGGTGGAGAGACAGGGAAATAAACCAGCGACCGCGATATCAAACAGCAGCCAACCCGGAACAGAACTGAGGTTCGAACTCGAACCACACCGTTTTATTTTTGGCCGGCCTAAATGGGACCATGTCGGAGACAGATTCTGAGGAAGAGCGCACAGTCATCAAGACAGGTCGAGATTTCGAACAGGAGTATCGGCTCTCGGCAGCCGAAGCCGGCGAGTTTCTCGTCGCCATCGGTGAACAGTTACAGGAAGGCGATGAGCTCACCATCGTCGAGGACGAGTGGGAACTCCCCTTCTCCTTCGGCGAACCCGTCGAATTAGAAGTGGAGTTCGAGGGCGTCGGGGAGCCAGAACTCGAAATCGAAGTCGAAATCCCCGGAAAGACCGACGAATCGGCGCCAAGCGTCGAGTAATCGGCCCCATCGTCGCCGGCAAACCCCGCCGCGACCCGCCATAGCTTCGTGATTTGTCACCAAATGTCAATATTCGTGACTTTTTTATAGAACCGCGCACAATCATCAAATGGATTCAGAGGTGACCAGCCATGGCACTCCCGCGAACACCAGCCAACTCGTGGTTGCAGAGCCTCGACTTCCCGAGCCAACTCCTCGAAACAGGCAGCAACGACTACGAACTGTACGAGGAAGACGACGAGTTCGTTCTCAGCGTCGAGATGCCGGGATTCGACCCGGAAGAGATCGCGGTGACGTGGGACGACGGCGTTCTCAACATCGCCGGCGAGCACGAAGACGAACGGCGCGGTGAGCGGAAGACCTACCACCGACGGTTCCGCTTCCCCAAGCAAATTGACGACGACGGCATCGGTGCCGAGTACAACAACGGCATCCTCGAAGTCCGCCTCCCCGTCGAGACCGGTGCGACGACCCGTGGCAAGGAAATCGAAGTGCAGTGAGTTCTCTCACTGTCAGCCAGGAATTCGACCCCTGATTTAATTTTTCGTGCGCCTGTACGATGCAACGATGAGTGCAGACACCTACGACGCATTTCTCGCACACGTCCAGAAACTCACCCACGTCGGCGACGCTGCCGGCGTCCTCGACTGGGACCAGCAGGTGATGATGCCCGACGGTGCGACACCCGCCCGCGCCAAGCAGAAGTCCGCCCTCTCCTCGCTGCGTCACGAACTCCTGACCGACGACGACCTCGCAGAGTATCTCGATACCCTCGAGAGCAGCGATCTCGACGGCGAGCAAGAAGCGGTCGTCCGGGAGATTCGCCGCCAGCACGAGCGCGCCGTGCGCGTTCCTGAAGAACTCGTCCAGCAGATTTCCGAAGCCTCCTCAAACGCCCTGCCCGTCTGGGAGCAGGCAAAAGAAGAAGACGACTTCTCGCAGTTCGAGGACGCACTCAGAGAACTGGTCGAACTGAAACGGGAATACGCCGAGGCTATCGATCCCGACCGGGACCCCTACGAGGTGCTCTTCGAGGAGTACGAGCCGTATCTGGGTATCGACACCGCCGAGCGAGTGCTGGAGCGACTGGGCGAGGAACTGCCGCCGCTCGTCGACGCTGTCGGCGAGAGCGACGTGACCATGGCCGATCCCTTCGACGGGAGCTACGACGAGAGCGACCAGGAGGCGCTGGTCAGAGACGCACTCGACGTGCTGGGGTACGACTGGGACCACGGCCGACTCGACACCTCCTCGCATCCCTTCACCAGTGGGACGCAGTTCGACGCCCGCATCACAACTCGCTTTTCGCCCGAGGACCCCATGGACGCGCTCGGATCGACCATCCACGAGTTCGGCCACGCGACCTACGTGCTGGGACTGCCCCGGGAGGAGTACGGGACGCCGCTGGGCGAGGACCGCGACCTGACGGTTCACGAATCCCAGTCCCGGCTCTGGGAGAACCACGTCGGCCGCACCGAACCGTTCTGGGAGTTGCTCGCACCAGCAGTCGAGAAGCGCCTCGGCGTCGACGCCGCGCCACGGGAACTCTACGAGGCCGCAAACGAGGTGTACGACGACAATCTGATTCGCGTGGAGGCGGACGAACTCACCTACCACATGCACATCCTGGTCCGGTTCGAGATCGAGCGGGACCTGATTCGGGGCGATTTGGACGTGAGCGACGTGCCTCAGGTGTGGAACGACAAGTACGAGGAGTATCTTGGCGTGCGCCCCGACACCGATGCCGAGGGGTGTCTGCAGGACATCCACTGGTGTCACGGTGCCTTCGGCTACTTCCCGACGTACACGCTCGGATCGGTCCTAGCCGCCCAGCTCGACGCCGCCGTCCGCGAGGACCTGCCACTCGACGACCAGATTCGAAACGGCGAGTTCGACCCGCTCCGGGAGTGGCTCCGAGAGCACGTCCACCAACACGGCTGCCGGCACACGACGCCGGAATTGATTCGGGACGCGACCGGCGAACAGTTCACCGCAGACTACTTCCTCGACTACGTCGACGAGAAGTACGGCTCGCTGTACGATATCTGACGTCGACACCCGTTCCAGAACGGTGCGTTGCACTGGCGGATTGTCGTGCTTTCGTACAGTATTCGGTGCAGAATACCTTACAGATTTGCCAATGATTTTTAAATAGTTGGCATCGATGCTAATCGTAGAAATGGCCATGGACGATGTAACTGCGAACGTCGGGGGCGACATCGACGAAGATGTCGACGTAGACATCGACGACGAAATCGAGGCGGACATCGACCGGAACGCGGGCTACGACCACGAGGCCGCGAGCGAGATTCAGACATCGATTGCCGAACTCGAAGGCTCCTCCGTGGAAATTGCCGAGCGCATCGATACGGTTCGGGAAGAGGCTGCGGAACAACACGATGCAGTCTCGGAGGTTTCCAACGAAATCTCGAACCTCTCAGCGTCGGTCGAGGAAATCGCGTCCTCGTCCGAAGAGGTCTCTGCGGCCGGGCAGAAGGCAAAGGACCTCGCAGAGGAGGGACAGGCCTCGGCCGGCGAGGTGAGCCAGGCAATGCAGGAGATTCAGAAGGCCGCCGACGATGTCGCCCAGGACGTGCGGACGATTCAACAGAGCATGCAGGAGATCGACGAAATCGTCGAGGTCATCAACGACATCGCAGACCAGACGAACATGCTGGCGCTGAACGCCTCCATCGAAGCTGCACGCGCCGGCGAAGCCGGAGAAGGCTTCGCCGTCGTCGCCGACGAGGTGAAATCCCTCGCCGAGGAGTCCCAGTCACACGCCAGCGAAATCGAACAGATGGTCAACGAGATTCAGGACGACACCGCCAGCGCGGTCGACAGTCTCGACCGGAACAACGAGCGCATCGAGCACGGGATCGAATCCGTCGACGAGGCGATGGGAATCCTCGAAGAGATTCACGAGGCTGTCGCAGAAGTCTCCGACGGCATCGCCGAAGTCGCCAGCGCCACCGATCAGCAGGCCGCCTCCACCGAAGAGGTCGCCAGCATGATCGACCAGACTGTGATGAACGCCGAGCAGATCGCCGAGGAGACGACCGAAATCGTCGAGGAAGCCAACAATCAGACCGACCAGATTACCGACATCAACACCGCCGTCGACGACCTCGTCGCCGACCTCCAGCGAAACGCCGCTACCGCGGACGACTGACCAGTCGGCTGCGTCCCCGGCCGACCATCGGCACCGCACGACTTTTTATCACTCCCCGCAAACGGGGGGCAATGAGCGACCCGAATCTCGACGCCGAGCAACTCGACCGCTACTCCCGGCACGTCATCATGGACGATGTCGGCCCGGCGGGACAGGCGGCGCTCCTCGACGCCAGTGTTCTCGTCGTCGGCGCGGGTGGGCTCGGGTCGCCGGTGCTTCAGTATCTCGCTGCCGCCGGCGTCGGCCGACTCGGCATCGCCGACGCAGACCAGGTCGAGCGGAGCAATCTCCAGCGGCAGGTGATTCACGGCGACAGCGATGTCGGGCGGCCGAAAGTCGACAGCGCCGCCGAGTTCGTCACCAACCTCAACCCCGACGTATCCGTCGACCGTCACGAACTCCGAGTCAGTGCCGAAAACGTCAGGAGTCTCGTCGCGGACTACGACGTCGTCGTCGACGCCTCCGACAACTTCCCGACCCGGTTCTTGCTCAACGACGCCTGCGTTCTCTCGGAGACACCCCTCTCACACGGCGCGATCTACCGGTTCGAGGGGCAAGCGACCACCATCACCGGCGGCCAGCCCTGCTATCGGTGTCTGTTTCCCGAAGCACCCCCAGAAGGTGCTGTTCCTAACTGCGCGACGGCAGGTGTCCTCGGCGTTCTCCCCGGTACCGTCGGCGCATTCCAGGCGACGGAGGTCGTCAAACTCATCATCGGCGAGGGCGAGACGCTCGACGGTCGCCTGCTGGTCTACGACGCCGCCGACATGACCACCGAAGAGGTCCCGATTCGGGCGAATCCCGACTGTCCGGTCTGTGGTGAGGAGTCCATCGAGTCCGTGGCCGAGGTGTCCTACGCCGACGGCTGTGCAGTGCCGGAATAGGACCGCACTTCGGTCGAGCGAGTAGCCGACGTGACATCGGCAGCGCTACGCAGTTTCCAGCGTCGACAGCGGCCGCACCGCGTCTGAAGGCGGTGTATCGAACCGTTCTGGATGGAGTATCCAGGCGAGGAATTCGAGCGTCTCGATCAGTCGCGGCCCCGGCCGGTTGACGTAGTGGTGACCGTCGACGACATACACCTCCCCGTGCTGGACCGCCGTCAGATCGTCCCATCCCTCCCGCTCGGTCACGTCAGTGAGGTTCTCGGTCGTCTGGTCGATGTCGAACCCGCACGGCGAGAGCGCGAGAACCTCGGGGTCGTAGGATCGAATCGTCTCCCACTCCCGTGGTCGCGAGCGTGCCCCCCGTTCGGCCAGTCCGTAGCGCCCGCCCGCGAGGTCGACCATCCCCGGAATCCAGTGTCCGGCGACCATCACGGGGTCGAGCCAGTCAAGTACGGCCGTTCGGGGCCGGTCCTCGGTCGCGCCTGCCGAGCGCTCGACGGCGTCGATACGGCGTTCCAAGTCGGCAACCAGTTCGACAGCCCGCTCGCTGCGCCCGAGTGCGTCGCCGATGCGTTCGATGTCGGCGATGATGTCCGCGAGGCTGTGTGGGTCCGTGGTCAGCACGGCGGCACCGAGTCCGAGGTCGTCGACAGCCTCACGGACCTGCACTTCGTCGACGGCACACACGTCACAGATGCCCTGCGAGATGACGAGGTCGGGGTCCAGCCTCGCCAGCGTCTCGCGGTCGATTTGATAGACGCCGCCCTCCTGTTCGGCGCGAGCGACCTGCTCGTTGATTTCGACACTACTGGCATCGGGGTCGATAGACGAGCGGTTGACCACCGGTTTCTCGTTGGCAGCAGGCGGATAGTCACATTCGTGAGAGACGCCGACGGGTTCGACGCCAAGCGCGTAGACGATTTCTGTCGCTGAGGGCAGCAACGAGACGACGTTCATACACACAGTTGGGATCGGAGGCCCAAAAACACGGCTCTGTCGAAACCCTTGCTGGGACACGTGGCAAACGAGTCCGCTCAGTCGCGATGGACGAGCCCCAACGTCACACCTCCGGCCCGTTGGACGGACTACGATGTCGGCTCACCGTACTGTAGCACGGTTCTCGGGGCACTGGTCGGGGCGGCGGTTCGCGCTCCGGCAACACGGACGCAATTCCGCGAACTCGGTCTCAACTGCGTCGTTCACGACTGGGAAGGGACACCCGTTCACACGATGGGCGTCCGCATCTCTGAGCGGAACGGACTGCTAGCACGGCGACATGGTCAGAGAATCGGTCAGTACGGGTGAAGCTGGTGTTTTCGCCTGTGTTACTAGCCATTTTAAATTAATAGTATAATTATGGTACGAGTGCATATATTTCGCTATATCCGCAATTTATGGTCGAAATGGCCCAGTTAGAAGCAGTGGGTAAACATAAGTACTCCCACACTATCAGAGAATCATGAGACGAACGACCATTTCGCGACGCCAGTTCGTGACTGGAGCGACTGCAGCAGCGGCTGCCCTTGCCGGATGTACCGGTAGCGAGACGGCAGACGGTGATAATCCCGGCGGCAGCAATTCCGGGGATGGGTCCGATAGCGAGTCGACGGCCACCCCGAGTACAACACAGGAGACTGTCACCGGTGAGAGCGGTTCGACGCCAGGAAACAGCCCGGACCCGGACTGTAGCCGGCTTATAGGCAATCCGGTTCCCTACGATGCCAGTGACACGTTGTTCGTTTTCTCGTTCGACTACATCGACAGCTGGGAGTTGGCTGATCCGCTCACCGGATCCGGGGGGCGAACACAGGGCATCACCAGCCCGATAGTGACCGTCGACGGCGAGCAGGAGAGCGCCGGAATACAGGTCATTCAGTCTACCGACGTACTCTCGGCGAGCGAGGTCGATGCGGAGATTGCTTCGGGAACCGAAGGCCAGTACGCCCGCTTCGAGGTTGTCGGCGAACAGGAGTTCGACGGGGAGACAGTTCGGGTCGTCGGCATCTCGGACTCCGACCCGTCTTTCTATCAGATGTGGCTTCCATACGGGCCTGCTGACCAACGTCAGTACTACTCGCTGACAATAAACACGCTGACCAGTATCCTCCGACTGAACGAGGACAACGAGAGCGTGACACTGTGTAACGATCCGGTGTACACGGCCGCCGAGACGGTGCGCGAGAGCCTGCGACCGAACCAGGACACGATAATCGAGGAGGTCTGAGTCCCGAATGTCCAACAGAGACAACGCACTCACGCGGCGTCGGTTCGTCCTCGGAACAGTTGGAGCGACGACGGCCCTAGCAGGCTGTTCGGGGGGCGACACGCCCGCCGACGGGGACGATACCGACCGAGCTAACACAGAGCCAACACCGACGGCGACACCGACCAGTGACGCCACAGCCACACAGACCCGCACACAAACAGCCGGTGACGAGACGACGCCTGACGGGTCTGACTCGGTCTGTGCGCCCCTGGCTGGGAGTCCGACCGCCTACGATGTCTCGGGGACACCGTACATCTTCGCGTTCGACTATCCCGAGACGTGGACCGTCGGGGAACCGATCCCGGGACAGAATGGGCGCTTCCAGCAGATAACCAGCCCGGCAGTAACCGTCGACGGCAATCCCAGAACGGCCACCATCAGGATTGGCCAGTCCTTGCCCAGCCTCTCGGCGAGCGAAGTCGAGGCCGAGAAAGACGAACAGATGACACGTGATGTCGACCGTCTCGCCGTCGTCGACGAGCAGACCTTCGACGGCGAGACGGTCGAAGTGCTCGGGTTTCCCGACGTCTCCCCGTCGAACTACCCCCCTGCGTACATACTTTACCTTCCGTATGGGTCAGGCGATAGCGACGAGTATTACAGGACGAGTATCGTGACGTACGCCGATATCTATGGCCTCGAGGACGAGGAGACCGACGCGTGTAACGGGCTCATACGGACGGCGACAGAGACGGTTCGCAACAGTCTTCGGCCGAATCCCGAGACAACCGTCGACGACGCCTGAACGGGGGAGTCGAACAGCCACTAACAGCGCTATAATTCGGATGCAATGGCTGTCCCGGGGTTCGGCTCGACAGCGGGGAATATCAGATTGGCGAGGTCGTCGAACAGCGACTCACAGTAGATGTCCACGTCACTGTCTTCGACCCCCGCAATGAAGCTGCTGCTGTAGCTGAACTGGAAGACGGTCTGGAAGTAGCGAATACCGTCGGCAGTCTCGTGGGGGAGCCAGAAGACACTGGTCAACCCCTCCGGGTACTCCGGCGTGCTGTAGACGTCTATCTCCTCCCCGGCATACTCTAGTGTTCTGATAACTTCGAACTCCTCGCTTCCACTGCGTGCCTCGATTTCCGCCGAGACCTCTTGCTCCAACTCCGCCGGCGTAATGGGCTCGAACCACTGACCGACGGTGAGAAACGTCTGGTACCGATTGTCGACGATCTCGCTGCGAACGATGACTGTGTATCGGTCGCTGCGTCGGTCCGGGCTCGAACCGCTTTCCGTCCAGGTGTCCGGATAGTCGAAGTCGAACACCAGCGGGGTGTCGCCTGTCCCGTACGACTGGAGTTCGGTGGAACCGAACTCGGCACAGGAGATGTCGTCTATCTGTTCACCTGCACCTGGACCCGTCGCGCCGGTGTCGTCGCCCGACGCATCGTCGCCTGGGTCGTCATCGCCTGCTGAAGTGTCGTCGCCTTCCGGGCCATTCTCGTCGGAACCAAGACAGCCGGCGAGTCCGGCAGTTGCCCCTGCCCCGGCGAGTGCCGCCAGGACACGCCGACGGCGTACCGGACGGTCTGGTCCCGTCATGGCTCTGCCCTCTCGGTTACGACACCGTCGAATACCGCAGAGTTGTACAGCAAGCGTTTCCGAATTTCTCCGTGCATCGAGACCCCTTTGTTGTATGATAACTTAAAATATAGTATGTATAAGATAGAGTATCATTCCTCATATCGGTCTGTTCAGTGAACAGGACTGTGTGCGATTCGAGCTGCCAGGTGACAATGTCGGAGAGTTTAACAGATGCTCGGCCCGCCGGCGGCGCCGAGGATGTTCTCAATCCACGGGGTCATATCACCACCGAGTGTGCCGATTACGATATCTTTCGCGATGTTGCAGGCGAGTGAAGCTGCACCCATCGCAACGGCGCGGTTGATGTGGTCGGCGTTCATGATGGCGATAGCGAGGCTCACCTGACCGTAGAGGCGTGCAAGTTCCTGCCCGTACGCAGCGACAACACCAAGCGCAAATCCGCCGGCGCCGGTCAGGGCGCCGCCTTTGGTCGCGGCCAGTGCCATGAGATTGATCATCGAGATGACCTGGCTCAGTTCATCAAGTAGCTTCTCGGTACGCGCCTGCGAGTAGCCACCGCCGGAGCCATCGTCGAGGACGCCCGCGATCGTCCCGGTGTCGACGTTGACAGTCCAGAACGCGAACGGGCCGTCGTCATCCGCGACGAGCGCGACCTCGTTCCCGCTTCGGGCCTCAACGACCCGGGCGTCGGCCGCTCGCTGCTCGTCGTCTTCCCAGGCGGCCGCGACCTCCCAGAATGGGACGAGAACGCGCCCGTCGAGGATGGAGACGGCGCTGTCGTCGTACAGTGCATCCTCGACGACAGCGACCCTCGCGGTTCGTTCGGCAGTCAGTCGGAACGCACGCTCGGGGTCGTCTGCGACAGTCCGGTACTTCGTCAGGTCGAGTGCGTCCGTGTGCTGGAGAATTTGGTCGGTGCCAAACTGCGGGCGCTGCTGGTGGAGAACGACGCGCAGGGTGTCCTGATAGGTGTGTGAATCGTCGGTGATGGCGTCCGGCATCGGCCCCTGCAGGAGCATCAATTCTGCCGGCGTGACCGTGAATCCAGCGTCGAGTGCGTCGCGTACCGCCTCGGCGTCCCCACTGTCGGCCGCCTCGTGGAGGCCGCGCACGGAGAGTTTGCTCGTCAGGATATCGTCCAGCCAGACGGATTCGGCAGTCGCTGCGGCCTCGAACGAGAGGATGTGCTCACCGAACAGCGCACCGGCGACGGCGTCCATATCGGCCTCGGAAACGGGTCGGTCGGCGTCACGAACCGGATCCCAGCCGGCCAGCGTTCGGGTTACCTCGCGATGGCCGATGCGAACGGTAAGCTGGAGGCTCGCGAACTCGTCGGGCAACACAGTCGACTCGGGGACGACGTACTCGGTGTCAGTCGACGCACCACCTTCTGGAACGGAGACGGTTGCGACACGCTCGTCGCCAGCGGCCCAGTCAGTCGGTGCAGTGTAGTCCAGCAGGTACGAGGGGAGGTCAGCCGCGGTGGCATCCACGAACTCGGTGACAGTCGCGACGGCATCGTCGTGGCCGTCGACCATGCGGTAGGTGCCGCCGGAGAGGTCGGCCATCTCACGGAGTGCGGATCTGTCGAGCCTGTCGACGTTCATCATCATGGCCGGCGGGCCTGCGCGGAGCGCCTCCGCGATACCGGGGGTGAGTTCGTCGCCAACGTCGCCGTCGGTCGCGTACACGACGAGGTTCGCGCCGCTCTCTGCGGCTTCGGCCAGATTCGTGTAGATGTCCGAGTTCGTCCACGTCTGCTCGATGCGAGCCCCCTCGTGGCCAGTCGTTATCGCGTCCCGGAGTCGCCCGACGAGGTCTTCCATCGCCTGGCCGGCGTATGCGCTCGGCATACTCCCCGACCTGTCGACGAGGAGTTGGACGCGCGGCGCACTCGTCGTCGCGGCGACGGAGATGCCCGCAGGTTCGTCGTCGACGACTTCGAAGGCTGCGGCCGGGAGTCCCTCGACAGCGTCGCCGGTCGAATCGTACGCTGTGACTCCGAGACGGACGTTCGGGTAGCGGGCAGTGTCTACGGTCGCCTCGACGGAGTCGACTACCACGGGGTCGACGGCAGCCGAGGGGTCGACGACCGGTCGGCCGTCCCGGTAAACGACGCCGTCGTCGTCGACGGTCAGCGCTGCACCCGAGCGCGTGACTGGGCCGCCCTGTACCGACAGGTCCTGTACGGTCTCGGCATCGGCGTGGGGGTCTGAGACCGTGAGCGCCGGAATGAACGTGTCGACGTCGGAGAAACGGACGTCGGGATTCTGGAACGGGTCGATTCCGGAGAGCATATCGACCCGTACCTGTCGACCAGGGAGATCGGCAGCGGACCACTCGCCGGTGACGAGTTCGCGGGGATTCCATCGGTCGTTGGCTGTGGCGGCCGAGAGCGCCACGCGAACACTCGGGTACGCGCCGCCGCCGGTGTCCTCCCAGATCTTCGGTGTCTCCCCAAGGCCGGAATCGGCGAGCGTCGCGTCGGGCAAAAACGGGTTCGCGTACGTCGTCTCGCCGTCGATATCGACGCGGACGATTGGAAGTTTCGCGAACCGGTCCCACCCGAAGTCGAATTGCTCGTCCACCGCACCAGCACCCGGGTACGCGTCGAGGATAGATTCGGCGAGCGCGGAGCTTTCCTCGCCGCCGACATCCAGCGCCCTGGGCGTCGCATCACCGCCGACGACGTCGCGGTAGCGTGCCGCCTCGTCCTCCGAGAGGTCCGGGTCGAACGCGCGGGTGGGTGGCGTAAACAGCATTTCTCGAACCTGTTCGGCTGTAAATCGTGGCCGGACGTCGACCACATCAGCCTCGTATCCGGCATCGGTGAACAGGTTGGCGAGCGTCTCCGCGATGTCCAGTGGCGTCCCGGTACCGCCACGGAGCGTCCCGCGTGGCCCCCAGCGCCGAGTCCGATTCGCGTACTCCATTTCCTCGTCGTGGGATGGGTCGACAGCGAGTTCGTCGCGGACGAACGCAAAGATGGCGTCGGCGTCACCCTCGGCGACGAGCGCAGCGGCCCGCGCCGGAAGGTGGTCGGGACTTGCCCGCATCGCGTCACGGACAGCCTCGAACGCATCGAACGCATCGTCTTCGTTCGGGTCGCTGACAGAGGGTGTCTTCTCACTGCTGCCCCCGCCTAGCAGTGCAAATCCGCCGGCCGCCCCAACACCGCCGAGCCCCAGCGCGGCGAGAATCGTTCGACGACTAATCCCATCATCGGGAGTGGTGTCATCAGCCGTCGAACTCACTGCACTGGTCTTCGTTTGCCCCGTCGAACCGCTTGCATCCATGCACACCCTACGTAAAGCCCTATAATGACTGCTATGACATCTCACCGACACAATACGGAGAGGCAGTCTACTCCGGTCTGGACAGAGCACATGTCAGCCGACTCAGCACACAGTGGGGTCTTCAGTCTCTTGGAGACGAGTCATCTGCACAGTGCGATTGCGTATCAGTCGCTCCACCAATCTGTGTGAATTCTCAGAGAGGCGTACCGAACGTACAGCACGTATTCATCACACATATTGGGTCTGGTCGTCGATAGCTTTCTGTGATGGATACCACCGTTGTCGTTCCAGCGTACAACGAAGGGGGTCGCATCGGCCAGACCGTGCAGCGACTCGTCCGGGAGTATCCGGTGGTGGTAGTAGACGACGGGTCAAGTGACCGTACTGGACCGGAAGCACGGGCTGCTGGAGCAACAGTGATTCGCAACCCGGAGAACGACGGGTACATCACCGCACTCAAACGCGGGTTTCGAGAGGCGTCATCCGATATCGTCGTCACGTTCGATGCCGATGGGGAACACCGTCCCGAGGATATCGAGAGACTCGTTCGACCCATCAAAGATGACAGGGTAGACGTCGTTCTCGGAGCCCGAACTACCATTCCCCGACCGTCCGAACGAATTTTAAACAGATTGACACAGTTGAAAGTGCCCGTGACAGATTCGGGAACGGGACTCCGTGCTCTTCGACGCGACCTCGCTGTAGACCTCGAACTCGAGACAGCGTGTACCTGTGGGACGTTCGTGCTAGAAGCAGCGGCAAAGGACGCCAGAATCGGGGAAGTTCCAATCGAGACACGCTCGGTCCAGAAGCCCAGAGGAATTGCTTGGCAGCACGGAACGCAATTATACCACGTTGTCCGGCATCTGCTACCACACTGCTGAATCCCGTGTTCAGCGGGAGACCTCTCGCGATGGGGGCGCATCGCCGACCGGTGGCGGCCAGTCTCAACAGATCGGCTTCGGGTCGAATCCCATCGCGTCCAGTCGCTCGGCGTAGTCGTCGTAGGCGGCGTCGATAACTGCGTTCGCGCTCGTCTCGGCGCGGTCCCAGTCGTCCCCGGTACAGAGTTCGTCGAGCGCGTCTGTCCCCGTCGCAAGCATCGTATCTGCTTCGGCTCGGAGGTCACGGAACAGGTCTGCGCGGCCCGAGTCGGCCTCGTTGACGAAGAAGCTCACTGCCTGCAGGAACAGGCGGTCGAGCACCAGCGGGAGGCCGATCGTGCCGGCGGCGACCCGTTCGATATCACCCGTCGCCTCGAGCGAGAGGAAGGGGGCGTCGAGGGCGGCAATCTCGTCGCCGTCGCCTTCCATCTCGGCCGTGACAGTGGCAACGGCCTCGTCGAGTCGCTCTGTCGTCGTTCGGAGCGTCTCGGCGGCCGTCTCGTCGGTCGCGTCGTCGGCCCAGTCGGCGAGTCCGTCCCGGGCAGTCTGGAGCGTCGCCGCGGCAGTGACGAGCACGGGGTCGGGTTCGAGGCGTGCCTCGGTCGCAGCGAGCAGCGACTTCTCGGAGCCGAGTCGGTCTAGTTCCGTCTCCATGCCTGTGCGCACGCTGTCGAGAAGAGCCGCGCCGTCCATGCGTGCACTTCGGCGGCGAGCATCTTAGTAGTGCGGTTGCCCGTAGTCTGGCCGGCCCGCCAGGCTGTCGATTTATGCCCGTCCTTCTCCTACCGTCAGTCATGACCGAAGACGGGGAGTATCCAGACCCACCAGCAGCTGTCCCGTCAGTCTCACCAGCCACCCTGAAGCGACGACTCGACCGTGGGGAGCCAGTCCGATTGCTCGACGTCCGCAACCGCGACGAAATCGAACAGTGGCACATCGACAGCCCTTCTGTCACCCGAACGGACATCCCCTACGCGAAGTTCATGCAGGCGAAAGTCCGGGACACCGTCGACGGCCTTGCCAGCGATATCGCCGGTGACGGACCAATTACAGTTGTCTGTGGCCGCGGGGAAGCCAGCGCCTTCGTCGCCGGACTGCTTTCGGAAGCCGGCATCGACGCACAGAATCTCTCCGGCGGAATGGACGAGTGGGCGCGCGTCTACGACGCCCACGACATCGCCACCGACGGCCCGACGGTTGTCCAGTACCAGCGCCCCTCCAGCGGCTGTCTGGCCTACGTGATACAGGACGGTGGGGAAGCGCTCGTCGTTGACCCGCTAGCGGCGTTTACCGACCGGTACGTCACCGATGCCGCCGAACGCGGTGTCGACATCGTCGCCGTCGTCGACACGCACGTCCACGCCGACCACGTCAGCGGCCTCCACGACCTCGCCGCCGAGACCGGTGCTCGCGCGATCGTCACCGATGGCGCACGGGACCGTGGCATTACGTACGACGTGGAGACGGTCGCTGACGGCGACACGCTCTCGGTCGGTGACGCAAGCGTCGAGGTCGTCGGGCTGCCCGGCCACACGACGGGCATGGCCGGACTGGTCGTGGGTGACGTACTACTTAGTGGTGACTCGCTCTTTCTCGATAGCGTCGCCCGCCCGGACCTGCAAGAAGAGGGAGACGTCGCAGCGATGGCCAGCGAGTTGTATCGGACGCTGACCGAGCGGCTAGCGCGGTTTGCTGACGAGACGATTCTCGCACCGGGCCACATCGACAGTCGATCGAGCGTCGCCGCGGACGGAAGCTACACTGCACGGCTTGGCGAAGTCCGTCAGCGAGTCACGGCGTTCGAGCAGACAGAAGCCGAGTCCGTCGAGCGGATGACCGGCGAGTTGCCGCCGGAACCAGCCAACGCCGAGCGAATCGTCGCGCTCAACCTCGGACGGGAGACGGCAGACAGCGAGGAAGCGTTCGAACTGGAACTCGGGCCGAACAACTGCGCGGCGAGTGCCGACTAGCGCCGGACGGCCTGAAAAACTGACGACAGCACCGGTTGGTATTTTAGTTCTGATTCGAAAGCGAACGGCCGCCCCACCGGTCCCCTTCAGGGAATACACCGGAGGACGGCCGAGTCACCTACGGAAGCTGAGGGGTGACGGTCACGCTGCCACGTCCCCAACACGGTGGGAGCCGCGTTCGGTCCGCGGCAACTGTATGTTGCGCTTCATCGAGTATAATTGTTTGTTTTTGCGCTAAAAGCAGCCACAGATTTTTTATTAGATAGAATAGCTCTAAAGATTGCAAGAAATGAAAAGCAGTGACTGTCCGCTCGAGACGACGGTGTGGCTTCCGGACCGAAAGCTCCCGGAGAGGGGGCTCGTACTCAGTACTTTTCGAGGTAGCGGTCGATTTCCCACTGGGAGACGTCGACGAGGTAGTCCTGGAACTCCTGGCGCTTCGCCTCGACGAACTTCTCGCTGACGTGCGGGCCGAGCGCGTCCATGATGACTTCGTCGCTTTCGAGTTCGTCGATGGCCTGCCCGAGGTTGCTCGGCAGGGTGTCGATGCCGTACTCGTCTCGTTTGGCCTCGTCGAACTCGTAGATGTTCTCGCGAACCGGGTCCGGACAGTCGAGGTCGTTCTCGATACCGTCCAGGCCGGCGTGAATCATCGCCGCGAAGGCCAGATACGGGTTACACGACGGGTCCGGCGAGCGCAGTTCGATCCGGCTCGCCGCAGGCGTTCGCGCGGCGGGTTTGCGGACGAGCGCCGAGCGGTTGACGTCTGACCACGCGACGTAGACCGGTGCCTCGTAGCCAGGAATCAGTCGCTTGTAGGAGTTGACCGTCGGGTTGGCGACCGCCGTAATCGCGGGCGCGTGTTCGAGGATGCCCGCGAGGAACTGCTTTGCGGTCTCGGAGAGGTTGAACTCGTCGTCGTCGTCGTGGAACGCGTTCGCGCCGTCGTCGGTGAACAGTGACAGGTGCGTGTGCATGCCCGAGCCGTTGATGCGCGGAATCGGTTTGGGCATGAACGTCGCGTGTAGGTCGTGCTGACCCGCGATGGCCCGGACGACCGCGCGGAACGTCGCGACGTTGTCGGCCGTAGTCAGGATGTCGTCGTATTTGAAGTCGATTTCGTGCTGGCTCTCGGCGACCTCGTGGTGACTGGCCTCGACCTCGAAGCCCATCTCTTCGAGTCCGTAGATGATGTCGCCACGGACGTCCTGTGCGAGGTCTTTCGGCGCGAGGTCGAAGTAGCCGCCCTTGTCCGCAAACTCGGTCGTCGCGTTGCCGTCTTCATCTTCTTCGAACAGGAAGAACTCGGGTTCCGGACCGGCGTTGACCGTGTATCCGAGGTCGTTCGCACGGGCCAGCGCGTTTTTCAGCACACCGCGCGGGTCGCCGACGAACGGCTGGCCACTCGAAGTATCGTGGACGTTACAGATGAGTCGGGCGCTCGTGACCTTCTCGCTGTTGCGCCACGGGAGAATGGCAAACGTCGACGGGTCGGGTTCCAGCCGCATGTCCGATTCCTGGATCCGGACGAACCCGTCGATGGAGGAGCCGTCGAAGTAAATTCCCTCGGTGAACGCCTTCTCGGCCTGCTCGGCCGGGATTGAGACGTTCTTGACCGTTCCCAGAATGTCCGTAAACTGCAGTCTGAGGAAATCTACATCTTTTTCCTCAATTTCGTCAAGAACGCCCTGTGCTTCATCAGAGAGGTTTGCTTCCGTCATTTTCTACACAGAGTAATGTGCAATACAGATATAAATAAGCTAGTGTTTTAATTGAATGTGTGGTAAAAATCCTAAAGTTGATCATATATCCAATCAAAGTCACCAGGAGTGGTTTTGGATGAGAATTCGTCCAGAAGTAGATGTATTCTCCGGCATATTGAACTAATTTCTCTTTGTAACGGGACGGCTTTGAGAGGTTTTTGCGCCGCAAGGGAACTAGAATTGAATGTTCGTCAACTCGAAGCAGCCGGGTCTCCGCCTCAGAAGGGAAAGCGGCGGCGGATCTTGTCGACAAAGCCAGGTTCGTCGGCGGTGTCGGCAGGACCGATGACGTGGTCTTCGGGGACGATAACAGTACGATTCTCGTCGTCGTCGACGGTAATGAGGTCGTCCGATTTGAGGTCGGCGAGGGCGTCCTCGAGGCGGTCGATGTCGACGTCGACGTGCGAGCGGAGTTCGAAGACAGTCATCCCCTCTTCCGCCCGGTCGGCGAGGGCATCGAGCACCGCGACCTCCGCCTCGTCGCGGTCGCGGTACTCCGGCTTCGCTTCCATATACGCGAGTAATACTGCCGTGAAACTTATACTGTCGGTCCAACCAAGCAGTACGCTTATGTGTGGCAGGCGGCCAGACTGTGACAATGAGTTTCAAGTGTTCGGTGTTCGGCCACCGATATGGCGACCCCGACGTCGAGCGGGAACGCGAGGAACAGGGGAGCGAGGTCGTCATCACTATCAAGGAAATCGAAACGTGCAAGCGGTGCGGGGAGACACGCGTCGTCTCCGAGAACAAGGAGGTAACGACCCTGGAGACGCCTTCCGATATCGTCGGCGACGACATCGCAGATGAGGAAGACGAGGTGGACGACGTGGCGACCGAGAGCGAGCCAGTCACCGAAGCCGAGCCGGACCCACCAGCCGAGCCGGACGTCGCCACCGAGCAGGCGGGCGACGACGCCGAACTTATCGACGAGACCGACGAGACGACGCCGGCCAGCCCGGAGCCGACTGGGCTCGACCAGCCGGACCTGGGGTCCGAGGAGGTCACCGACGAGACACCAGATGCCGACGAGGACGACGGGGTCATCCTCGACGCGTCCGACGACGGAGACGGCGAGGACGACGCGCGCGAACCGGGGCAGTGGCCCGACGAGCTCGACGAGGACGAAGACGACGAAGACGACTGGACGCCGGCGGCCGGGAACGACCTCCGCCCGGTCGAGGAGGAACAGCCGGACATCGAGCCGACGAACAGCGCCGTCACGGTCCCTGAAGGAGAGTTTTACTGCCCCGAGTGTGAGTTTACGACCGACGTGGAGTCGTCGTCGCTCCGAGCAGGGGATTTTTGTCCAGAGTGTCACCGCGGGTCGTTGACCCACCGATCCGAAGAGGCGTAAGTCGCCGCCAGCGGCCGGATTCCGGGTTTCCCTTTTTCACTGCAAGGCGCACGAAAAACGTAAGACGCCCCCTCGCAAATGCCCGTCCATGCGTGAGTACAAGATGCGACGCGGCGAGCACCTGGAAGACCGCGTCGAGGACATGGAGGCATTCATCACCGACTACTTTGGTGCACCGACAGACACCGAGGAGTACAAAGGAAGCGACCTCTACGTCGTCGAAGAGCCGGACAACCCTGTATTCAGCCGGATCGTCGCCGGTGCCGTCGAATACAGCGGCAAAAAGAACAAGCTCATCCTCGACATCGAAGAGCGCCCCGCCGAAGAAGTCATCGCCGAAGGTCACATCGACGCCGCCGAGGAAGCCGTCAGTCTCAAAAACGACTTTCTCGAAGAAGCCACCGGCCGCGACGCCAAGGCCCGTCGCGACTCGATGAAACGCGACGTGGAAGACGACGCGGACAAACCTGACAGCGTCTGAAGCGGCCGTATTTCCAGAGTTCTCGGTGCCTCGATAGAGGTAAGTTTCTCCGTGCCATATAATAACACACGCCTCCCGGAGGCGGTTCGAAATATCCGGGTGACCGAGACAGTCCACGTGGTGTGGTGCTGTCTTCCGTCGCACTCCCCGTGAGTGCAACGCGGCGCGAGCCCCGCGGAAGTGGGGGTGTCCGGTCCTCTGGGCAGGAGGTGGGCGCCCTGCTTTTCGCGGGTTACTCTACTAACCCGTAGCCGCGCTTGAACAGCCAGACGTCGACGGCGATGACGACGACGGTCAGTCCCGCGAGTGCCCCGAGTGCGAGATTGACGGGAACGTCCGAGTAGCCGAGGAAGCCGTAGCGGACGCCGTTGACCATGTGAACCATCGGATTCAGCAGCGAGATGGTCCGGTACGGTTCCGGCAGGGCGTCCAGCGCGTAGAAGACGCCGCCGAAGAAGACCAGCGGCCGGATAATGAACTGGTTGAGGACGGTGAGATAGTCGAAGTCACGCGACCACAGCCCGCCGACGATACCGAAGGCCGCAAAGAGCACGGCGATGAGCACCAGGAACGCCCCCAGATACACCGGATGGGCGACAGGCAGTGTCGTCCCCGTCACGAAGAGGAATCCGAGCCCGATACCGGCGATGATACTGCCGACGAGGACGCCACGCAGTGCCGAGGAGAGCAGATAAGCCGCGACCATCGAGCGATGGGAAAGCGGCGACGTGAGCACCGCCTCGATGTAGTCGTTCCAGCGACCGTGGAAAATCGAAAAGGAAGCGTTCTCGAAGGCGTTCGAGATCGTGCCGAGCACGATGAGTCCCGGGAGGATGAAGACGATGTACTGAAAGCCCGCAATCTGGTCGATGCGCCCGCCCAGGATGACGCCGAAGACGGCGAAGTAGAGGACGTTCGTGATCATCGGCGGGATGAACGTGTTTCGCGGGCGGCGAATGAACCGCAAAATCTCCCGCCGAAGGAGCGTCCGGAACCCACCGAATCCGCCCGTCCCACGATGTTTTCCCGTCGCAGTGGTCACGTCAGTGTCGGCGGTCGTTTCGCCGCTCGCACCGGTTTCCGTGGCGATACCCCCGTCAGTTCGAGAGTCGCCGACGGTCCGCGCAGTGTCCCCCGTCCGTGACTCGTCGGAGGTGGACTCGTCGCTCATTGTGTCACCGCCTCTTCCTGGCGTGTCATGTCGACGAAGACCTCTTCGAGCGACGCACGACGGATGTCGAGGTCAGTCACCTCGTAGCCCAGCCTGTCGAGTTCCCGGAACAGGTCCGGAATGACTGTCCCGCTCCCGCGAGCGGTCACGACGAGTCGACCGTCCTCCATCCGCGCGTCGACAATCCCGTCGTGGGCGAACTCCGGCGCGGTCGCCGGCGGGTCCGCGAGCCCGACGTCGATGGTGTCGGTGCCGCGGGCGGTCAGGTCGTCCGGCGACGCGACTTCGACTTTCCGTCCCCGGTCGACGATTGCCACGCGGTCACAGAGGCGCTCGGCCTCCTCGATGTAGTGAGTCGTCAGCAGGATGGTCGTCCCGCCGGCGTTCATGCGCTCGATGACCGACCACAGGTCCCGGCGAAGTTGGACGTCGACGCCAGCCGTCGGTTCGTCGAGGATGAGCAGGTCGGGGTCCGAGACGAGCGCACGGGCGAGCATGAACCGCCGTTTCATCCCGCCGGAGAGCCAGTCGAAGCGGGTGTCTGCCTTCTCGGCGATACCGACTGTTTCCAGTGCGTTCATCGCGCGCTCGCTGGCTTGCTCGGAACTGAACCCGTGGTAGCCGGCCTTGTGTTCGAGCACTTCGCGGATGGGGAAGAAGCGGTCGACGTTGTACTCCTGTGGAGCGAGGCCGATGCGATCACGAACTTCGCGGTACTCCTCTGTCACGTCGAAGCCGAAAACTTCGGCGCGGCCGCCGTCGAGTCGGGCCAGCCCCACCAGCGTGTTGATGAAGGTGGTCTTGCCCGCACCGTTGGGGCCGAGCAGGCCGAAAAACTCGCCGGCATCAACAGTAAAGGAGAGTCCATCGAGCGCCTGCACGTCGCCGTAGGACTTGCGGAGGTTGTCGGCGTCGATTGCCGCTGTCATTACTCGCTAGCAGCAGTCTCACGTGCAAAAGCGCGTCGTACTGGCGCGAAGACTCCCGACGCGTCGACAGCTTATCGGCCGAGCCGCTCGCGGCTGATTGCGACCCCAGCCGGCGTGATGAGCAGTTGGTCGTCGTCCTTCTGGACGATATCGCCCCCGACTTCGCGGGCGACCTGCTTGAGTTCGTCCGTGATGTGTTCCATCGTACGGTCGTTCGTCGAGTGGCGCGTGATGTCCGCGACCACAATGTCGCCGTCGTAGACGGCGTCCTTGATGTCGATAACGTCCGATTTGTCGCTGATGTTGGCGATGCGAACCTGTCGGCTGGCCTCGGTGTCCGCGACTTCGAGGTTACCGGCCTCCAGTTCGACGTAGTCCTCGGTCGCTCGGTTGCCACCGGAGTCGCCGAGAATCTTGCTCATCAATCCCATACAGTCTCTCCCGAGTGGCAGCGCTTTCAACTTTACGTCAGACGCAGTTGCCGGGTCAGACGCTGGACTGTCGCCGGGCGAGCACGAGTCCGACGAGCGACGCCACACCGGCAAATCCAGCAAGCGTCAGGAACAGGCCCGCAACGCTGCCGAACTGGAGGATGGCCCCGGCGATACCACCGCCGAGCGCGCCGACGCCGAAGACGCCGAGGTACGTAAAGCCGTACGAGAGGCCGCGCGTCCCCGAGGGGGTGTACTCCGCGACCGTCGCCTGATACAGTGGCTGAACAACAAAGAGGCCAGCGCCGAGAACCGAGCCGAGAACCAGGAGCGGTCCCAGCCCCATCTCGGAGACGGGAACGAAGAGGAGCGCGAGCACGGCGAGTCCAGCGAACGAACCGGCAATGCCGTACTCGACTGGAACCCGGTCAGACAGTTTGCCGCCGGCGTACTGACCGAGTGCGCCAATCAGGAGAAGCCCCGAATAGAAGTACGTCGCCGGTTCCAGTGTCTGGCCGCCCTCGGCCGGCACCGACAGGACCGAGCGGAGCGGTTCGGGCAGCAGTGAGCCGACCGGAACCGGGTCGAATCCTGGTAGTTCGCTCACCAGTTCCGGCATGAAGGTCAGGATCCCCCGGTAGTACAGCCCCGAGCACATCACGACGACGAACACCAGCGCGAACGTCCCGGCGAAGAGCCGTCTGGACTGGTTGAGGAACTCGGCCAGCGACTCGACGCCGGCGTCGGCCTTCGAGTCGCTACCATCTGCGTTCTCGTCTCCGCCGTCGGTAACGGGTTCGACGGCGGCCGTCTCGTCGAAGTCCGCGCGGGCGGCGTAGACGGCCGCGAGCAGCGCGGGTGCGCCGAGCACGAGCGCGACGGTCCGCCAGTCGACGAAAAGCAGTAGTATTGCGGCGGTCAGCGGTCCGAGCCCGATGCCGAGGTTGCCGGCGATGCCGTGGTAGGCCAGCCCGGTTCCGCGTTCGTCGACGCCCTTGCTGATGAGCGAGAGGCCGGCGGGGTGATAGACGCTGGCGGCGACGCCCCAGAGGATGAGCGCGAACGCGACAACGAGCATGTTCGGGGCCATCCCGAGCAGGAGGTAGGAGAGTCCCATGCCGGCCAGGCAAAACGAGATGAGCCGGCGGGAGCCGATTCGGTCGACGAGGACGCCACCGGGGAGCGCGCCGACGCCAAACAGGCCGTAGCTGACGGTGACGACGAGTCCGATGGTCGCGCTGGTGACCGGGAGCGTGGTGACGCCGAGCGAGATAGTCTCGAACTCGACGAGCCAACTCAGGATGAAGATAGGCACGGCCATCTCGTAGGTGTGGACGGCCGCGTGAGCGAGCATCACCAGTGCCGTAATCGCCCGGTCGTTCGCGTTCACAGTTCCGTATTCCTCCGAGTACTCCCTTCAGTCCGTCGGTTACACCGTGAGCTCGAACAGGTCGTCACCGACGTGGTGAATCGATTCGACGACGCGTCCCTCGGAGCCAACCATGTCATCGCCGTCGGTCAGCGCACGGCCGATAGCGAGGAACTTCCCGTGCCCCTCCTCATTGATGACAACCAAATCGCCCTCGCTGATGTCGTTGTCGGCCTCGACGATGCCGGGACGCATCACGTCCGCACCATCGGAGACGAACTGGATGGCACCGGCGTCGACGGTGACGATGTGCTTCTCGGGCGGGTGAGCGTTTGCGCCCTGAACGGTCACGAACGGTTCCTTCTCCGCGGCTTCGCCGCTCCGATCCGAGGCGCTTTGCGCCTCGCTGCCAGTATAGAACACGAACGGGTCCCCGTCGACGAGGACGATGTCCCAGTCGGTGTCTTCGAGTTCGACCTTTTCGAAGGAGTCGGCGTCCAGTTCGACGCCGAGGTTCGCTTCGAGTGCGTCGCGTATCTCGTCGATAGCGTCCGAGCGAAGGTGGTGACGCGACTTGACTTCCATGTGGCCCATCTCGCGTGCCCGGGGCATAAACGCCTCGCACCACGAGCGCGGAGCCACGGAAGTCTGACAGGTTTCCAAACACCCATAGTGTGGGGTGCCGTACCATCGTCTATGTGGCGCTCCCGGTCCGATGGGGACGTGACCTGCATCGCCTGCGGCGACGAAGTCCCACGGTCGAAGGCCCGCGAGTACGACAGATACGGCGATCGCTGGGGCAGTCGCGACCGCGAGTTCGAGTACCTCTGCAAGCCCTGTCACCGGGAGTGCTGTCACCAGCCCCGGAAGGGACTAGAGGAGACGCTCATCAAAGCCGACGCCGGTCACGTTTCTCGAGACACGTTCGTCGCACAGTTTCACGACATCGTCAGTGACGGCGCCGCCGACAGCGACTCACAACAGGAACGCGAGACAGAACGAGAGTGACAGAGACTTCGTGAAGTCGGTCCGCGTTGTCTCACGGGTCGCGTCACTCACCGCTCGTTTTCACGAGGACTCACTTCGTTTGTCTTCGCCTCCCCTGCTCGCGGCTCCAGTCGTCGCCGCTCGCAATAACGAGGTTCTTCCCTCCGGTCAGAACCTCGCACCCGACACCACTAACTACCGCCTCACCGTAGCCGGGGACATGACTGATTCAGAGCAGGCCGCCGCCGGCACGGCGGAGGCCCAGGGCCCCGTCGAAATCGACGAAGAGATGGCCCGCCACATCGAGAACAAGCGCGACGAGTTATTAGAGAAGTTCGACATCCCTGACGAGTTCCCGCCGGAGGTGCTGGAGGAAGCCGAAGAGCGCACGGAGGGCATCGAACAGCAGATTGCCGACGAAGTCGACGAGCGCGAGGACCTGCGCGAGATGACGACGTGGACGACAGACCCCGTCGACGCCCAGGACTTCGACGACGCAATCTCCGTCGAGGAGCACGACGACGAGTACGTCCTCTGGGTCCACATTGCCGACGTGACTCACTATGTAAATCCGGACACTGCGATGTGGGACGAGGCCGTCCGCCGCGCAAACACCGTCTATCTGCCGGCCTACACCATCCACATGCTCCCGCCGGTGCTAGCCGAGACGGTCTGCTCGCTGGTCCCCAACGAGGACCGCCTGGCCCACACCGTCGAGATGCACCTCGACAAGGAGAACCTCTCCTACGAGACCATCGACATCTACAAATCCGTCATCCGGAGCGACGCTCGCTTGACCTACACCGAAGCCGAGACGCTGCTCGACGACCCCTCGGCGGCCGACGACTACCTCGAAGACCAGTCAGTCGACCTCGCGGAGAAGACGGAACTCGTCTGGGACCTCGCCAACCGGATGCACGAACAGCGAAAGGCGGACGGCTCGCTCGTCCTCAACCCGAGCCGCGACCGCGCCCACACCATCATCGAGGAGTGCATGCTGAAAGCGAACAAGGCTGTCACGCACGAACTGATGTGGGACCGCGGCGTCGAGGCGATGTACCGCGTCCACCCACAGCCATCTCCCGAGGAGTGGAACGAAGCCCTCCAGGAGATTCAGGACCTCGATGGCGTCTCGATTCCGGGCAGCGGGTGGGACGACCCGCGCCAGGCAGTCAACGCGACGCTCGAAGAGGCACCCGGCCGCCAACTGGACAAGATCCAGTGGGCGGTGATGAAGGTGATGCCGCGGGCGAAGTACATGAACGACCCCTTCGGCGGCCACCACGCGCTGAACTTCGAGATTTACGGCCATTTCACCAGCCCGATTCGACGCCTGTCGGACCTCATCAATCACTGGATCGTCTACACGAACGACGTGCCGGAGGACCTCATCAAGCTCTGTGACCGCGCCAGCGACCGGCAGAAAGACGCCGAACAGTGCGAGCGCGAGTACAAGAACTTCCTCGAAGAGGTCGGCCTGGACCCCAGTGCGGTCAACAACCGCGGGATAGAAGTCATCGAGGAGGAGGAGGAGTAGATCGCGACCCCAATCAGGCCGATTCGACCGCTTCCATCAGCGAGAGGATGTTCGATTCCTCGCGTTCGTTGCCCTGCGGATAGCTGCCAAACGTGACAACGAAGTCGCTCCCGAGTTCGACGGCCTCGCTGACGTGGAGATAGATTTCGATTGGATTCCCCGAGAGCGCAGCGTCAGATGCGAACTTGACCTGCGTCGTCGTGTTCCCGTTGATCGTGACCTCGCTCTCGTCTCGCTCTTCGATGTTCGAGAACTCCTCGTAGGTGTCCTGCACCCGCTGTGCGAGTTCTCGTGCGGACATGTCCTCGATGGGGTTGAACGTCTCACCGAGCACCTCGGCCTGGGGCGTCGTCAAGGAGGTGAACACCGCAGCGCGTTGCTCACCAAGCGGGCCCAGGTCGATAGATTTCTCGTAGTTGGCCTGGACGTTCGTCGCCACGACTTCCCGAGTCTGGCCGCCGGCCGAGAGCTCTCGCCTGACTTCCATCTCCTCGTTACCCGTGAACTCGTACCCCGTCTCCTCGAGCACCGAGTCGGACACCGCCGACGCGCTCGCGCTGAACGTCGCCGGTTCGTTTCCGAGAATGAACCCACAGCCAGCTGTCGCCGCTGCCAGCGCTGTCCCTGCACTGGCGAGATAAGTTCGTCTGTCGACCATCGTGCCACAGAACGACGGTCGAGCTATAAGTGCTCTCTGGCCCCGTACCCTGGTTGCGATTCGTAGACATACCGGCTAGCGCGAGTGACGACGTCAATTCCTTCGAAGGTATCGGCTATACCCTGGCTTACATAGGGGAGTGTGCAGTATCTCGTGGTATGTCGTGGCACCTCACGCTCGACGAGGACACCTACGAGGCCGCCCGCGAGAACTTCGCGTGGGAGTTCCCCGAGCAGTACAACATCGCGTGGGACTGCCTGCGGAAACACGAGGACACTGACCACCCGGCGCTCCACCAGGCGTTCCCAGACGGCCGGCGCGAGACGTACACCTTCGAGGAACTGGACGACCTGTCGAATCAGGTCGCACACGCACTCGAAGCCCGCGGCGTCGGGCGCGGCGACCGCGTGGCCGTCGTCGTCCCCCAGAAGCCGGCGAATCCGCTGACGCATCTCGCCTGCTGGAAACTCGGCGCGATCTCGCTGCCGCTCTCGGTGCTCTTCGGTCCCGAGGCGCTTCGCTATCGGCTGCAAGACAGCGGTGCCCACGTCGTCGTCGCCGACGAATCGATGCTCGACACGATAGCAGCGGTCCGCGACGACTGTCCGGAACTTGAACACGTCGTCGCTGTCGACGCCGACAATCCTGGTGCGGACATCGAGCGGTTCGACGAGGTACGGGCAGGCCGGCCGGCCGACCACGCGATTGCCGACACCGACGAGACGACCCCCGCAATCATCATGTACACCAGCGGGTCGACCGGGCCGCCGAAGGGTGTCCTCCACGGCCACGGCGTCTGGGTTGGACACTGCCCAGCCTTCGATATGTACTTCGAACGGGACGTGTTCGACGGCGTGTTCTGGACGCCGGCAGACTGGGCGTGGATCGGTGCACTCGGCGACCTGGTCTTTCCGGCGTGGCACTACGGTCGCCCGGTGGTGGGGTACCCGATGGAAGGGTTCGACGCCGAGACGGCCTTCGAACTGTGCGAAGAGTTCGATGTGACGGACACCTTCCTGCCGCCGACGGCCATCCGGATGATGATGAGCGTCGACGATCCCGAGGAGCGATACGACCTCTCGCTGGCCGCAATCTGTTCGGGCGGGGAGCCACTGACGCCGGAGATTCTCGACTGGGCCGCCGAGGAACTCGCGGGGGTGGCGGTCAACGAACTCTACGGCCAGACCGAGGCGAACCTCCTCGTCACGAACTGCAGACAGTGGTTCCCGGCACAGGCCGGGAGCATGGGCAAGCCAGTGCCGGGCCACAAGGTCGCTGTCGTCGACCAGGAGACCGGTGAACGGATGGCCGACGACGAGGTCGGGATGATTGCCGTCCGGCACGGGTCGGACCCGGTCATCTTCCAGGAGTACTGGAACGAACCCGAAAAGACGGCAGCAGCGAGCGTCGAAGCCGCGGATGGTGGTTCGGACTGGCACCTGACCGGGGACCTGGGGTATCGCGACGACGAGGGCTATTTCTGGTTCAAAGCCCGCGACGACGACGTCATCATCACGGCGGGCTACCGGGTCGGCCCCGGCGAGGTCGAAAGCGCCATCCTCGAACATCCGGACGTCGAGCAGGTCGGTGTGGTCGGCATTCCCGACGACACTCGCGGCGAGATCATCAAGGCCTTCGTCCAGCCAGTCGCGGGCGTCACGGGTGACGATGCCCTTCGGGACGCGATTCGAGACCTGGTACGCGACCGACTGGCACAGTACGAGTACCCCAGAGAAATCGCCTTCGTCGACGAACTGCCGACGACGACCACCGGGAAGATCCAACGCCGGAAGCTCCGTGAGCGGCATAAATAAACCGAAAACCAAACTGTTGAGGGAGTTCGTCGGCACTTTTAAGCGTCGCAGGACCGTGTGTGGGAGTGTCTACAGTCCTGCATGATACAGCGCGACTCACTCGCTCGGCACACGCTCGACACCCTCCCGTTCAACATCGCGGTCATCGACGACGACGGGACGATTCTGTTCACCAATCAGGCGTGGGACGAGTTTGCCGGCGTCGGCCCCAACGAGCGCGGCGAACTGGTCGGTGTGAACTACTTCGAATCGATGGACACCGAGGGGGACGAGTACGCTGCGCGGGCACTCGACGGACTCATCGCAGTGAGCGACGGCGACAGGGAGGTGTTCACGCTGGAGTACCCCTGTCACTCGCCCAGTCAAAAGCGGTGGTTCCTGATGCGTGCGGCCCCGCTCCCGGACCACGACGAGGGGAGCGTCGTCGTCGCGCACATCGATATCACACAGCGGAAACTGGCGGAACTGCGTGCCCGCGACCAGCGACGTGAACTCGAACACCTCGTCTCCCGCATCGACGGCCTCATCCAGGACGTGATGGAGGCGGTGTTGCAGGCGAACAGCCGCGACGAAATCGAACAGACAGTCTGCGACCGTCTTTTCAGTGTCGACCCGTACGTCTGTGCGTGGGTCGGACAGGTCGACTTGCGGACCGACAGGTTCGTCCCGACGACGACCGCCTGCGAAGCCTACCCCGAGGACGTATCGCTTCCGCTGGACAGCGATGACCCCGCAGTCCGGGCTGCAGAGACGGGTGAAGCACGGATTATCCAGGATACAACCGAAGTGGACCTCTCGGAGGTGCACCGGACGACGCTGCTCGACGACCCCGGGGCGCTCGCCTGCTTCCCGCTGGTCTACGGCGACACCAAGTACGGCGTGCTGACCGTCGCCGCCACCGAAACCGACGCGTTCGACGAGCGGGAACTCGCGGTGTTGAACGTCCTCGCGCGGGCGGCTTCGACGGCCATCAACGCCGTCGAGGGACGGCGCATCCTGACGACCGACAGCGTCGTCGAGATGGAGGTGACGCTCGGCGACGAAGGACTGTTCTTTTCGGAGTTCGCGCGGGAGTTCGACTGCACGATGACCTACGAGGGGTCGCTGTACGAGGACGACGGTTCCGTGACGATGCTGTTTGTCGTCGATGGAGCGGACAGCGAACAGATCGTTTCAGCAGCGTCAGATCGGGGCGACATCCGGTCGGTGACGAACGTCAGTCAGGGCGAAGACGGGGGCGTCGTCGAATTCACCGTCGACGAACCGCCGGTCGTGTCGGCGCTGGCCGAACGCGGCGTCGAGACGACCAGCATCACCGCAAGCGGTAACGGGGTCCGCATCACGCTGGAGATGCCGGCGAGTGCGGATCCGCGTGCGGTCATCGAGCAGCTTACCGACCGGTATCCGTCGACGAATCTCGTTGCCCGTCACGAGCGCGAGCGCCGCGAGCAGACCAAGCAGGAACTCGTCGCGGATATCGAGGAACGGCTCACGTCGCGCCAGGAACTCGCGCTCCAGAAGGCCTACCTCGGGGGCTTTTTCGACTGGCCGCGGAACATCTCCGGCGAGGACCTGGCCGAGTCGATGGATATCTCGCCGTCGACGTACCACCAGCATCTCCGGGCCGCCGAGCGGAAGGTGTTGGCGTCGCTGTTTGACAGCGAGGTTTGACCAGAGGAAAAACCTCGTAATAGCGAGCGGCGACCATCGGGAGCCGCGAGCAGCGAGGTTTGACTAGAGCGAGAGCTTTGCTCTCGTATCAATTATCCGTCTCTATTGATACGGTTCTGCCAGAACACTCATCACGTCGGCTCTCTCTACAGGGAGTGTGTTCGACGTATCGAGAACCGACCGGCTCACCGGGATGGAGCGATGAGCGACGAACCGACGGGCTCGGACGTGCGAGACCTGTCGCGACGAGACCTGATGAAACTCGCAGCAGGAGCCGGGGCTATCGGCGTGAGTGGCGCAGTCGGGTGGGAACTCCTGCAGAGTGGCCCGGATGCAGCGACAGAGACGCTACCGCCCGATGAGACCCGGGAGCTAGCGGAGCTGTACGCGCCAGAGGTGTACTTCGACAGTCACGAGAAGTGGTACCCGACGGACCCGCGGCCGTACGAGAGCGAGCGCGACGGGGAGACGATCGTCGACGGCTTCACCGCGCTCAACGACTACACGGAAGCCGCCGAGAGCAGCGAGCAACCGCCGAACCCGACAGTGTTCTACAACGCGGTCGCCTACGAGGACTCACCGCTTGCAGTCGTCCAGTTCTGGATGTACGCAGCGTTCGACCAGTTCACGACGAACTTCCACTGGCACGACTGGGAAGTGCTCCACGTGTTTCACGACCGAGAGACGGAACGACCACAGCTGTACGTCGCCAGCGCGCACGGGCGGTCAGTGCCGAACAACGAGTTTCTGGACCCGGACCCGGAGATGCAGCCGCGCATTCTCACGGAGTTGGCCTCACACTCCAGTGGCCTCTCGCTCAACGAGCGCGCCGACAGTTTCCAGCGAATCACGCTCGACGACACCATCGCCGACATCACCAACCTTACCGTCAACGGGCTCGAATCCATCGGCGAACTCCCGATTGCCTACGGCCTTCCCCGTGACGAGTCGGTCAAACTGCCCTACGCGATACCAGAGCTCGACGGGTCGCCGGTGTACGAGGACGACCGTCTGCCCGCCGTCGGGCCGGACTCGCTCGTCGACGAGTCGCTGACTGTCAGCGACTACAGCGGGCTGGTCTCACCCCCCACTGAGTTACCCGAACGAGAGACAGGACATCTATTTTCCTTCGAGGGCAGTGGAGACGTGACGTACGAGTTGCTGCCAACGACGAAACTGGAGCACATCAGCGATTTCACCGGGCCACAGTTGAGCTTCGAGTTTGCCATCCCGAAGTTCGCCGAGGACCAGATTTCGAACCACATCACGACCGCCGGGACGCCGTGGAAGGACGACCGCTACGAGAATCCGGCGGCGAACATCACGGAGCCAGTTCATAGAGCAGAACTGGCCGACCGATACGACGCCATCGCGGAGCCGAGCGGTGCCAGCCGCCTCATCGCGGCCGTCGGGCAGACCGTCCAGGACACCGACGCACCCGACGGCGAAGGAGTTACGACCGAGGAACCACCCGTCGAAACGGTGGCGCTGGTCGAGAGCGAACCGACGGCAGTCCCCTCGTTCAAAGGAATCGTCGTCGCCCAGGGGCTGCCAGACGGGGACCACCGGCTGACGGTCAACGGTCCCGGCTACGCCCCACACAGCGAGCAGGTCACCGTCGAGCAGGACGGACCGCCGACAGTCGCGGGAGCCGACGGGACGATTGCGCTGCCGGCCAAAGAGAACGCGGTAAAGCTCGGCGTCGACACCGAGGGAACCGACGCGGACCTGGACTCACTGGCCGTCGAAGACGACTTCGGCGGTCGTCTCTACGACGCGCCGCTCGACGGCCCGGACGCGGTGTACGTCGACCGGAACGGGGCCTACACGACGGAGGTCGTCGACAGGGACGGCGAGCGGGGAGCCTTCCGCGTCAACCCAGGCGAGGAAGAGTCACGAACTATCGAGCGCCCGGACACTGGGAAGGCCTCACTGGCATCGTTCGTCGCCGACGTGTCCAGCGAGACAGTCAGCAGCATTCGCGAGGCCGCCGATATAGAAGGCGACAGCGACGACGATGACGATGACCGGCAGGGCGGTCAGCCAGATGCACCCGGCGTCACGGGACTCGCACGGGCGCTGGAGGCCGCAAGCGACGCGGCCGCGCGGGCCGCAGAGCACGCACAGAAAGGCGACGGGCGCGGGACCGACCAGCGACTCGAAACAGCGCGTGCGCGACTCGCAGACGCCGCCGAGCGACTCGCCGAGGCGCGCGGTGACCTCCCAGAGACGGTCGGCAACGCCGTCGAGAAGCGTCTCGAACAGGGCACGCGCCGTGCAGACCAGGCACGCGAATCCGGGAAGCTCTGAGACGAGGGGTGCAGTCGAAGTCGTTTAGCCCGTCACTGTCCCACAGCCAGGTATGAGCGCACGAGAGGAGTTCGACACCTGGGCGGCGGACGGCCGCGACAAGGGAATGGAGGACCGGCACTGGCACACCGCAAAGCACGCGCTGGCCCGAATGCCGGTCGAGGCAGGCGACACCGTCCTCGACCTGGGCACCGGGTCGGGCTACGTACTCCGGGCACTGCGGGAAACCGCCGACATCGGCCGTGGCTACGGCCTCGACGCCTCCCCGGAGATGCTACAGAACGCCCGGTCGTACACCGACGACCCCCAGATTGGATTGTTTCGGGGAGATTTCGACGCGCTGCCGTTTGCCACCGACAGCGTCGACCACGTCTTCTCGATGGAAGCGTTCTACTACGCGACTGCCCCCGGTCGCACGCTCGAAGAGATTCGGCGGATTCTCCGGCCCGGCGGGACCTTCTACTGTGCGGTGAACTACTACGAGGAAAGCGAGCACACCCACGAGTGGCAGGAGATGATTGCTATCGAGATGACGCTGTGGAATCGTGCGGAGTACCGCCAGGCGTTCCGCGACGCCGGGCTGGTCGTCGCCGAACAGGACGAGATTCCCGACCGCGAGGTGGAGATTCCGCCCGAAGACGAGTTCCCAACCGAGGACTGGGAAAGTCGGGAGGCGATGGTCGACCGCTACCGGACCCACGGGACGCTTCTCACGGTCGGTGTCGCGCCGGCGTAGAGATTGAAGAGGCTACTACACCGTGCGGTGGCCGGGAGGCCGTTTTATCGGCCGATTTGGGGAAGGGCAGGGCTGCCGTTGCTGTGCAGTGCGGTTGCGGTAGAAGCTACGATAGCACTGCGAGCGGCCGACCGGCCGCGAGCAGCCTTTTTCCCCAAGTTTTTGTGAGGAGGGTGCGCCCGCGCCGAAGGTGCGGTGCGACACCCGACGAAACAAAAAGTGGGTTACTATTTGCCGCGACCCTGCCCGCCGTGAACGCTCGGGCGGGTGTGCTCGGTGCCCTTGCCCTTGGAACCGAGTCCGCGGTTCTGCTTACCGGCGCTGGTGAGACCACGCAGCGCGCGGTTCTTGTGGGTGTCATCGCAGATCCAGTTGAGGTCGTCGTCGTTCTCGATAGCCGGGTGTTCCGGGTCCACGAGAATCACTTCGTGCCACTTCTGGCGACCGTCTTCTCCGACCCAGTAGCTGTTGAGCACGCGGAGGTTGGGGTAGACGCGTGCGCAGCGCTCTTCGGCGACGCGCTTGATGTCCTTCCGGCGGGTGATGCGGGTGACACCCTGGCGCTTGGAGCGCCGGCCGGCTTTGTGGCGCTGTTTGCGTGCGCTGCCTTTGCGGACGCTCACGCGGGCGACCACGATGCCCTGTTTTGCTTTGTAGCCCAGCGAGCGGGCTCGGTCCAGACGCGTCGGGTGGTCGATGCGCTCAACCGCACCCTCGTCGCGCCAGTCTTGCATTCGTTGCCACTGCAGTTCCGCCAGTTTGCCGTCGTCCGGGTCCTTCCAGGCGTCCCGGATGTGTGAGTAGAAGCTTTCTGCCATGTGTATCACCACGGGCGTTGCGTGGTTCAACTCCGCGCGGCGGTCCGTTGGACCTCGCTCGAAAGTCACATCCCGACCTGCACAGGCAGGTGCCCGCTGGTGCCCGTCGTCCAGCGAGATACCGGTTGTTCCCTGTCGGCGGTAAAAAGGACTTCGAACCAGCGGCGCAACCGGCGCGCGCCATCCCATACCCCGAACGATATTGCAGCGGCGACCGAGAGCGAGAACGTGAGCGACGTCACAGACGGCGAACAGTCTGCGGGAGACTTGGCGGCGAGCGACTGGACCGAGTGGAACAGCGTGTGGGCGCTCGCGGTCGTGTTCGGACTCGCCTCCGTCCCGTGGACCTACGCCTTCGTCGCCGGACTACAGATACCGCTGTGGCCCTCGTTTATCGCATCGGCGACCTTCTACGCCACCGACGACGACGGGCTCGTCGGCCTGAAACGCGGTTACGCGAGCAACCTCGCCGGCATCGTCTACGCCGCGGCGACACTCGCCATCGTCGAGGGGGTTCTCGGTGGCGGTGTCGTCGCGCTCAGCGTCGTCGTCGGCGCGTTCATGTTTCTCGCCAGCCTCCACGAGTTCGTCCCGCTGCTCTCCTTCACGCCGGGTGGCTTTTTCGGGTACGCGACGATGTTTAGCGTGAATGCAGCCGGCGAGACCGCCGTCGGCGTGACTGGCTTGCCGGGCGAGACGCTTGCGGCCGTCCTCTCGATGCTCCTCGGTGCCTGCATCGGTCTTGGGACAAAGCAACTGAGTGAGTGCCTTACCTGACGACCACTCTTTCCCAGCGAACCAGCCGCGTCGTGGAGGTGCGCTCGCCGTCCGCAGCGCGGACAGACGGTGCCGAGCACCTTAGTCGTCCCCGACCGCATCGCAGTCGTCGTTGCGTTCGACCCGAAACGCTCCCCCACAATCGCCACAGCGGTACTGGGCGGGGTCGGTAACGAGTTTCGACTGGCGATATCTGGCGAGTCGAGCGCCACAGTCGGTGCAGACCACCCACCACTCCGGCGGGACGAAGCGGTCACAGTGGACGTGGGTGTGCAGACGCTCGGCCAGTCGGCAGAAGCGCTCACCGTGGCTCGCGTCGCCGTGTTCGTTGAGCAGGTGAACGTGAATCAGTTCGTGGCGGATCGTCGCGGCCGTCGCCGCCCACCCCCGATTCGCGAAGTGAGCCCAGGTGAGTGTGACCGATACCGGGTCGCCGTCGCGGTACTTGACCGCCCCCGCACGGCGCTTGGCGCGGGTGCTCACCTCCCATGTGAGGTCGCTCACGCTGGCCGAGAGGTCGTACTCAGCAACCACCTCCCGGGCGTAGACGCGCGCGACTGCTAGAAATTCCTCGTGAGAACAACTCTCGTCGAGGGAATACCAGTCGACGTCGACGCGCGTTGGACCGTCACTGTCACCGTGTGAAGAGGCTGGCATCGAACGAACAGACGGTACTCACCCAACCTACTTGCCCGCTTCGCTGTATCGAGGGAGACAACCGAGTTACGAGCGATAGCGGACCTGCAACTGACCGGCATGTACGCAACACGCAGCTAGTCGCAGGTTGGGTATTTCTTAAGTTCCAGGCGCATCATGTTGATTCAATGAGTATCGATTCATGACTACCATCACCGAGACGACTTCCGTGCTGTACGTCGACGGGAATTCGGACCGCGCTGACACGGCCGCGATGAGTCTCGAACGCGCCGACGAACGGCTAACCGTTCAGACCGCGGCAGATGCCGGCACCGGGTTAGAGGTGCTGGGCGACGCCGACATCGACTGTGTCGTCTCTGCGTACGAACTGCCGGGACAGGACGGAATCGAGTTTCTCGAAGCGGTCCGCGAGGAGTACCCGGACCTCCCGTTTCTTCTCCGGACGGACGCCGGCTCCGAACGCGTTGCCAGCGCGGCTATCTCGGCGGGCGTCACCGACTACATCCGAACAAAGAGTGGTACCGCCCAATCCGACTCACTGGCAGACCGTATCCGTGACGCCGTCTCGACCCGGCAGTCAGCGGGTGACAGCGAGCGGGAGTCGCGTCTCGAAGAGACCACCGCCCGACTCGAAGCGCTCTTCGAGAACTCGCCGGACATGATCAACGTCCACGACGCAGACGGGAATATCATCGACCCGAATCGGCAACTCTGCGAGACAACGGGCTACAGCCGGGAGGAACTCACCGAGATGAAAGTGTGGGACTTGGACCAGACGGTCGACCCAGCGGATAGCACTGATATCTGGGAGCGGATGGAAACCGGCGCTCGACACAAGTTCGAGGGCGTCTATCGGCATCGGGACGGCTCCACGTTCCCGGTCGAAGTCCACATCAGACGGCTCGATCTGGAAGAGGGCGACCGATTCGTGGTCATCAGCAGAGACATCTCGGAACGGGAAAAACGCGCAGAAGAACTGCAACAGGAGCGCGACCGCTTTCGGGCAGTCTTCGAGAAGTCATTCGATTCGATGGTCATCGCCGACGACAACGGGGAGTACGTCGAGGTAAACGAGAGCGCGACCGAGCTGTTCGGTCTCGAGAAAGAGGAGTTGCTCGGACGGTCCATCGAAGAGTTCGTACCCGCTGACTTCGATTACGAGCAAGCGTGGGGGAACTTCCAGAAGTCAGAACAGGAACGGGGGACGTTCCCGCTGATACGGGCCGACGGAACAGAGCGAACTGTCGAGTACGCTGCGACGATGAACGTCACCCCCGGACAGCATCTCTCGGTGCTCCGGGATATCACCGACCGAGAGAAACGCGAGCGGGAACTCGAACGCCAGAACGAACGGCTCGAGGAGTTCGCCAGCGTCGTCTCCCACGACCTCCGGAATCCGTTGAACGTCGCTGCCGCACGGCTGGAACTCGCACAGGAGGAGTGCAACAGCGAACACCACGCAGCTATCGAGCGTGCACACGACCGGATGGAGGGGTTGATAGACGACCTCCTCACGCTGGCGCGCCACGGAAAGACGCCAGCCGATGTCAGTTCGGTCGATCTCACGGGACTCGTCGAGAGCTGCTGGCAGACCGTCGAGACGAACGACGCGACGCTCGTCACCGATGTCGACCGAACGATTCGCGCCGACGAGAACCGGCTCCGACAATTGTTCGAGAACCTCGTGCGCAACGCAATCGAGCACGGGGGCGAGGGCGTAACGGTCACCGTCGGGACACTGGACGACGGGTTCTACGTCGAGGATGACGGCCCCGGTATCCCGCCCGACGACTTCGACGACGTATTCGATACCGGGTATTCGACGAGTCAGGACGGTACCGGCTTTGGCTTGAGCATCGTAAAACAGATCGTCGAAGCCCACGAGTGGGAGATTCGCGTGACCGAGGGCTCCGAGGGCGGCGCACGGTTCGAGATTGTCGGCGTCGAATTCGAAACGGCGTAGGTCGAAGAGTGTCGCCAGACCGTGTCAAAGGGACACAGGGCCCACTCAGAACGTGATAACTTCGTAATCGTCGGCGACCAGCGAGCGGATGCTCGGGTGACCGTCGTGGTCGTCCAGCGTCACGACGCCGGCGTCGTCGACAGCGTCTTCGACACCGAACGCACCGGCACAGAAGTCACAGACGGACGTGTCATCGCGGACGGTCTGGTAGAGGTCGTGGTAGTCGCTGTTCTCGTCTTCGAGTTCCGGAATCCACTGCGTTCCGGCGCCGTCGAAGACGAGTTCGACGCTGTCACCGTCGGTCTCTGCGAATTCCTTGGCTGTTTCGAGACCGTTGACGAGACGGCCCGTGTCTGCGTGCGATTCTGTTCCTGCGAGAATGACGACTGCTGCGTTTACCATTGCAAACGAGCGGAGGGATTTCACGAACAAAACCCCGAGCGAACGCTCGGGTAACACGGTGACACGGGTGTAACTTGCCGTCGGACGGTCAGTGCTGGTGGTGGTGGCCGTCACCGCCGCGAGTGAACTGCCCCGAAAATGCCCGCTGGACGACTTCCGAGAGTGCGGGATGGATGTGGACCGAATTCCGAATGTCCCGAACTGTTCCAGAGCCCGACTTCATCGCGACGACGACTTCCTGAATCAGCGTCGAGGCGTCGGGACCGACGATATGACAGCCGAGTATCTCCCCCTGCGGGTCGACGAGCACCTTAACGAAGCCGTCGGCGTTCATCGCGTCACCACGAGCGGTATCCTCGTAGCTGTACGTGTTCGTCGCGTACTCGCGGTCCGCAGCGCGGAGTTCTTCCTCCCGAGCACCGACCCCCGCGACCTCGGGCGAGGCGAAAACGGCAAACGGCATCGCGCTGTAGTCGACCGGTTCGAGGTCGTCGCCGAAGATGTTCCGCGCTGCCGTCCTGGCCTCGTGGTTGGCGCTGTGTTTCAGCAGGTACTCGCCGACGATATCGCCCAGTGCCCAGACGCCGTCGGCGTCAGTCCGAAGGTATTCGTCGGTCTCGATGAACCCGCGGTCGTCGGTCTCGACATCCGTTACGTCGAGATTCAGCGTATCGGCGTTCGACTCCCGACCGGCGGCGACGAGTAACTCGTCACCGGCTGCAGTGACGGTGTCGGCGCCCGCAACGATTCCCGAGTCGTCGCCATACTCGTAGGGCCGGGCCTCCACGCTAATCTCGCCGTCCGCTTCGGTAACGGACGTGGCCGCGTGGCCGGTGTGGACGGTAAATCGATTGCGGTATCTGTCGGTGAACGCTTCGGCGACTTCCTCGTCGGCCTCGGGGAGGAGGTTCGGTCGCCGACCGACGATAGTCACGTCGCTCCCGAACGTCCCGAAGAAGTGGCCCAGTTCCGCGGCGATGTACCCCCCGCCGATGATGACAAGGCGGTCCGGCGGTGTTTCCAACTGGAGCGCCTCCGTGCTCGTCAGGTAATCGACCGAGTCAATGTCGTCGATTGGTGGAATCGACGGGCGCGACCCGACAGCAATGAGAATCGTCTCGGCGCGAAGGCGAGCACCGTCGTCGTCCCCGCCGGAGATCTCGACGGTCCGCTCGTCGACGAAACTGGCCTCGCCCTCGAAGAGGTCGTGACGCGACGACGACCGCAGGCCGTTCCGTATCGATTCGGCATCCTCGGACACTTCCTCGTTGACCGTGCGAACGATGTCGGCAAAATCCACGCCGTCGACCGTCACATCGATGTTGAACTCGTCGGCGCGTTCGACCGTTTCGAGCACGTCAGCGTGATACAGGAGGTGTTTCGACGGGATACAACCGCGGTTGAGACAGGTCCCGCCCAGCGGTCCCTTCTCGACGACGGCGACGGACTGACCCTGGTTCGCCGCGACGTTCGCGACGTCGAGGCCGGAGCCCGAGCCGATGACCAGAAAGTCGAATTCTTGCATACTGCCCTTTCGGTGCCAAGTCTAAAGAACGGTCAGTTACTCAGGAGTAAGGTCACTCGCGCGACTGGCTCTCAGTCACCAGTTCGTCGAGTTCGTTCGCCTGGCTGATTGCGTCGATGACCTTGCTCGCCAGCACCTCGATGTCGTCGGCGTAGGTCTGTGTCGTGTCGGTCATCGCGTCGACGCTCTCGGAGGTCTCGATTGCACTCGTCGCGATATCGTCCAGGTCGCCCACAGTCTCGGTTATCGACTCCGTCGCACTCGCGGTCTTGTCGTCGACGGACTCGATATGGTCGATCGTGTCGGCGGTCTCCTCGCGTACGTCCGCGACGATGGTCTCGATGCTCGCCGCCTGGTTCTGGGCCTGCTCTGCGAGACTCTTGACTTCGTCGGCGACGACCGCGAAGCCGTCGCCGTCTTCGCCGACGCGGGCCGCCTCGATGGATGCGTTGAGCGCGAGCATGTTCGTCTGCTCGGCGATATCGTTGATTGCGGCCGTAATCTCGTCTATCTCGGTCATGGTCTCGCGCAGCGCCTCCAGCTCCTCGCAGGCGACCGACGCGGCCTCGCGGGCCTCCGTCACTTCGCCGTGGGCTTCGTGGGCCGAGGACTGGGCCGTTTCGGCCAGCCGTGCCGTCTCCGAACTCGATTCGTTAGCCGTGGCGGCGTTTCGCGACAGCGACGCAATCGCATCGCTGGATTCGCTGAGCTCCGAACCGATGACCGAGAGCAGCCGGGAGTGCTCGCTCACAAGCGTGTCGAAGCGGTCGGTCGTACTGTCAGCCATCTGTTCGTTTCTGTCTCCGTTTTCGACTGGTTCGGTATTCATCTCGTATCACCTCGTCTGATTGCGCTGGCTCTCGAGTCGGGACTAGCAGGGTCTGGCCCGGGTAACGCACACCTCAGTCGCTCTTTTTGATACCGGCTGTGTCTGTCTACCAGTAATGTCCGACGACGAACACGCGTGCAAGTGCGGTGCAACGTTCGACACCCTCGACGAGTTGAAAGACCACGCCGAGGCGAACCACCCAGACCTCTACGAGGAGAAGTTCGAGTAGCGCCCGAGCGTCCGCGACCGACGGTTTCTCGCCGCGAACGACAGGACTTGAGCCCCATCACTCACACCTGCGCGTCCTCGAAGGCGTACTGAACGGCCTTGTTCAGCGTCGGGTGTGCGTGGATGATACCGGTCACGTCGTCGACGGTCCCGCCGGCCGACCGCATCGCGACGACCACCTCGTGAATCATCGTCGACGCCTCGTAGCCGAGCATGTGACAGCCGAGTATCTCGCCGTCGGGCGCGGCCAGGACCTTCACGAACCCGTGTTCGAGTTTCTTCGCCCGGCCCATCGGTGTCTCCGGAAGTGACTGCCGGCCGACGACGTACTCCGTGTCGCTGTCCCGGAGCTCCTGTTCGGTCTTGCCGACGCCGGACATCTGCGGTTCGGTGAAGATGGCGTGTGGCATCGCGGTGAAATCGGCCTCGCTGTTCCCGCCGTGGACGACGTTGTCGATAGTGACCTGCGTCTCGTAGTCTCCGGAGTGTTTGAACATCGCGTTGTCCGCGATATCGCCCTGTGCCCAGACGCCCTCGGCGTTCGTCTCGAGGCGGTCGTTGGTGACGATGAAACCCCTGTCGTCGGTTTCGATGCCGGCAGCCGCGACGTCGAGCGTGTCGGTGTTGGGGCGGCGACCCAGCGCGACGAGCAGTTCGTCGCCGGTGACGACCGCCTCCTCGCCGTCTTCGGTCTCGGCGTGGACGGCTATCTCGCCGTCGCGCTCTTCGACGGCCGTCGCACGGTAGCCGGTGTACACGTCGTGGCGCTCGGTCGCGATTTCGGTGAACGCCTCCGAGAGGTCGTCGTCCTCGCGGGGAACCAGCGTGTCCATCATCTCGACGATGGTCACGTCCGTCCCGAGCGCCTCGAAGAAGTAACCCAGTTCGACTGCAATGTACCCGCCGCCCATGACGACGAGGCTGTCGGGTTGCTCGCGGAGGTAGAGCGCCTCCTGACTGGTGAGGTAGTCCATCTCGTCGAGGCCGTCGATCGGCGGCACGAGCGGACGCGAACCCGCGGCGACGACAACCTTCTCGGCGCTGATTTGCTCGCCGTCGACCTCCACGGTCCGCTCATCGACGAAGACCGCCTCGTCCTTGTAGAGCGTGAGGTTCTCCTTCTCGCGGTAGCGCTCCTCCATCCCTTCGGCGATTGGGCCGAGCGTCTCGGCCATGTCGTCGATGACGCCGGCAAAATCGACATCGTTCAGCGTGGCGTCGACGTGGAACCGCTCGGCGTTGCGGACGTTGTCGGCGGCCACCGCCGCCTGGATGACCATCTTCGATGGGTTACAGCCTCGGTTCAGACAGGTTCCGCCCAGCGGCCCCTTCTCGACGAGCGCGGTGTCGAGGCCGGCGTCTGCCGCGGCCGCCGCGACGTTGTTCCCGGTGCCGCCGCCGACGACAAGGACGTCGTAGTGCGTCATCGGCTGTCCTCCTCGAGACCCCAGTCGACCATCGCCTCGATGACCGGCCCGAGCGTTTCGCCCCGCTCCGAGATGGCGTACTCCACGCGAACCGGCTGGTCGTCCAGTAGCTCCCGGGTGACAAGCCCCGCATCTTCGAGGTCGGAGAGGCTCTCCGAGAGCATCTTCGAAGAGATGCCGTCGGTCCGCTCTTTGAGCGCGCTGAATCCGAGTGGTCCGTCCTGAAAGAGATAGAACAGCAACACCGGGTGCCACTTGCGGCCCACGATGTCGCGCGTCGCGTGCAGTGCCGTCTCGGCGTCTGCGAACAGCGGTATCTCGACTGCTCGTTGCTCGTCCGTCCACGCAATTGTCGTGTGTTGTTCAGAGCTCATTGGCTATCTGAACGAACACAGTACACCCCTCTTAACGTAGCTCTGACTGGCAACCCCGTTCCACGTCCCCGACAGGTATTTATATGCGAATCAGTCGCCGTCCGGTTTCGCACCCTCGAACTGTTCCCAGAACACTGAATCGAGGCGTTCGTCGTGGTCGGCGTCGAGATAGTCCTGTTTCGTGAGGTTTGCCTGCTCGATGAGCGCGGCGGCCTCGCCGGCCCAGACGTAAAATCCAGTCAGCGTCTCCTTTCGCATCTCCTCCAAGTCGACGGAATGGAACACGGTGACGAAGCCGCCACCCTCGCGGTTGAGTTCCGATTTCGTCAGCAGCCCCAGGTCGACGAGCTTGTTGAGATACGACCGAACCGTGCTCTCGTCGTAGTCGAGTTGCGCCGCCACTTCCCCCGCTGAGAGTGGACCCTCACCGATGACGCAGAGACAGATGTCCAGTCCCGCTTTCGGGAGTCCGAACGCTTCCAGCAACACCTCTCGGAGGTCCGGTGGCTGGACGTCCATCGCCGCGTCAGTGACCCGTTCCATCGGTTCGCCGTGGCAGGTCATCCCACCCTCACAGTCCTGCATCGAGAGCACGACGTTCCGGCAGTCCGTACAGCGGTAGATAGCGTAGGGACGGTCAGACAGGTCCTCACCCCCGTGGTCGCTAGAACGGAACGCCGTCGTGTTGTCGCTGTTTTCTTTACTCATAGTTCGCTGCGCGTAGTTTCTCTCCGGCCCGCCTGCCTAAAGAAACTTCGTGCTGATGGACTCACTCGTCGTCGGTATCGACGATGACCGGCCCACACTCGATGTCGAGTTCGAGGAACTCGCGGCCAGTCACTGTCGGTCGATAGCCGTCCCCGACTGGGGCAAGAAACTCACACGACTCCAGCTCTGTCAGTCGGCCACTGACCGCAGTCGTTGCGCGTCCGAGTGTGTCCGCGACTGTCGCCGCGCTGACTGGCTCTCCGGTACTGTCGTAGCGGTCGACGACCGCTGCGAGCACCCGGCAGTTGGCTTCGTCCATCGGCCTCCCGTGACCATTTGCTGGTGACACGATACTCTCCTGTTGTTTACACCACGCCTGCCCCGAGAACGCCCCCGAGGACGGCCCCGTAAATCAGGTGAAAGAGCAGGAAGGCTCCGACCTGTTTCGGTTCCGGGTCCAGTGCGAGCACGACGTTCATCCAGAAGATTGCAGCCCCGACGAACAGGACGAAGCCGAACGCCAGACCGATGCCCAGCGCAGTCACGAGCGTTACGTCTCCGAAGCCGACAGCAGGTAACGCTACCGCCAGGATGACGCCGGCGACGACGCCGTAGAACATGTGCAGCGCCATCCCCTGCATCATGTACGATTCCGGTCCCTCGTCGCCGACGGACTTCGACCAGAACAGCGCCGTCGGTGGCGGGGAGTCGTCCCCCAGCGCCATCATGAAGATGGTCATCACGCTTGTCGCAACCAGTCCACCGACGAGTCCGCCGAGCAGTGTTATTTCGACCATGTGTCTCACCAGAGTCTCCCGGTCGCCCGAGTCTCTCTACAGCGTCCGACGCGGTGGCACGGATAACCGTTTGCTGAGCCGAGAGAAACGCGGTAACGAACTGGTAACTATCGGGGAGAGGGTGAGAGACGGGTAACCCGGTTACCCGGCCGTTGGCCGAGATTGATACTCCCGCCCACACGTCTGTAGACTATGCTATCAGAAGGGGCAGATGCGCCAGCCTTTCGACTCCCCGGGACGGACGACGCGAGCGACGACTTCCGGGAGCACAGCCTCGGCGACGCGCTCGGGTCGGGACCAGTGCTGTTGAACTTCTATCTCTTCGATTTCAACCCGCAGTGCACCGGTCACCTCTGCTCGCTCCACGATGCGGGATGGTTCGAGTTCGACGAGCGACTGACCGTCTTCGGTATCTCGACGGACCGCTCGTTCAGTCACTCGGCGTTCGCCAAACAGGAAGGGTTGCAGTTCCCGCTGCTCTCGGACAGCGACGGCACCGTCGCAGAGCAGTACGGCGTCCTCTACGACGAGTTTCAGGGACACAAGCGAATCGCCAAGCGCGCCGTGTTTCTCGTCGACACCGACGGCGTCGTTCAGTACGCCTGGAGCACCGATGACCCGACGGACCAGCCGGACTGGCAGGCCGTCCGCGACGCTGTCGACGCGCTCGAAGCGCCCGTCTGATGTTACCGTTCAACCAGTTCGACCAGATAGTCCCCACCGAACACACCGTCATAGAGGATGTCGAGGCGGTCGTAGACCACGCTCGGAATCGCGATATCAGCGAGCAACAGCGAACAGTTCACTCCCACGAGCCCGGTCTTGGGGAGTGCGAGCGTGACCACACGGTCGGCGTCGACGGCACGACCGGGTTCCTCGCCGGTCGTCGCGTCTCTGCCCGTGGGCACGTCGAGCGAAACGACGGTGGTTCGGTCGGGAATCGCCTCGACCAGTTCCGCCGCGGTGCCGCGGAGTGGTCCACCGAGACCGTAGCCGACCAGCGCGTCGACGACGAGACCACCAGTAGGGGGTTTCACCAGCGAACTCGCCAGCGAGACAGACCCCGCTGGACTGTTTCCACTCGGATTCGGTCTCGCGGTCGTAGAGAACGAGGTCGTTGTCGGCGAGTTTGCCCGACACGCCGAGCGTCAGCGTTTGACCGTCGACGGTCCGGTCGTAGACGACGGCGCTGGCACACAGCGGGCACCAGGTGATGGCAACGGGGTCGCCGTCAACCGTGTCGTTGACGACTTCGTGGTTCTGGAGAATCCGCGTCGGATAGGCGCGGGCGCTGGTTCCGACCTCGACGACGATGACCTCCTCGTCCGTCCTTCCCTCGAAGGAATGAGTGAACGACTGGCCGTCGATGCTCTGAATCGCGTCTTTCGGGAGCAGGTCGACGACTGTGTGGTCGGTCATACGGCAGGTACGGTCGGGGGCTGTGTATACCTGACTGAGACACAGGTGACCGCCAGCGCCGCCATCGCGGGTATACTGGGTTAACGTGACGTGACCGCGTTACGTGGTACTCAATCACATTCAATAATGGATTGTGTGACGCTGTCTCTATGGGCCCAGACAGACACGGAACAGTCAGCAACGCACCCCAGAGAGACAGTGGTGGGTGCTGATGGGAGAGCGTCCGCCCCGAGTCGAAGTGTATCTCCGGTCGCTGGCTCCGACCGACATCCGGGACACACAGGAGCGAATCGTCGATAGACTCCGGACACTCGACGACGAGGGCCGAATCGAGGGTGTCGATTACACGGTCTGCGGAGAGTGTGTCTGCCCCTCGCTGCAAACCGCCGAAACGGACATCGCGAAGCTGCTGCTTCGGAGATACGAGTCCTTCGAGGAGTGGGCCGACAGCAGCGACCGCGAACTCGTCGGGTTCGAGCAGCGGGACACCGAGTCGCTGCTGACCGGGACGAGTGTGACCGGTATCGTCTTTCCCCGCCTGACGCTCGCGGAGTTCCGAAGCGGAGCGGTCACGTTCGTCGCGCCCTCGACGAACGGGACCGAACAGACGAGTGTCAGCGACAGACTCGACGTGTACTGACCACCGCTGTGGACAGCACCAGTTGGTTACGTTGGCGTGAGATGCAGATTTAATAGGTCCTTACCCAGTACCGACCATGACCCGACTCGACCTGCTCGACATCGACGACATCCCCGAGGCGTATCACTACCTGTTCACCGACGACTACCTGGGAGACCGCCACATCTTCCGGGTGTGGGCGCACAACCCGGAGTTGCTCGAAGCGACGCTGGAGTATCTGAACACGCTGTACGACCAGCTCACGGCGCGGACGAAGGAACTGGTCATTCTCACCGTCGCTCGCACCCGCGGTGCTCGCTACGAGTGGCACCAGCACGTCGACATCGCCCGCGACAAGGGCGTGACAACCGACGAGATGCGGGCCATCGGTGGTGACGACCTCTCCCCGTTCCCCGGCGAGGAGTACGTCCTCCTGCAGTACGCGCGAGCGGTGGCGACCGGCAACGTGACCGACCAGATTCACCAGGCGCTGTGTTCGGCATACGACCCCGGTGAGGTGGTCGCTGTCGGCCTGATCTGTGATTTCTACGTCGGTCTCTGTAACTACGTCGCCGCCGTCGAGTTGCCCTTCGAAGGCGGGGAGTTCTGTGGCTGGACGCCCGACGACGAGACCATCGACGCGCTCTTTGAATGAAACGCACGACGACACTCGCCGCCGCAGTCGGTCTGGTCGCGCTCGTCGGGACAGTGGCAGCCGCCGAGAGTGGTGGCGCCACCCCGCCGACAGCGTTCACGATGGAGCGGTTCGTCGCCCACTGGTGGGTGTTTCCCGCCGCGATCGTCTTCTCGACTATCGCGCTCGCGTCGGGCGTCTCGGGAGCGCTGTTTTTCAGTCCCTTCTTCATGCTCGGTGTTGGGCTGGCCCCCGCACAGGCGATCGGCGCCGGCCTCCTGACGGAGGTGTTCGGGATGGGGAACGGACTGCGCTCCTATGTCAAGCAGGGCGTTGTCGACTACCAGACCGCCAAGTGGCTGCTCGCGGGTGCGGTCCCAGCCGTCATCGTCGGAGCCTTCGCCGCACACTACGTCGACCCGACGCTCCTCAAACTCCTCTTTGGCGCCGGACTGATTCTGCTGGGTGCCTTCCTCGTCTACTACGACCCCGCCGAGGAGTGCGAACCGGGTGAGTGCGAAAACGACTTCCTGAAGGAGAAAAACACCGGCCGCGGCACGAAGACCATCACGGCGACTGACGGCGAAACGTTCACGTACGACGTCTGCTGGCGGCCGCCCGGTGTCGGACTGTCGACGGCTGGCGGGTTCATCACCGGCCTTATCAGTGCTGGCCTGCCCGAAATCGTCACCACACAGCTCATCGTCCGGTGTCGACTCCCGCCACGGGTTGCCGTCGCCACGAGCGTCTTCACGCTCGGTATCGCCGCCGGAGCGGGCGCGCTCGTCCACGCACTCACCGCGACGCCGGTCTGGTACGTCGTCGCCTGGTCGATTCCGGGTGTCCTCATCGGCGGAACTATCGGCACTCGCGCCGGCAAGTACGTCCCCAGTGACCTGATGGAAATCGGGCTGGGCATCGTCTTCGGACTCGTCGGCGCACTCGTGCTCGGCGTCGAACTGCTGGCCTGAGTCGTATTCGAGACGCTGTTTTCGTGCGGGTCGGTTGTGACTCGCTCACTCGACGGTAGCCACGTTACCCTGACGTGAGATGTAGTTATCCGGACGTGGCACCGTGTGAGATTGTATGACAGACGACGAGTTCGAACTGAGTGCACCGGAACTGACCCGCGAGGACCTTCTCGTGCTGGAAAACGCCCGTTTTACCGAGGACAACGTGGCGCTCGTGACGGGCGCCGCGTCGGGCATCGGCCAGGCGACTGCCGTCGCGCTCGCCGCGAACGGTCTCACGGTCGTCGGAGCCGACATCGACGGGAACGGTCTCGCAGAGACGGTCGCTCGCACCGAGGAGTTCGACGTCCCTGGCCGATTTCACCCGGTCGAGACGGACCTGACAGACGACGGTGACGTCGACGCAGTCGTCGAGGCCGCCGCCACCGAGGGTGACCTGCGATACGTCGCCAACATCGCGGGAATGCAACACATCGACCCGATTGCGGAGTTCCCCATGGAAAAATACGAGCTCTTGACGGACATCATGCTCCGGTCGCCGTTTTACACCGCGAAGAAGGCCATCCCCCACATCAAGTCGACCGACGACGGGGTCGGTGCGATTGCCAACATGTCGTCGGTCCACGGTCACTACGCGACCCAGGCCAAGCCCGCCTACATCACGGCCAAACACGGCATCACGGGATTGACGCGGGCCATTGCCGCTGAGGGCGAGGGAACCCTCCGTGGATTTTCGGTCTCTGTCGGCTACGTCATGACGCCGCTGATGGTCGACCAGATTCAGGACACCGCCGAAGAACGCGGCATCTCCGAACAGGCGGTCGTCGAGGACGTCATGCTGGGACAGGCCCGCACAAAAGAGATGATGACCCCTGCCGATGTCGCGAACCTCTTTGTCTTCGGTTTCTCCGGTCACGCCGACCACCTCAACGGTGCCGACCTGCTCTTCGACGGCGGCTACACGCACACCTACGAGTAACTCATGAGTGAAACAACCAACGTCGCCATCGCCTGTCAGGGTGGCGGCAGCCACACCGCGTTCACCGCGGGCGTTCTGGAGAAACTGCTGGAAGAGTGTGACTGGGAAAGCGAGTACGAACTCGTCGGCATCAGCGGTACCTCTGGGGGGGGCGTTCAACGCTCTCGCGACCTGGTACGGCCTGGTGACTGGCGATACAGCCACGGCCGCAAATCTCCTGAATGCGGTCTGGGACGACCTCTCGGCCACGGAGTACAGCGATCGGATGCTGAACTCCTGGCTGATGAGTATCAACAAACTGGAGTCGAACGGGATGCCACTCCCCCAGCTCAGCCCCTACCAGGTTCCCGGCAAGGAAATCGGGAAAGACCGGATCCGAGAAGTCCTGGAGACACACATCGACTTCGAAGCCATCCCCGACCACTGCCAGGCCGGCGCGCCGGAGCTGGTGGTCGGCACCGTCAATATCAACGCGGGCGTCTTCGAGACGTTCGTCAACGAGGACGTGACTGTTGACGCCGTCCTGGCCTCTGCAGCCGTTCCCAACGTCTTCGAGGCCGTCAAGATCAACGGCCACTACCACTGGGACGGCCTGTTCTCCCAGAACCCACCCGTCGGCGACCTGATGAGCCAGCCGTCAGAGCGAAAACCCGACGAGCTCTGGATTATCCAGATCAACCCGCAGGAACTCGACAACGAACCAAAAAGCATCGAGGAGATTGCCGACCGGCGAAACGAACTCTCGGGGAACATCTCGCTGAATCAGGAACTGGGATTCATCGAACGCATCAACGAGTGGGTCGCGGACGGCAAACTCCCTGCCGACGAGTTCACGCAGACCGAGATTCACCGCATCGAGATGGGCGAACGGTTCCACTGCTCGACGAAACTCGACCGCGACCCCGACTTTCTTGCCGAACTGATGGGCCTCGGTCGCGACCGAGCAGGCGCGTTTCTCGACGATCGCTGACGCACGGCCGATTGTATATCGCTATATGAAGTTTATCGCGGAGACGGAGCAGGTACCCCCAAAGTGTGCCAAAAGGACCGAAAAGCGGCGCTATTCGGCGAATTCGTCGACAGAGTCGAACTCGTCGGCTGCGACCGCAGCAGCGAGGGCGTCGGTGTCGACGCTCTCGACGTGGTGGGGGTATTTGCGCTGGAAGTAGCCGACGATGTTCGTCACGTCGCGCGCGAGCAGTTCGTCGCTGTTCTCGTGGTCGGTCGGCACGGCCTGTGGCCAGTCGAAGACAGTCACGCCCTCGCTGTTGATGAAGACGTTGTACTCGCTCATGTCCGCGTGGACGAAGCCGGCGTCGTAGGCGGTAGCCACCTCGTCGAGAACCAGGTCGAGAATCGGTACGACCTGGGCGTCTTCGAGTTTCGCCCGGCCGAGTTCGACGCCGTCGATGCGCTCCATCACGACGGCGTGGCGGTTGTGGTCGATCGGCTGGGGAACCGAAACGTCCGGATAGAGCGTTTCGAGGGCCTCGTATTCGCGTTCAGCCGCCTTTCGGGCGGTGTACATCCAGGAGACATGTTCCTTGTCAGACGTGTACTCCCGTTCGCGGTTGACCTCACGGAAGTCGGTGTATCCCTCGCGGTGGAACTTCAGGGCAAGCGGTTTGTACGACCGAACTTCGTACACGTCACTCTCTTTGCCGACACCCAGCGGTGCGCCGACGCCCTCTATCGTCTCGCGTTCGGCGAAGGTGTGCAACGCGAGTGCGTCGTACCCCTCGAAGGTGAGCCGGTACCCCTCGTACTGAATCGTCTTCCGTTCGAGGAGGCCGCGGCGCTCACACCGGTCCAGCCGGTACTCGACCTCCTCGGGTGTCAGGTCGGCGAAATCGGGTAGTTTCGCCCCGTCGACCCACTTCGAGAAGCGCATCCCCTGTTCTAACCCCGAGAGCAGATAGAAATCCTCGGCCTCGAGCTCGGCCATCTCACTGGCCACGTTTTCGACCATTACCAGCCCGTAGCCGGTCGATTCCCAAAAGGGTAGCGCGTCGAAGGACAACACGTGGTAAAGTGCATATTGCGATACAGAATTTCGATCTGCGAGGACAACAGCAGCAACTGGAGTGGTGTTTTAACATGGAGAGAGCGTTAGGTACGGTAACTGCATGAGAGAGGGAATTCGCGCGGCTCGCGCGGTGGCAGGCACGAACGGGACGGAGGATAGACGAATCGTCACAGACGGGGGGAGAGCAGCCACCGAAGGCGAACTACCGACGGGTGAACGCGCACTTCAGAATCTCCACGAGGTCGCGTCCAGCACTGAGTACACCCAGACGGAGAAAATCGTTCGAATGCTCGATATCGGGCGCGAGCGGCTGGATGTCGATCTGGCATTTCTGACGGCAATCGACGACGAGACACAGGAGATAGTCGAATCAGTCGGTGACCACCCAAAACTCCAGCCGGGTTCGACGGCACCGCTGGAGGAAGCCTATTGCCGAAAAACGCTGAACCAGGAGACGCCGCTGGCCGTCGACAACGCGGTCGAGGAAGGGTGGGAGGACGACCCGGCCTACGAACGGTTCAGTCTGGGCTGTTATCTCGGCGCAGCCATCTACGTCGACGGCGACCAGTACGGGACGGTCTGTTTTGCGGACCACGAGCCACGGGGGCGGGACTTTACGCTCTCGGAAAAGACGTTCGTGGACCTGCTGACCGACTGGGTCAGCTACATCCTCGAACAGCAGGCCTACGAACGGGAGCGCCAGTCCCACCACGACCGGCTCTCGGGCCTGCTCGACACCACCCAGCAGCTGATGCAGGCCCGCGACCGCGAGGAAGTCGCCGAACTCGCGGCGAAGGCTGCTGCCGACGTACTCGGCTTCGATATCAACATGGTGCGAGTGTACGACGCCGACGCCGGGACGCTAATCCCGGCAGGCGCGACAGCGGCCATCAAAGACTACCTCGGCGATCGGCCGGTCTACGACGTGGGCGAGGGACTTCCTGGCGAGGTGTTTGCGACCGGCGAATCCCGTATTATCGACGACCTCCGGACGGTCGACGCGGACGTGGACTCCGACGAGATTCGCTCGGCGATGTACTATCCGATCGGCGTCCACGGCACGATTAGTGTCGGTGCAGTCGAGCCGGCAGCGTTCGACGAGACCGACGAACAGGTGCTCGCGCTGTTGGCAACGGCGGCCGCTGCGGCCTTCACTCGGGCGAAGCGCGAACGCGAAGTCCGGGAGGCCCGGGAGCACGTCGAAACCGTCCTCGAACGGGTCAACGGCCTCATCGAGAACACCATCGAAGTCCTGGTCGAAGCGACCACCCGGGACGAACTGGAGGCGGGCGTCGTCGAGCAACTCGCAGCGGCGGACCCGTACACGTTCGCGTGGGTTGGTCGACCTGACGTCGCGACGGACACCATCACCCCGGCAGCGTGGGACGGGACGGCAGCGCTGCCATTCGGGGACGTAACTTTCGAACTCACCGAGGACAGCATCGTCGGCAAAGCGTACGCGGCCGAGACGGCGCAGGTCAGACAGGACGTGAGAACCGACGAGCAGTGGACCGAACTCGTCGCTGACGCTTCGGCCCGGTCGATGATGGTCGTCCCGCTGGTGTACAAAGACACCAGCTACGGCGTCCTCGCGGTTCTGAGCAACGAGTCCGACGCCTTCGACGAACGCGAACAGGTCGTCCTCAGCGCGCTCGGGCGTGCGGTCGCGAACGCTATCAACGCAGTCGAGCGGGGTCGTATCCTCGATGCCGACAAAATCATCGAACTGGAGTTCGCCATCGACGACTCGGGTCTGCTCTTTAGCAGACTCTCGCGGGCCGCAGAGTGTACGCTGACGGTCGCCGGAACCGACTACCGGTCCGACGGGACGCTCCAGGTGTATCTCACCGCAGAGGGAGTCGACGGCGAAGAGCTAGCACAACTCGCCCGCGAAGACGAGGCAGTCAGCGAAGCGACGTGTATTGTCAACCACGACGACAGCTGTCTGGTGGAACTCATCGTCGAAGAGTCACTGGTTGCGACACTGACCGAGTACGGGGCAGTCCCGCGACACGTCGTCGCCAGCGAAGGGCAGGCACGATTTACCGTCGAATTGCCATACGAAGCAGAAGCCCGGGAGCTGTACGACCTCGTCGAACAGCAGTATCCGGGAACGGACCTCGTGGGCTATCACGAGCGCGAGCGACCGGTCCAGACGAGACAGGAGTTCCGCGCAGCGCTGGCCGACCGCTTTACTGACCGCCAGGAGACGGCACTTCGGACGGCGTTCCTCGGTGGTTTCTTCGAGTGGCCCCGTCAGATCGACGGGAACGAACTCGCCGAGGCGATGGACATCTCCCGACCGACCTACCACCAGCACCTCCGGGCGGCCCAGCAGAAAGTTCTCGAAGAGCTGTTCGACCCGGAGATGTAGCTCGAGAGGCGGTGAGAACCCCCGAATGCAGCGAGCGGACGCTGTCGATAGCCTCAATGGGACGCCGGCCTGATGTGGAGAAAGCGAACACATGGCACGACTCGAACGCCTCACCGTGTACCCGGTGAAGGGACTGTCCGGCAGCGACATCGAGAGCGCGACCGTCCTCGACGGTGGCACGCTCGCTTCCGACCGCGAATACGCACTCTTCGACGCAGACGGCGACGTGATAAACGGAAAGCGAACGGCTCGCGTTCACGAACTGACGACGGCGTTCGACCGAGCGACCGACGAGTTACGCGTCGAGACGCCGGCCGGCGAGTGCCAGCGCTTCGACCTCGACAGCGAGCGCGACCGGGCCGAGGCGTGGTTCGAGGAGTTTTTCGACACGGACCTGACGCTCCGGCGGGACGAGACGCTGGGATTCGTCGACCGACGGGATATGGGTCCGTCGGTCATCAGCACCGGAACCCTCCGGACCGTCGCCTCGTGGTTCGACAGGATGACCGTCGAAAGCGCGCGCCGCCGCCTCCGTGCGAACGTCGAGATTTCGGGCGTCCCAGCGTTCTGGGAGGACCGCTTCGTCGGCGACGACGCACCTACCTTCGACGTTGGCGGCGTTCGCTTCGAGGGTGTCACGCCGTGTGGCCGGTGTGTCGTCCCACAACGGGACCCCGACACTGGCGAATCGATTGCCAGGTTCCGTGAAACCTTCATCGAGAAGCGCCAGGAGACGTTCCCCGACTGGACCGACGAAGCCGCCTTCGACCACTACTACACCACGATGATCATCACACAGATCCCAGCGCCAGACCGCGGCAAGACGCTCCGAGTCGGCGACACCGTGGAGAGTGAGACATGACGGCAGCCGAAGCGGGTGACAGTCACGTGGATATCAACAGGTCCGCGACGACCTGATCACCCCCCGCGGACGGCCCACGATGAACTCGTCGAGAGAACGACTCTCTCCGGTCAGACCAACCACCAAGCCTCCGGGTACCATCGCGGAGATCTGCACAGAGCTGTGCGGTCCCGAGACATAACGTGAAAAACTATAGTCACGCAGTTTCGATATGGAATAGATGGTCCACCGCTGGCGGTGTCGTCACTGTGAATTTACTGTCTGGTCGGCGACTCAGGGAACGATAGCCGACGCTATCAAGTCTCACCTTCTGGAGCACCACCGGAACCAGCTCTCGAAGCCCGATTTCCGGACGACGTGGGAGTGTCCGTACTGCACCCGATCCGGCGAGAGTCACGACGAACAGGACGGGCTCAACCGGTTCAGAGAACATCTGTTCGAACACGGGAAGCCACTCATCGAGACGGACGTACACGTCGCAGAGGAGGTCAACGGGACCGGGAGCGTACTCGTTCGCTCACCACTGAATTCGACCGGGGCGGACAACGCACGCATGCACTTTCTCACACCCGGCGACATCGTCGTGTTCGTGACGACGACGCCCGGCGAGCGGATTCGACTGCTGAAAGACAAACTCCAGAAATGGCCGGCGTGGACGGTCATCCTGACGACCAAAGAGACGCCACTCGCCGGCGTCGACAATGTCGACTTATCGAGCGCACCCCTGGAAGTCGTTCGACTGGACAGGCGTCTGGGACTGTCTGACCTCGGCGAGACAGCGTCGCGCGTCCTCGATGAGCAGAAGCGAAAAAACGGCAAAGTATCGTTCGAATTCGACATCCTCTCAGAGATTATCGAGAAGTTCGAGACCCAGACAGTGTTCAAATTCCTGCATCTGCTCACGCGGCGACTTGCTGATGTCGGCGCACTCTCTCATTTCTACGTCAACCCGAGTGCGCAGTCGGCCTCGACGATAAACATATTAGAACAGTTGTTCGACATCTCAATTACGGCAAACGAGCAGACGTTCGTGACAAGCGCTCACGACGGCAGCCGCTGACGTGCCCGAGAGGAGGGAGTTGCTCACTGCTCCTCGGCGTCGCCGTGCTGTGTGCGCTTGCGTTCGGTGTAGTCGGCCGGATTACGGACGTACGTGTAGTCGACGGAGTTTGTCACCAGTTCCTTCGACAGCGAGCTCCCGATCTCTTCGAGTACTTCCGACGCCAGGTCGACGGCCTCGTCTGAGCCCTGCTCGTCTTGCACGTAAATGTGGAGTCGGCGTTCGAGTTCGTCGCTGTCGAGGGCAGCGAGACTTGCAGCAGCGAGCTTCGCGGTCTGTTCGTCCTCGTCGTCGAGGGCATCGATGAGACAGTCGTACACGTCGTCCCGGGTGTCGCTATCGGGGTCGGCAACGGTCCCAAGGAGCCACGTCGCGTTGCGCCGAATCTCCCAGCGCTGGCTCTCGGACATGACATCGAGCAGCGGCGGGACAACCGCCGCAGTATCGATGCGCTGGAGTTGCTCGGCGACAGTTCCCCGGACTTCCTTGCTTCGGTCCGGTGGTGCGTCGACGAACAGTTGGATGAGCGAGACGAGCGCCGTTCGCTGAATTGACTCGGCGTCGTCTTCGAGGGCTTTCAACAGGACGACGATCGGTTTGAAGCTCCCGAACTGTCCGAGTTCGTCGACGGCGATACGCCGGAGTTCCTCGTTGTCTGCACGAGCCAGCGGGATGAGCGGTTCGAGTGCAGACTGGGAACCGATACTGCCGAGCGCGTTGGCAGCCGCCTGTTGGACGATCGGGTTGCGGTCGTCCAGTCGATCCGCGAGTGCCGGGATACACCGGGAGTCACCGATGAGGCCGCAGGACCGGGCAGCCCGCTCACGGACCCGCGGCGCGGAGTCGTCCAGCGCGTCGAGCAAGTGCGGGACTGCGTTCTCGTCGCCCATCCGCCCCAGCGCCGCAGCCGCAACCATGCGAAACTCCGGATAGTCGGCGTCGAGCCAGCCGATCAAGGTCCGAGAGGTCACCCAGTCGGGCGCCTCTTCGGTGTCGAAGTCGGCCATCTCGTCTATCAGGTGGTCGAGTGCGGGCTGTCCGTACCGGTAGAGTGCGTCGATGGCGCGAGCGCGGACGCTCTCGTCGTCGTCCTCGGTCACGGTGTAGACGAGTGCACGGACGGCGTCCTCGTCGTCATCGTGTGTCGAAACGTCGGCCAAGTCACCGAGAACCTCGGCTGTTCGGCGGCGAATCTCCGGCTTGTCGCTCTGTCGGAGATACGAGATGAGCTTCTGTGTCTCGGAGTCGCGCGCGAGTTCGTAGAGAAACGTCGTCTCTCGTGCTGGCTGGTCGTCGAACATGATTCGTCGTGAGCAGGGGATGCTGGCGGGCGTGGGAGCGGATCGAGAGTTCCCCGCTGTCGAACTGTAACTGGACAGCCAACGTACATAAGTATGACTGCTGGCGCGCGGGCGTCACAGGTAGGAACATTTGTACCGGACGACACCGAATACAGAACCGATGGACGGGCCACTGTGGACGGAGGAACACGCGCCGGCGCTGTCAGAGTTGCCCCAACCCGAGGTCCGGGACCGATTCGAGCGGGCAATCCAAGAACCGATGAATCTCGTCGTCCACGGACCGAAAGGCAGTGGCAAGACCGCAGCGGTGCGCGCGCTCACGCGCGAGACACACGAGAAACCCGACGCCGACCGCGTCGAAATCAACGTCGCGGACTTCTTCGGCATGTCGAAGAAGGAACTCGCCGACGACCCCCGATTTGCACGCTTTATCGACGCGAAGCGCCGCCGAAACTCCTCGAAGGCCGACCTCATCAACCACGTGCTCAAGGAATCGGCGAGCTACTCACCAGTTTCGGGTGACTACAAGACCGTCGTCCTCGACAACGCCGAGGGGATGCGCGAGGACTTCCAGCAGGCGCTCCGACGGGTGATGGAGCAGTACTACGAGGCGACGCAGTTCGTCATCGTCACCCGCCAGCCCTCCTCGCTGATTCCCGCCATTCGCTCGCGGTGTTTCCCCATCCCGGTTCGCTCGCCGAGGCCAGAGGAGATCGTCGGCGTCCTCGAGCCCATCGTCGAGGCCGAGGGCGTCGACTACGACGCAGAGGGACTGGAGTACGTCGCCGGCGCGGCCGACGGCGACATCCGGGCCGCAATTCTGGGGGCCCAGACCACCGCCGAGCAGGCGGGCGAGATTACGATGAACACCGCCTACGAGACGCTCTCTGCGGTGGGCGTCGACGAGCGCGTCGGGGAGATGCTGACCGACGCCGAGGCCGGGGCGTTCACCGACGCCCGGTCGACGCTGGACGAACTCCTCGTCGACGAGGGATACAGCGGCACCGAAGTGCTGGACGACGTGCTGACGGTGGCCCGCTCGCGGTACACCGGCGACGCGCTCGCTCGCCTGCACCGGCTGGCCGGCGAGATAGATATGGACCTGAAAGAGGGGACGAACGATCGGCTCCACCTGTCGCATCTGTTAGCCGAGATGGGACCACAGGGAGCCGGTCGTGAGTGAACGATCGGTTACACATCAGTCACCTGCTCGCAGAGCTGGGTGACGACGTAACTGGTCGTGAGTGAACGACCGGCTCCACCTGTCGCATCTGTTAGCCGAGATGGGTCAACGCGCGGAGTCAGGAGTGACAACGCGGCAGACTCATACTGTCGGACGTAAGCCTTTCAAGAATTTCGCCACCCCGGGGTGGCGAATATCTTTACGAAGTTACGTCCAACAGTATCAGTCGTACTGTAACCACGTACGCTTACAGACGACAGGAACAGTCGTCGTGTACTCTCGTTCGGGAAACAGCATCGTCACCGTTACCGCCCGCGGTGTCGCGGCAACCACCGTCTCGAAGGCGGCATCGGGTTCGGTGACGAGAGTTCCGTCGCGGTCGTAGAGATGTTCGTGGCTGATAATAGGCGCGCTCTCGACCGAACGGTACTCGATTGGCGTGGTTCCCGCTGGTGGCGTGGCGTCGACAATCGAATCGAGTGAGACCTCACCGACACCGGTACTGATTCCATCACCGAGCAGCGACTCTTGCTGAAGGAGTGTCCCGACGTGGTCAGCAGCCTGAAACTTCGCCCGCATCGTCCCCCATTCCTCGAATGGCATCAACTGGGAACGGCCGGAGCCGTATGTAATCCGCACGCGGTCCTCGTCTGGCAGATACGTGTACTCCCGTTCCGGTTCTGCCTCGATAGCTACCGGCTCGGCCCCGCCAAGTTGTTTCCGCCGTTCGATGGGGTCAAACGCCGAGTCGGGCGAGTCGTCCCTGAAACCGGCGCAGCCGCTGGCCAGCAGCGACACAGTTAGCCCAGTCTGTGCGAGATATGTCCGACGGGAGAGCACTGTACCCAACGCAGAGTTGTCCGGAATGAAGTGTTTTGTGTCGGACACGCCGCTGGCCTGTCGGAAAAGAACCAAGAGCGCGGCGGCCAAACTGCGTGTAGATGGTCCCCTCTCCGACACAGGTGGCACTCGGTGTCGCACTCGTCCTCGCACTCACCTTCGCGTGGTACGCGGGCGGCGGGCGCTGGCGAGCGCGTGTCTCCGACCGACTCCTCTACGGAGTCCCGTGGGGCACGCTCGTCATCGTCGGCATCAACGTCGTCTTTTATCTGCTGGCACAGGGCGGCCTCCAGAACTTCGAAGACCCCGTCTTCCTGCCGTTCGTCTCGTGGTCGTACTTCTACCCGCTCGGAATGGCGACCGCCGGTATCGCCCACGGCTCCGCGAGCCACATCATCGGGAACATGGCCGGGACGCTCGTGTTCGCCCCCATCGCCGAGTACGTCTGGGGGCATCACCCGCCGGACGCGTGGGGCAACCGACTCGGCGGTCTGGCCGGCCGGTTCGACGCCGGCCACCCGAAAGGGGTGCTCCAGCGACCGTGGGTCCGAGCCATCGTCATCTTCCCCGGCATCATGCTGGCAGGCGCGCTCTTCACCAGCCTCTTCTCGCTGGGGCCGGGTATCGGCTTTTCCGGGGTCGTCTTCGGCATCATCGGTTTCGCCATCGTGACCGCACCGCTTGCGGCCGTCGTCGCGGTCGTCACCACCAGCGCACTCGGCCAGCTAGTGACGGCGCTGCGCCAGCCAATCGTCCGGGCCGGCATCGAATCGGGTGCACCCGGACCGCCGACCTGGGCCGGTATTGGATTTCAGGCGCACATGCTGGGATTCCTGGTCGGCGTCCTCCTGGGCGTGGGATTGCTGGTCGCGCGGGAGCGCCGACCGGCTGTCGAGCGGGTGTTCTTCGCGACGGTGCTGGTGGGCCTGGTCCAGTCGCTGTGGCTCATCTCCCTGCCCGAGGATGCGAACACCTTCGTCCTCTATCGAGGCGCCGGAACAGTGCTGGTGTTGCTGCTGTCGGTGCTGGTCGCGGTGGCGGCCGGCGGGAGTACGAAAGGGCTGCCACGGCCCCTCTCGGTGTTGCCACGTGCACCGACCAGACGCCAGATTGCGACCATCTGGCTGCTCATTCTCGGCCTCTTCGGCGCACTCGGTATCGCCGGAGCTGCAGTCTCCGACGAGTCGTTCTGGCTCGTCACGATCACGACCGTCTTCGTCACGCTGCTGCTCGCGATACCCGCGCTCCCGCCGCTCCTGCCCGACCGCCTCCTCGCAAGCCCGATTTCGCGCCGGCAGGCCGCGGTCGGCACAATCGCCGTCTTCACCGCACTCGTCGGCCTCGTCGGTGTCCCCTACGGGTTCGTGCTCGTCGACGACGGCCGTGTCGAGAATTCGACGAGCGTCACAGTCGAGGACTATCAGATCGCCTACGTCGACAACGGGACAACCGGCCACTCGACCGTCGGCGATTTCATCGAGGAAGAAACCTTACAGAGCAACGTCAGCGGCGTCGTCGTCGTCAGCGACCAGCGGGAGATGTGGACGACTGCCGTCCAGTCGTCCCTGCTTGCCTACCAGGGCAACGCGAGCGTGTCGGTCGGCGGGGTCGGCTGGCGCGAGACCGTCTCTGTCGAGCGCAGTGGCTGGTCGGTCGTCGGCAACGGAAGTGCCTACGTCGTCGACCTGATCGTGGACGGCGAGCGCACGCGGTCGTACACGTCCTCGGCCGTCCGGGCCGACGTGCGCGTCGACGACCACAACAGCAGTGTCGTTCCCGCCGAAGACGGCTTCGACCTCCGGGTGACCCAGAACGGAAGCACGGTCGGAACGGCGGCGATACCTGAGGTCAACGGCACAGCGTCGGCCGGGCCGCTGGAGTTCGTAACCGAGAGAAAGAGCGGCGAGGTTGCAGTGTTCGCCGAATCTGACGGTACCCGAGTCCGAATTGGGACCCGAGAGAGCTAGAACGGCTGTTTGCCGCGCCGGAGGTCGAGAGCGGCAGCAAAGTCCGACCGGGAGACGACGCCGACGACGGCGCCGTCGCGTTCGGCGAGCGCGACCTCGCTCCGGCTTTGACTGAGTTCGACGAGCGCGTCGAAGGCATCCATGTCGGCGTCGAGACGCGAGAGGTCGGTCGTCACGAGATCGTCGACTCGGGTGGTTTCGTAGTCAGCGGTGTTAACGGACCGCATCGCGTCGGCGGTTACGGCCCCGACGACCCTCCCGCTGGCGTCGACAACCGGGAGGTCCGTCCGGCGGGCCGCGAGGAGTCGCGGGAAGAGGTCGGCGAGCGTCTCGTCGCCGTCGACGGGCTCGATTTCGGTGAGGAGGTCCGCGACAGTGAGGTCAGAGAGCAGTTCGGAGATGACGACCATCTTGGATTCGCTGGTTGCCGCGCCGTAAATGAAGAAGGCGAGCAATAGGAGGATCGGACTGAACGCGAGGACGCCCACGACAGCAAAGAGGACGGCAAAGATGGTCCCGATGCGGGCGGCGACCTGAGTAGCGCGCGTGTAGGAGAGCCACCGGGAGAGGAGCGCCCGGAGGACGCGGCCGCCGTCCATCGGGAAGGCGGGCAACAGATTGAACACGGCGAGGACGACGTTCGTGACGGCGAGCCAGCCGACGACGAAGACGACGACGGGCGCAGACACCGGAAACGCCGTGAGTGCGAGTAAGCAGACGCCGGCGACCAGAAAGCTGGTGATTGGACCGGCGATAGCAATCCAGAACTCGCGATTCCACTCCCGGGGCATCTCGGAGAAACTGGCCAGGCCGCCGAGAATCCAGAGTGTGATAGATTCAGTCTGGATACCGTAGCGCATCGCAGTCCAGGAGTGACCGAGTTCGTGAATTCCGACGCTGACGAAGAGCCCGACAGCAGCGAGGATACCGACCGTCCAGCGCTGACCGACGAGTTCGGCGGCGTCGATAGTGACCGGTGCGACCCCCTCGATGAGGTCCGCATAGACGGCAAGCTGTTCGCCGCTGCCGATGAGATAGGCGAGAATCGGTAAGAACACCAGCAGGGAAATATTGACCCGGATGGGAATCCCCCAGATGTTCCCCAGCGTAAAATTTCGCATTGGTATACTACCGTGTGTCGGACGGTTATAATTGCTGGCTGAAACGTTCAGACGAACTCGACGCCCGTAATGTCGAAGCGTGTACCACCAGCGTCGCTCTCGGTGACCTCGATGGACCAGCCGTGTGCCTCGACGATGTCGGCGACAATGTGAAGGCCGTAACCAGTCCCGCCCTCGTTTGTGGAGAATCCACTCTCGAAGGCACTCTCACGGTGTTCTTCGGGGATACCAGGTCCATCGTCAGCGACGTAGAATCCCTGGAGTCTCGTCCCAACTGAGACAGTCACGGCGGGCCCGGCGTGTTCGATTGCGTTTCGAAAGAGGTTCTCGAACAACTGCTGAAGGCGATTCGAGTCTGCTTCGACAGTCGCGTGGATGTCAGTTTGCAGGGTCGCCTCACCCGTCTCGACGAGGTTCCAGGCATCCTCGACGACCGACGATAGGTCGAACACCTGGATGTCATCGAGCGCCTCACCCTGTCGGGACAGCGAGAGCAGGTCCTCGATGAGTTCGTCCATCCGTCCGGCCGCGTTCCGGATTGCTGAGATGCTCTCGCTGTCCACGCTCTCGCGGTCTCTCTCCCGGAGCATTTCGGCTCGACTCTGGATGATCTGAATCGGGTTCCGGAGGTCGTGGGAGACGATGTTGGCGAACTCCTCGAGCTGTTCGTTCTGTCGTTCGAGTTCCCGCTCGCGCTCGTTGGTCTCGGTGATATCGTCCAACATGCCGACGACGCGTTCGACCGCACCTGCCTCGTCGCAAACTGGATAGGCATCGAGTTCTATCCAGCGAGTCCCATCGGGTGAGGAGAGTCGAAACTCCGTGTGGTAGGGGCCGTTCTCCCCGCCAGCAGCGATATCCGCGAGCGTTGTCGACAGCCACTCCTCGAACTGCGTTCTGTCGTCTTCCGGCATCCGCTCGGCGAAGGCGGACGCAGGGTCGTCCCGAATCTCGTCCGGCGTCTGTCCGATGAGGTCCTCGACGCTCGGGCTCATGTACAGCAGTTCACTGGCGTCCGGCGTCACCATCCAGATGACCTCGCGAACGTGGTTTGCAATCTCACGGAAGCGCTGTTCACTCTGGGCCAGTTCTCGCTGCATCTCGCGGCGTTCGGTCACGTCGCGCAGCGAAGAGAGATGCTCGCCGGGCCGGACGTTCGTCGTCGCGACAAACTCCGTGATGCGATGTTCGCCGTCGGGCCGAACAAGTTCGAACTCACCTTGCATGCTCCCCTGGTCGAGAAACGTCTCCCAGACGGCTTCGAAATCGTAGCCGGCTGGCGTAAACTCCTCGACAGAGCGGCCACGGAGTTCGTCGCGGTCGAGACCGAACAGATTCGTGGCTGCTTCGTTAGCCTGGACGTACCGACCATCGTCGTCAGCGAGCAGCAGAGCGTCTTTCGAGGACTGGAACAGCGAGCGAAAGCGACGTTCGCTCTCTTCGAGTTCGTACTCGCGTTCGACACGTTCGGTCACGTCGTGGAAGACGAGAACGGCGCCGCGTTTGTCGGCGACTGTCGTATCACGGACGGAGAGTTCCGCGTGGCGTACGTCATCATCTTCGGTCCCAAACACTATCGACAGGTCGTCGACCGTCTCCCCGGCCATCGCGCGGGCAGCGGCGTCCTGCAGTTGGCCAATCGTCGCGGCATCGAACGTAGACAGCGATTCTAGCGACTCCCCGAGAATCGCCTCACGTTCTAGCCCGACCGTCGCACAGAACGCGTCGTTGACGTAGTCCATCGTCGCGTCTTCGTCGAGCACGACGGCAGCGTCCGGCATCGCGTGAAAGAGTGAGGCGAACCGCTGTTCGGACCGTTCGTACTGTCTGGCGAGGCGGTCAGAGAGAAAGCGCCGCTCAAGTAAATTCTCCAGTCGCCGACCGAGCACCGACTTTTCTGTCGGCATCGACACGACCTCGTCGACGACGTACAGCCCGTCAATGTCCGCCCACGCCTCGGGTTCGAGGTCCTCAGAGAGCGGCTGTTCCGTGATGAGGACGACCGGTGCGAACCGCGGGTGTTCGGCCTCCTTCCAGTCCTGAATCGACTCCCGAGCGGTGAGAAACCCCTCGTCGTCGACGAGACAGAGGTCGGTCCCGTCGAAGTCCGGCCCGTCACCAGTCGAAATCTGATACGACGGGGCGAGCCAGTCGGCCAGCAGTTCCCTGTTTCGGTTGTGAGACAACAACAGCCGGAGAGAGGACTCACCGCTGACGCTCCCGTCAGCCAACGGAGGGTCGAACTCACCGGTCATTCACGGGTCTCAGAGTCTATCGATGGCGAACCGCTCAACAGGCCCTGGACGTTCGAGAGTGGGTCACCGACGACGACTCCTCCACCCGTGATTTCGAAGGGGCGGAGGGTCCGCTCGGAGGTACCGACGCGCTTTTTCAGCACGCCGACAACCTTTCCGATCTCGTCACCCATCTCTGCGTATCGGAGAAAGAGGATATTGTCCGCGAGATAGCTGATACCGGCCTCTGTTGGGCGAAATTCGCCCTGGACGGAGGCAACCTCGTCGAGGAAGACGACGGTCACGCCCATGTTTTTCAGGTACCGTCCGAGCGCGTGGAGCTTGCGAATGAGTTCCTTCTCGTCGCCCTGAATCGAGAGGGTGTAGCCTTTGATACCGTCGAGCATTACGACGCTGGTGTCGTGCTCTTCGACTTCCTCCCGGACCATGCTGGCGAACTCCTCGGGTGAAAAGTCGAGCGGCTCGATCTCCTCGATAGCGAGAGTTCCGTCGTCGACCATCTCACCGACGGGAACCCCGATAGACTCCGACCGGTGACGGAACGTCGACTCGTTCTCCTCGAACATGTAGATGACAGACCGTTCGCCACTCGCGGCCGCTTCGGTCAGGAACAGCGAGCCGGTGGTGGTCTTGCCGACCCCGGTCGGCCCGCTGACGACCGTGAGGGTGCCGCGTTCGAGACCACCGTTCAGCAACGAATCGAGGGTCTCGACACCCGAGGCGAGGGTGCCGGTTTCGAACGACGCAGTGTGATCGCCCGGCACGAGAACGGGGTACACGTCGATGCCATCCCGTGAAATCGTCAGCGAGTGAACGCCGCTCTGTTTGTCGGAGCCGCGGAGTTTCGGCACCTCGAGCGTACGGCCGTGCTCACTCTGACCCAGTTCGATGACGCCGTCGGCGAGAAACTGCAGGTCGTCGTCAGGCGTGGTCTCGCTCCACTGCGAAGTGAACAGAACAGTGGCGTCATGCTCCTTGAGATAGCGCATGAAGGAGATGACCTGCTTGCGGAACTGGTAGTCGTCGTTCGTCAGATACCGAAACTGCGTGACCGGGTCAAGGAAGACGCGGTCGGGTTCGAGTTTGCCGACGCGCTCGGTGATGCGCTCGGCCATCGGCGTCTGCTCGACTTCGCTGGACTCGAAGACGCTGTATGACTGGTCTTCAGCGAAGAAGTCGGAACTCGGTGAGAGGTCGAGAAACTCGACGTCAGAGAGGTCGAATCCAAGCGACCTGGCGTTGTCTCGGATCTGGTCAGTCGGCTCTTCGAGGTTGATGTACAGCACCGTCTCGTCGTCGGTGCCGGCAGTCAGGAAGTGCAACCCGAGAATCGATTTTCCCGTCCCTGGTTCGCCCCGGAGCAGATAACTCCGCCCGGCGACCAGTCCGCCGCGAAGAACCTCGTCGAGACCGGCGATACCCGTCGGTACTCGCGGAAGTTCAGCCACAGACAGTACCTCCAGCCTGAGTGAGATATTTGACGTGCATGAGAAAACAAGACACTGTGTGGTATCCGATTAGTCGTCACTCGGCAATAGAATTTTGTATAGGTAATTGACAGTATTGCGAACCGCGAGGCGGCTGGACGGTCGGAACGGCCTTCGAAATGCTTTTACGCGACTCAGAGTGAAGATACACCAACATGGATATCGATATCATCGAAGAAGACGAGAACCCTATGTTGCACCGGACGGACGTCCGGTTCGAGGTCACTCACGAGGAGGCGACGCCCTCCCGCCTCTCCGTGCGAGACTCGCTTGCGGCCATGCTGAACAAGGACAGCGAGGAAGTCGTCGTCCACAAACTGGACACGAAGTTCGGGATGCGAACGACCATCGGCTACGCGAAAGTCTACGAGACGCCCGAGCACGCACAGGACGTCGAGCAGGACCACATGCTCGACCGCAACAAGATTGTCGCCGACGGCGAGAGCGAGGAGGCCGAGGAGGCATAATGCCCCGACACGAACTCTACAACGACGACGGCGACGCCGAGCGCGAACTGTGTCCCCGATGCGGCGATTCGTTCCTCGCCCAGCACGACGACCGCCAGCACTGCGGGAAGTGCGGCTATACTGAGTGGGAGTAGTAGACTACTTTTTGCTGCGTCCGGTGTCGGGTGCGCCTGACGGCGCACACCGCACCGTCCTTGCAAAAACATAGTGAAAAAGGCCGCTCACGTTCGGTAGAGCGTTCGCGGGTGCTATCGGAGTGGCTACCGCAACCGCACAGCAACGGCAGACCTGCCTTTCCCCGTCTCGCGCGACCTCGCGCATCCGCGCTCGGGACGCGCTCCCGGCCGTCCGCAACATCGATTGATTGCCCATCGAGCAACAGCCATAGCCACAGTCGTCACCCGGTGACACGCACGTCAGCACGTATTCAAGACCTTCCAGTGCGTATACATCAGCGATGACTGACGTTCCGCCGACACCGGGCATTCACCACGTGACGTGCGTTGCGGGCGACCCGCAGCGAAACATCGACTTCTGGGTCGAAACGCTGGGTCTCCGACTGGTCAAGCGCTCTATCAACCAGGACGACCCCGGCACCTACCACTTCTTCTTCGCAGACGCCGAGGGAACGCCGGGGACGAGTATGACGTTCTTCCCCTGGGAAGACCTCTCTTCGGGCAAAGTCGGGTCCGGACAGGTCTCCCGGACCGCGTTTCGCGTGCCCGAGGGGAGCCTCGACTACTGGGAAGACCGCTTCGACGAGTACGACGTCGACTACGACGACCGCGTCGAGCGGTTCGGCGAGACTGTCCTCCCCTTCCGGGACCCGGACGGACTGCCGGTCGAACTGGTCGAAGTCGAGATTCCTGACGACGATCCGACTGTGCCGTGGACGGAGTTCGTCCCCGAAGACGCCGCCATCCGCGGCTTCCACTCGGTGACGCTCTGGCTGGCAGACCCCCAGCCGACGATGGACCTGCTCCGAACAATGGGACTGGAAGAACAGGGAACGGAGCAGGCACAGGGTGACACGCCCGGCGATGAGCGAACCCGCTTCGAAGCGGCCGGCCCCGTCGGCTCGTACGTCGATGTCCTCCCGACCGTCGAGGGTGGCCGTCAGGGTCACGGCACGGTCCACCACGTCGCGTTCCAGACGCCGACCGACGAGGACCAGGCGGCGATGCGCGACGCCGTCCGGTCCGAGGGGCTGAGCCCGACACAGCAGATCGACCGTCACTGGTTCCGGTCGGTCTACTTCCGCGAGCACGGCGGCGTGCTGTTCGAACTCGCGACGAGTGAGCCGGGCTACACCAGCGACGAACCGCTCGACGAACTCGGGGGACGGCTGGTCCTCCCCGGCAAGTTCGAAGCCCAGCGCGAGCAGATAGAGGCCGGCCTGCCAGACGTGACGATTCCGACGGCAGAGACGGTGGAAGCCGGCGACTGACACAGCACCGGCCACCGCAGACCGAAGTCGTCTTTTCGCTCGCTGTCCGACCACAGGCCATGACCGACACCAGTCCACGGCGCGTCCTGGGTATCGAGGGGACAGCGTGGGCTGCCAGCGCCGCCGTCTACGACGTTACGAGCGACGAGGTGACAATCGAAACCGAGGCCTATCAGCCCGACAGCGGCGGGCTGCATCCCAGGGAGGCCGCCGAACACATGGCCGACCACGTTCCCGAAGTCGTCGAGCGCGCGCTCGCTCACGCACGCGGGCGAACGGATGCCGACCCACCGGTCGACTGCGTGGCCTTCTCGCGTGGCCCTGGCCTCGGCCCCTGTCTTCGCATCGCGGGCACCGCTGCCCGTGCTGTTGCCCAGCGACTGGACGTGCCGCTGGTCGGCGTCAACCACATGGTGGCCCACCTCGAAATCGGCCGCCACCAGTCCGGCTTCGACTCGCCGGTCTGTCTGAACGCCAGCGGCGCGAATGCCCACGTTCTGGGCTATCGCAACGGCCGCTACCGCGTGCTGGGAGAGACGATGGACACCGGCGTCGGCAACGCAATCGACAAGTTCACCCGCCACCTTGGCTGGTCTCACCCCGGCGGCCCAAAAGTCGAAAAGAAAGCCAAGGAGGGCGAGTACATCGACATGCCCTACGTCGTCAAGGGGATGGACTTCTCGTTTTCGGGTATCATGAGCGCCGCCAAGGACGCCGCCGACAGCGTCTCCGCGAGCGACGCGAGCGGAGGCTCGTCGGAACAGAGTTCCGACGGCGGGGAAGCGGTCGAGGACATCTGCTTCTCGCTCCAGGAGAACATCTTCGCCATGCTGACCGAAGTCACCGAACGCGCACTCTCGCTGACCGGCAGCGACGAACTCGTTCTCGGCGGTGGCGTCGGGCAGAACGAGCGGTTACGGGAGATGCTGGCAACGATGTGCGAACAACGCGGTGCGAAGTTCTACGCGCCCGAGAACCGATTTCTCCGGGACAACGCCGGCATGATTGCGGTGCTGGGCGCGAAGATGTGCGCCGCCGGCGATACTCTGGACATCGAGGATTCTGGCATCGACGCAGATTTCCGGCCCGACCAGGTGGCCGTGAGCTGGCGCGGGAAAGAGCCGTTTACGGCGTCCGCCGAAGAGCGAGCGAACGAGAGCGACGGCGAACGGGTCCAGGGTGCCGAGGCGACTGTTTCCTTCGAGGGCAGTAGAGTCGTGAAGGAGCGCCTCCCACGGAGCTACCGCCATCCAGCGCTGGATGAGCAGTTGCGAAGCCAGCGGACCCGCAAAGAGGCGCGTCTGACTAGCGAAGCGCGGCGGGCCGGCGTGCCGACGCCGGTCATTCGTGACGTCGACACCCGGGAGACGACAATCGTCTTCCAGCACGTCGGCGACTGTGACCTCCGGGAAGCGCTGACAGCGTCGAACGTCCGCGCCGTCGCCGAGTCGCTGGCAGCCATCCACGAGGCTGGGTTCGTCCACGGCGACCCGACGACGCGGAACGTCCGGGTCAATCGAAATAGCAGCAAAGACGGCCCGGACGTATTTCTCATCGACTTCGGACTGGGCTACTACACCCAGCATCCGGAGGACCACGCGATGGACCTCCACGTCTTCGAGCAGAGTCTCGACGGGACGAGCGACGACGCCGACGAACTGCGCGCCGCTGCCGAGGAGGCGTATCGAGCAGTCGGTGATTCGGCCGTTCTGGACAGACTGCGAGATATCGAAGGGCGTGGCCGATACCAGTAATCAGCCCCCAGTAGTCGAAGATAGCGGCGGCCTACTCGTGAGAGTGACAGAAGGCTTATCCGGAACCGGAAACCGACAACTGAATGATGGAATGGCTGCTGGTGAGCAAGTGGCTCGTCGTCCTCGCAGTGCTCGCAGTCGTCGGCGCACCGCTGTCGGCGTGGCTCTTTCCGCGCCTGCCACGCCGCGGTGCTGCCTTCTCCCTCCCAGTGACACTGGTCGGACTGGCAACCGTGGTCTTTCTCGTAGGGCAGCTCACCTTCGGCGTCCACACCGTCGCCTTCGGCGTACTGACTGTCGCCGGAGCCAGCGCGATCGCGTACCGACAGGGTGCGAGACCTGACTGGCGAGCGGTCGCTGGCGCGTACGCCGTCTTTCTCGCCGGTTTTCTCCTGCTCGCGTTCTTCCGCGGTGCGTCGCCGGGCATCACGCCACGCGGCGGCGAGCAGTTTCTCCACTTCGGGCTGGTGAAGACGCTGACCCGAACCGAGGCGCTCCCCCCGGAGGACTTCTGGTACGCTGGCCGCGAATTGCGGTACTACTACGGAACGCAGTTGCAGGTCACCAGCCTCTCGCTGCTCACGGACACGCCGCTACGCTACGGCTTCAACCTCGGCGTCGCCACCTTCTACGGCGTGCTCGTCGTCAGCGCCTACGGGCTGGCCGGAGCGGTCACGTCGGCGGCCGGCCGCTCCTACCGACTCGGCGGGATGCTGGGCGTATTCTTCGTCGCACTCGGCGGCGCACTGACGACGACAGTCCGACTGATATTCGGACTGCTCCCGACTGAGACAGCACTGGCGTATGGGCGCGCAGTCTTCGGCTTTGCCGCCGAGCGGAGCGGGCAAACCTATCCCGAAATGTACCAGTCGATGAGCGACATCGACACGTGGTTCTGGTGGTACACCCGCTACGTCGTCCCCGACACGCTCCAGGAGTTCCCGATGTACTCCTTCGTCAAGTCGGACCTCCACGGCCACACGCTCTCGACGGGGTATATCGTCCTCGCTGGGGCGCTCGCCTTTAGCTACTACCGACTGGATGCCGACCAGCGCGGCCGGCGTCTCGCCGTGCTGTTCGGCGGGCTGGGCGTCGTCGCCGGCGTCTTCGGCTTTATGAACACATGGTCGCTCCCGACCGCCGTTGGGCTAACGTGGCTGGCCGTGGCAGCCGCCGACGCCCACCCGACGACGCTGCTACCCGACCGGGTCGGGAGCCGTCTGCGCGGACCGGACCCGACATTGAGCCGCCTTCACCGACTCGCGGCGGAGGCGTGGCGCGTCGCTCTCGCCGTCGTCCCGGCTGTCGTCGTCGGTGCCATCGGCTACGCCATCGCCTCACCGTTTCTCGTCTTCGGCTACGTTCCCGAAAACGAGGGTGTCGGCTTTCTCCCGCCCAGAACGGCGCTCGCGGAGTTTCTGGTCGTCTACGGCGCACTCTTGCTCCTCTTTGCGGGCTTCGTCTGGTACCGGGGCTGGCCGAGAGTACGCAAGTCTGACCTTCGCTGGCAACTGGCTACTGCCCTCGCGGGCGTCGTCGCGGTCGGCGCACTGCTTACCGTCCCGTCGTTCCCCGTCCTCGCCATCACCGGCCCGATACTGCTGGGAGCGTGGTGGCTCGTCCGGACGGACCGCGCCGGGTTCGAGGGGGTCCTGCTGGTCGCCGGCGTGGGCTTGATTCTCTCCCTGGAGTTGGTCTTTGCCAAGGTCGCACCCTGGCCGGAGGGCCCCGCCCGCTGGAACACATCACTGAAAGTCGCTGTACAGGGCTGGACGCTGGCCGGTGCGGCCGCCGGGGGCGTCGCCGCGCTGCTACTGGCTGACGCGTGGGACGCGCTCGCTGGCGTCCGAGCACGGGTCGAAACACGAACGACTGCAGCCACTGAGGGCAGTGGTGATAGGCGACACATAGGGAAACAGATAGTGACGGCAGTCCTCGCTGGCGTTCTCGTCGTCGCGGTCGTGCTCGCGAGCGCGCCGTTCCCGGTGCTCGCGGGGTACAACGAGATGGGTCCCGTCCTGGCCGATGACAGCGAGTTCAGTCTGGACGGACTGGAGACCCACGACCGGTGGCGCGGCGCACAGATGGACGCCATCTACTGGCTGGATGATCGCGATGGCCGGCCAGTCGTCCTCGAAGCCCCGGGCCAGCGCTACCAGTGGTCGAGTCCAGTCGCGACACTAACTGGACTGCCGACACTGGTCGGGTGGGCACACCACCAGCGCAACTACCGGCCCGACGAGTGGGTCGGCTACCGGGTCAACGCCACGACCGTCGTCTACGACGAGAACTGGCGGTGGTCCGATGCCGCCTCGGTGCTTCGTCGCCACAACGTCGCGTACGTCTACGACGGCGCAGTCGAAAACGAGACGTACGGCGATACCCTTCGAGATCTCGAGGAGCAGCCGGGACTGTCGGTAGCGTTCGAGAACAACGTGGTCACGATTTATCGGGTGAACCACTCGACGCTCCCCGAGGGGACATGGGTCGACGCCGAGCCGTGAGTCGTAGGGAAACCATCATTAAGCAGGGGGGCGTACGGCCTGACATGGCAGACAGACCGTCTTCCGGTGAGATTTTCGGCGTGCCGTACAACTTCGACAGGCCCAGTTTCCGCAACCTCCTCTCCTCGTACTGGCAGCCCGGCGAGGGGATGCTCGTCGAGAAGCCGTTCGGTATCGGCTACACCGTAAACCTCGCCAACTGGCGCTCGTGGATTGTCCTGGCCGTCGCCGGCGCGCTCGTCTGGCAGGAGACCAAAAGCGAATCCAAGGCCGACGCAGAGGCCGACGACGAGGACGAGCCGGTCGAAGTCATCGTCGATTAACTGCGCGAACCGACGGCTCTTTTTCCGCCCGCCGCGAGCGGCCAACACGATGGTTACGTTCGTCACGACCAACCCCGGGAAGATTCACGAGGCCCAAGAGTATCTCGACGAGCCGGTCGAGCAACTCGATTTCGACTATCCTGAAGTACAGGCCGACGACCTCGCGACCGTCGCCGCCAACGGCGCACGCGCGGCCTACGAGCACGTCGGCGAACCGGTCATCGTCGACGACTCCGGGCTGACTATCGACGCCCTCGATGGGTTTCCAGGTCCCTACTCCTCGTACGTCGAGGATACGCTCGGTATCAAGCGCGTCTGGCAACTCGCAAAGGAGGAAGACAACCGCAGCGCCGCATTCCGTGGGGTCGTCGCGTACTGTGACGGCGAGGCGTTCGAAGCGACACCGGAACCGGTCGACCGAGGGAGTGCAGAGAGCGCCGAGCGGCGCGGTCAGGACACCGCTGCCGACGAGCGTGCCAGCGCAACGACTGACCGACAGGTATCGGATGGTGAAAACGCCGTCCCGGTCAAGTTGTTCGAGGGCGTCGTCCCGGGTGAAATCGTCGCACCGAGGGGTGAGGGAGGGTTCGGCTTCGACCCGATATTCGAGTACAACGGGACGACGTTCGCAGAGATGGACACCGAGGAGAAGAACGCGATTTCGCACCGCGGGCGGGCGTTGGCGAAGTTTGGGGAATGGTATGCCGAACGATAGTGAGGCATACGTCGGGAGACGAGCACAGTGAGTCTCCCGGTAGTTTGCTGAGCGGTAGCGAAGCAAACGAGACCAGACGCAGTCCGCGTAGCGAGTGACACGAGCGAGCAGAACCGTCTGGGCGTGGTTTCAGTCACGAACAGCGTGAGTGACTGAAATATCGGCTGCTGGCAAGAGCGAGCGAAGCGACCAGTGAGTCGCGAAACAGAATCCCAGCCACTCAGTCAGTCTCAGTAAGTGCATCGAGCGGGGCCGGTTGCGTTGAGAGATGAGTCTGTTTGAATCCGGTTTCGTATTTGAGGCCGTAACCGCCCAGTCTGTCAGCACCGATATGGGCCACCCAAATTGCCGCGACGTGAAGTGTACCCGTCGACGCCAGCCAGACGGCCACGGCAGCGAGTGCAAGCGGGAGCGTGTAGGTGTGAAAGACGTTGTACGTGAGGCTACCGACGCGTGGGCCAGCGTTCCATACCAATGGTAGGCTTCGGAGGGAAAAACGATGAGTGGCTAACAGGTCTGGCAGCGCATCGGCGGAATCTACGCCCGCGGGTCCCGATCCGGCCCTGGGTAAGCGTCGTCGTGGGTCGCCTCGTAGAGCGATTCGGCGTCGAACAGGCGCGCGAAGGCGTCGGGAGTACGGATGCTCAGTTGCATATGCGACTGCAGGGAGAGGTTCGCGCCGGCACTCCCCAGCTGGTCGTCGAACGAGAGGAGGTGGGCGGCCCCACCCCGATAGGCCGAGGCGAGTCCAGAGTGATCGCCCGGGGGGTGGTCGACGGTCTCGCGGTCGCGCTCGATACAGTCGCGCCAGTCGGCGGCGAGTGAGCCATCGGCAAGCGCCGTGATAACGGCCTCGGCGTCGTTGAGCAAGCGGTCGCTGGCCACGAGAGTCAGCCACGAGTGGGCACGGACGTGATCGAGCGCGTCGCGGGCGACCCCACCGACGAGGAGGTCCGCCGCGAGTACGTCGGCGTCAGCGACGACGCGAGTGGGGTCGGCGTCAGTCATCCTCGCGTCGGTCTGCGAGTGTCTCACGGATATCGGCGACGGTCACGTCGTAGGCGGTCGCGCGGTCGAAACAGTCTGCCCAGGTCATAGTCGGGAATCGGCGGGAACGGACAAAAAACGCCCGCACGCATCGGTGTCGAACGCGCGTCTGACGTGTTTTTAAGTAGAGTGGCAGTCCCAACTCACACGGGCGCGCCAGTACCGGCCTCACAACTCCCATCCTTCCACAGCGCGCGCCCGGACCGTTTTCGAACCCGTCTCTCCCCCCCTTTTTGAGACACACCGGAGCGACAGCTACACCGTTGCGCCCTCGCCGCGAATTTGCGCTCGAACGGAGTCGAGTACGTCGGGGTCGGCCATGACAGCGATGCTGTCCCCCGCCTCGATGGTCGTCTGTGGGAGCGGAATCGTCATCGGCTCACTGTCCCGTCCGTGGGCGTAGATTCGGGCTTCGCCGGGTAGCTCCAGTTCGACGACGCGCTTGCCGACGACCGGCGAGTCCTCGGGAACGCCGACGCTGGCAATCGACAGCGACTCCGTGAGGTCCGCGAGCACGTTGAAATCCCCACCCAGTAGCGCGGTCTTGGCGCCGGCAGCTCCGACGCGTTCGGGGTAGATTATCTCGTCGACGTCGTCGGCGTACTTCTCGTAAAGTTCGTCGCTGACCTCCTTGCTAACTCGGAGGACGGTCCGACAGCCGTGGGCCTCGCCGACGACACAGACCGAGAAGTTCGTGTTGAGATCGCCGGTCACGCCGGCAACGGCATCGGCGGTGTCCAGTCCAGCCTGTTCGAGCGTCCCCTCGTCGCCGCCATCGCCCTCGATGACGCTGAATTCTTCCTCGCGTGCGCGATCAGCCTTCGCCGCGTCTCGCTCGACGATGACTACCTCGTGACCCTCGCTCTGGAGAATGCGTGCAGTCCGTTTGCCGACGCGACCGAAACCGACAATGACGAATTTCATACTGGTGTGATACGTCATCACACCCCATAATAGTAGCCCCCGAAGTCGGGAATCCGACACGCCTTTCGCCGTCGGTATCTGACAGCACGCCATGCGCGTGACGTTTCTCGGCACGAGCGGGGCCGTCCCGACGACCCAGCGCAATCCCAGCGCGATTCAGGTCGAGCGGGAGGGCGACCGCCTGCTTTTCGACTGCGGTGAGGGGACGCAGCGTCAGATGATGCGCTACCGGACTGGCTTCGACATCGACCACATCTTCGTCACGCACATGCACGGCGACCACGTACTCGGGCTTCCCGGTCTCATCCAGACGCTGGATTTCAACGGCCGCGACGAGCCACTGGCCATCCACGCGCCGTCGGGCACCCGCGAGCGCGTCGAGCGACTGGTCGCCGCCACCGGCGAACGCCCCTCGTTTCCGGTGCGCATCAACCAGGTCGCAGCCGGTGACGTCGCGCTGAGCAAAGCGGAGTACGATGTCCGGGCCATCGACGTGTCCCACCGGACGAACGCCGTCGGCTACGTCGTCGACGAAGAAGACAGAAAAGGACGGTTCGACCGTGAATACGCCGAGGAGGAACTCGGTCTCTCACCAGGCCCGGAGTACTCGAAACTCCACAACGGCGAGGCCGTCGAACACGACGGACGGACAATCCAACCTGAAGAGGTCGTCGGGCCACCACGGCCCGGCCGACTGCTGGTGTACACCGGCGATACTCGACCGTGTAACAACGTCATCGAGGCCGCCGAGAACGCCGACCTCCTGATTCACGACAGCATGTTCGACGACAGTTGCATCGACCGCGCACGAGAGACCGGCCACTCGACGGCACGCGAGGCCGCAGAGGTGGCAAACGAGGCCGGTGCAAAGCGGCTGGCGCTTACCCACATCTCCTCGCGCTACGCTGGCCACGGCTGGCACGACCTCGAGTCCGAAGGCGAAGATACCTTCGAGGGAGACACCGTATTCGTCGCCGAGGACGGAATGGAAGTGGAAATTCCGTACCCGGATGCCGAGCGCGAGTTTACGATCACGCGAGCGACCAGGTAGCGGGACAGCAGGGAATAGTAATTTTAATCTGATATATCTTCCAGATTTTTCTAATCTATATAGAGATAATTAGTTGTGGAATAGTCTCACCCATGAGAGAGTGGGACGTAGACAGGACCCCAAAATAGGACAGTAAAAGTCCTAAATCTCCGAATATTTGAATATAGATTATAATTATTTTGTGCCCATAATTATATGATTGTGTAACACTTATCCATTCAGAGCCCCAACTATATATTGAAATGAGTACGAAACGAAGCAGTTCGCAGACGGAGTTTAGTTTGAAGAGTACCCCCGCTAGGGAAGATCTCGACCGCGCCGAAAACGTAGTCGGAACGCTGGCCTCGTGGGTCCGCCAGAAGTTGGTGTAACGCACGACAACAGCAGTCGAACGACACTCGGCAGTTTACCACCCGCGAATCGTTCCCGGTCGAGCTGAACCCTGTTTTACCGACCGCAAGACGTTTTCTCGGGGCGAGCGACAACACGCTCGATGAGTGACCTCCACATCGTCGACGTGTTTGCCCGCGAGAAGTACGCCGGCAACCAGTTGGCAGTCGTCGAGAGCGACGGCAACATCTCCCGCGAGGAGATGCAGGCAATCGCTGCGGAGATGAATTTCTCGGAGACGACGTTCGTCGAGACGCGAAAATCGCCCTACCGGGTGCGCATCTTCACACCGGAGGCAGAGATTCCGTTCGCGGGCCATCCGACGCTCGGAACGGCACACATCATCCGCGAGCACGTCGCCGACGGACGACCGGATGAGGTAGTGGTAGACCTCGACGTGGGTGAGGTGCCGGTGGAAGTGCACGACAGGGACGGCGCGGAGACGCTGTGGATGACACAGCAGCCACCCGAGTTCGGTGAGCGACTGGACCACGACCGACTGGCAGCGGTCCTCGGACTCGACGAGACGGCACTTGACGAGGCGTGGCCGGTGCAGGTCGTCTCGACGGGATTGCCGACCATCGTCGTCCCGCTCGTCGACCGCGAAACACTGACGGCTATCGACGTGGACCGCGCAGCCTACGACGGCGTGACTGGCGACCGGGAGGCAAAGAACGTGCTGGCGTTCTGTCCCGACCCGCGGAGCGAGGACAACGATTTCGCAGTCCGAGTATTCGCACCCTTCTACGGCGTCCCGGAGGACCCCGCGACCGGTTCGTCGAACGGCTGTCTCGCGGGCTATCTCGCACGGCACGCCGACGGCGGTGGGACGGTCGAGGCACGCGTCGAGCAGGGCTACGAGATGGGGCGTCCGTCGCTGCTTCATCTCGCTGCGTCCGACGAAAGCGAGGCAGTTCACGTCGAAATCGGCGGAAGCGTGGTGCCGGTCGCTCGCGGCGAATTACTTTGAGTCGAGCCAGTTAGCGGGAATGAGCGTCTTTTCCGGGGTTATCGTTTCCTCGACCTGTGTCCAGACGAGCACGGCACCGATAGCGGCCAGCGCGGCGCCAAAGGCGAACGGCACGACGAAGCCGAAGGCGACGAGGAAGCCAGAGGCGAGTGGGCCGACGGCCACGCCGAAGCCAAACGCCATCGTCAGCACGGACAGCGTCGACCCCGACCGACCCTCAGGGGCAATGTCGCCGGCGAGCGTGAGCGCGGGGGCAAACACCATCGCGCCAGCGACGCCCTGCGCGAATCTGGCGGCAAACATCACCCACGGGTCGTAGATGAGGCCCTGTGCGAGCGTCGTCGGGACGAGCAGAACCATCCCGACGACGAGAAACGTCTTGCGTCCGTAGAAGTCCGTCGCGCGGCCGATAGGTGCCTGCAGGAATATCTGGGCCAGGACGAACGCGGCAAACTGCAGCCCGAAGAGTGTCGCGCCCTGGTCGAGTCGCGCGTTGATGATGTCACCCAGCGTGGCAAACAGGGCGATGCCGACAGCCATGAAAAACGACACCAGACCGAGCGTAAATATCGGGTCGAGGAACTGCTGGCCGGTGCGGTCGAACACCGCGAACCCGCGCGGGGAGTCTTCGGCGTCGGTCTCCGGCTGGTCGGGGTCACGGATGAGGACCGATATCAGGACGAAACTCAGCAGGGCTGTCGCCGTCGCGAAGTAAAACGCCGCGTCGAAGCCGCTGAGCGCGAGGTCGAACCCGGCAACGCCGAGCGTGTAGGGACCCGCCTCGACGACGCCGCCGGCCGCGATGGGACCGACGCCGAACCCGACCAGCCGGAAGGTGTTGTACGTCCCCATGTTGCCGCCGCGGTTGTTCTCGGTCGCGAGATCGTTGACCAGCGCGACCGTCGTCGGGATGATGAGTGCGCCAGCGATACCCTGAAGCACTCGAAAGAGGACGAGATGCCAGTAGGTCGTCGCAAGCGAGTAGGCGAAGCTCGCGGTGGCGATGAGCACCAGCCCGATCAGGACGAATATCTTGCGCCGGCCGGTCCGGTCGGAGAGCCGACCGGTAATCGGCTGGAGGGAACTGTTGACGAGGCCAAAGAGCGCGAGGACGATGCCGGTGATCGCGACCTCCGTCAACCCGAAGGTCGCCCCGCTGACCGCCTTGCTCCCGATGAAAAGCGGGAGGACGACGATGAGAAAGGAGTTGCCGACAGACTCGGTCATCCGAGCCAGCGCCAGGGCCAGCACCTGTCTATCGACACCCAGCAAGTTCGCCATTCAGGTGGCAGTTCACCCGCCCAAACAGTCAGGGTTTCGAAACGTGACCGGGACACGGGCTGTCCGACACTCGCTCTGCGATGTAGACAGGATCGCGTTGGTCGTGTTCGGACGGCTCTCGGACGGACCTGGAACTTGAAGAAAGTGCGCGTCATCCGGGACCACCAAATCGCGCGACCCGCCGTGGATTTATACTCGCTCACCGCCTACCGTTGTCTGTGAACGCCCGCACGGCTGCCCTCGACGCGGTCGTCTTCGGTGTCGATATTCAGAGCGGAGACGTCCGGGGCGACTCGCCTTCTTACGCACTCGCAGTCTTCGACGGCGAGTCCGTCGACCGCGACGTGGTCAGCTACCGCAAACTCCGGCGGCGCATCGACGACGAAGTGCCGGCCATCGTCGCGACCGACAACATGTACGAACTGGCCGAGAACAAGGACGCACTCGTCCACTTTCTCGGTTCGCTCCCCGACGAGACGAAACTCGTCCAGGTGACCGGCGCCGAACAGCCCGAGCCGCTCTCCCGGGTGGCCTCCCGTCACGGCGTCCCCTACGGCAAGGACCCGATGAAAGAGGCCGAGGCGGCCGCCCGCCTCGCCGCCGCCAACGTCGGCCAGGAAGTGACTGCCTTCACCGACCGAACGGAAGTGAAGGTCGCTCGCGGACGCTCGACCGGTGGCGGCGGGGGGTGGAGCGAGGACCGCTACACGCGGCGCATCCACGGCTCCGTCAAGCGCCGCGCTCGCGAGGTTGAATCCGAACTCGACGACGCCGGCCTGGCGTACGAGCGCGACGCCACGAAAAAGTACGGCGGGTTCTCGAACGCCATTTTCACTGTCGAAGCACGACCCTCGGACCTCCCCGTCTCGACAGAGCGGTCGGGCGACGTGCGCATCGAGATCGAGCGCATGCGGCGGGACGGTATCGAATTTCGTCCGCTGGCGAAGCGCCGTGACCACGTCCTGGTCGGCATCGACCCCGGAACCACCACTGCCGTCGCCGTCGTCGGACTCGACGGCGAGGTGCTGGACGTGCTCAGCACGCGTACCGCCGACACCGCTGCCGTCATCGAGTGGATAATCGAACGAGGGCGACCCATCATCGTCGCAGCGGACGTCGAGCCGATACCCGAGACAGTCGAGAAGATCCGGCGGAGTTTCGACGCCGCCGGCTGGGAACCCGACCGTGATCTGCCCGTCGACACGAAGAAACACCGGACCCGCGAGGCGGGGTACGACAACGACCACGAACGGGACGCACTCGCCGCGGCGCTGGCCGCCTACGACGACCATGAAGACCAGTTCGAACGCGTCGCACGCAAGGTCCCACCGCAGTTCGAAATCGGGGCCGTCCTCGCTCGCGTCGTCGCCGACGAGGAGTCCGTCGAGACGGTGCTCGCGGACCTCCAGGAGGACGACAGCGACGGTAGCGAGGACGAGAGCGAACACACCGAGCGAGAACTCACGGCAGAGGAAAAGCAGATCAAGCGGTTGAAAGCCCGCGTCGACCGTCTGGAAGGACACGTCGACGACCTGCAGGAGACGATTCGGCAGAAAGACGAGCAACTCGACGAGTACGAGACGGAGCTGTCGTCGGCGAAGCGCCAGGAGCGCAAGGAGGCCCGCCAGCGTCGCGAAGTCACCAGACTCGAACGGGAAAATAACCGACTCGAGCGGCAGGTCTCGGAGAAAGACGAGCGAATCGACGAACTCGAAGGGAAATTAGAGCGGCTGAAAGCCCTCTGGAAGCTCGACCACTCGAACTTCGCGGACGTCTCCGAGAAGAAAGCCGGACTGGTCCCGGTGAAAGTCATCGAGCAGTTCACGACCGACGACATCGAAGCCGCCCAGCAGAGCTTCGGCCTGGCCGAGGACGACGTGATCCTGCTGCGAGATGCCAGCGGCGCGGGCCGGTCGACGGCAGAACGACTGGCAGACGTAAACCCGAAGGTCGTGTTGCGAAACGGCGGCCTGTCGGACGTGGCCGACCGGGTGCTGTTCGAGGCCGACATTCCCGTCGCGCCAGCGGAGATGGTGACCGTACAGGAGGTCGACGAGCTAGCTGTCGCACGCGAGTCAGAGGTCGAGGAAGCCATCGATGACTGGGAAGAGCGGGCCATCGAACGGGAGCGCGAACGGACCGGTGAGATGGTGGATCAGTTGATTTCCGAGCATCGGGCGGGCGAGATCGAGTGAACGAATGCGAGGCGCGACCAGCGGGAGCGCCTCGGAAGGCGAGCGGTGAAACCGCGAGCCAGTGAACGAGACCTCGAAACCGCGAACGGGGAGGGACGACCCGTGAGCGGGCGGGCGAAGGCGACAGAGCGTAGCGATGGAGCCTTCGAATAGCGAGCGGTGGAACCGCGAGCAAGGCGAGATTGAGTGACTGAAAGGAACGAAATCTCGAAGTGTCGCAGTCGAGCGGATACAACACCGCAAGTGGTCGCCGCTCCAGCAGAGCTTTGCAGATCCGGCAGCTCTGGTATGGTACTCACGGAGCTGAGCCTAGTATGATACCCCCGTTCATCCGCCGCTGTCCGGAGTGTGGCTACGTCGGCTGGAGCGGCCGTTTTCGGGTCGTAAATGCTGAGGCGAACCCGAACACTGTTGTCTGCCCCTCCTGCAGTCACCGGTTCGAAACAATCGACAATCCCTGGCTCAACTGAGACGGAGACGCTGTGTATCAGTACGTACCGAGTCGCTGAGCAGGATATTTTGAGTTACCGAACGCAGAGTGACCGGAGAGCACAGCCGTGTCAGTGTGGGCTGAGTTTTCCATCCCGTTCACTACCCCAGTATCCATTCGTAATAATATATAGCACTATATTTAGAGAGATACAGTAGAGCCGGTGCAATTCCAAAACATTCATACATCAATACGACAAACTTCTGGATATGACGGACACCGTCAACGCGTTCGGCCGTCAGTCTGGAGAGAGTGATGACGTCGTGAGTGCTGTCGACACAATCGACGGCGGCCGACATCTCATCGTTGCGGATATCACGCGAGACGACGCGTGGCTGGCGATGGACAGCGCCAGGACGGTGTCGCTCGACGAGTGGCGGTAAGAGCGGTTCACGTCGTTACGGAAGCAGGACTCGGGAGACAGTATTTTGAGCGGTGCTTGCGACGGGAGCGGTATGGCAGTCAGCCAACTCTCGTTCGCTACCGCCGCACTCAGCGGCCATACCATTCTCGGCGTCGAGCCGACGTTGGCGGTGCTGGCGCTCGTCTTCGGGACCGTCCTCTACTGGGACGCGCGAAATCGGTCGATGGAAACCGCGGAGCTGTGGGGTGTGTTGATTGCGGGACTGTGGCTCACATCGATAGTCGCCGGACTGGTCGCAGTCGTGGGCTATCTCGGCTCTCGGCCGGCCAGAACGAGATAGCGGCGTTCAGACCATCCCGCCCATTCCGAACGACGAGAGGAGATTTTTCACGAGGCCGAAGACGACGAGACCGAGTCCGGCCACGAGCAGCGCGAGGCCGCCCGCGATGAGGAGACTTTCGAGTGCGACGACGACGATACCACCGAGCATGAAGAGGACGCCGGCGATACCGGGAAGTCCGAGTTTGTCGAACATATCCTGGCTGTCGCGGCACCGAACTTAAACACCGGTGATTCGGCCGAAAAGTGTGGCATTAAATGCCACGATTTCGTCGCAAACGTTGGAAACCTTAAACAGCCTCGCCGGTGAACTCGAAGGTATGAGCGACAACGAGGGACGGACGGACCTGCGGATGCCCGACGACGACGAGGTGTTCGCAGTCGTCACAGAGATGCTTGGTGCAAACCGTGTAAAAGTTCGATGTATGGATGGCGTCGAGCGAACCGCCCGGATACCGGGCAAGATGCAAAAGCGCATCTGGATCCGTGAGGACGACGTGGTGCTGGTCTCGCCGTGGGACTGGCAAGACGAGAAAGCCGATATCTCCTGGCGCTACGAGAAACAGGAAGCCGACCAGCTCCGCGAAGAAGGACACATTCAGGAGTAGCGAGGTAGCCGTGTCCGGCACCTGCCTTTTACACGTCCATCACGTACCCGGAGATAGATGACAGGGGACTTCGGACTCGTCGCACCGGCGGAAGCCGAGACGCCGGGCGACGAGTGGGAGGAGATCGACTACGCCGACACCGACGCCGACCGCATCGCACGCAAGCGCGACCGGGAGTTCAGCGAGTTTCGCGAGCGAATCAAAAACACCGAGCAGTTCAAAGTCGAGGCCAGCGTCTTCGACGACGCCACCTACGGCGCGCTCTACAAACTCGTCCAGGACGGCCAGATCGCAGCTTTTGGCGGCCCGCTCTCGACGGGCAAGGAGGCCAACGTCTACACCGCACTCGGCGGTGAGCAGGCGGGCGAGGTACTCGGTGACGCTCACGGCGATCAGCCAGAAGTCGCGGTGAAAGTCTACCGCATCAACGCCTCCGATTTCAAGGACATGCGCGAGTACCTGCAGGGCGATCCGCGCTTCGAGGGACTGGGCCACAACAAGAAGGACGTGGTGCTGGCGTGGGTCCGCAAGGAGTTTGCCAATCTCAAGCGTGCGAAGAAGGCAGGGCTGCGCGTGCCCGAACCCATCGCCGTCGAGCGAAACGTCCTCGTGATGGAGTATCTCGGCACCGAGGAAGGCCGCGCCAAGCGACTCTCGGAGGTCCACATCGAAAATCCCGAGACGGCCTACGAGGTGGTTCGAGAGTACATGTGTCGCCTGTTCAACGCAGGCCTCGTCCACGGTGACCTCTCGGAGTACAACATCATCTTCTACGAGGGGCAACTGGTCATTATCGACCTGGGCCAGGCAGTGACGATTCACCACCCCAACTACGACGAGTTCCTCCAGCGCGACTGCGAGAACGTCGCCAACTTCTTCGCCCGGCAGGGGGTCGACACCGACGGCGACCAGCTGCGCGCGTTCATCGAAGCGCAGGCGGAGACGACAGACGAAGCATGACCACGGTTGCCGACGCGGCGGCGAGCTGCACGTTCTACGCCCAGATTCTGTCGGCGGCTACGGCCAGCACAGTGAAAACGGCGTAGCCGACGACGACAGCGACGACGAACCACAGGACAGCATCAGTGGCTGTCGTGACCTGCGTATTGTAGTTGAATACGAGTGTGAGCAGTGCGAGCGCGACGGCACCAGCCAGACGCGACGGACTCGCGAGCGTCGTCTGTGTGGAGGGCATCAGTGAGTTACGGTCCGCAGGATTGTCAGGAAATACTGACGTTTGCCGTCAGTCCGTGGATCCTGACGACGAAGAACTTTAACAGTCGAGTCGCGTACTGGTAGATATAATTATGCAGCACGTGAAGGTTCCCGACGACCGTATCGGGGTTCTCATCGGAGCCGGTGGCGAGACGATGCGCGAGATCGAAGAGCGCGCGGAGGTTCGTCTCGACATCGACTCCGAGAGCGGCAACGTCCGCATCGAGAAGGTTGGTGACCCGATCACCGGCCTGAAGGGCCCGGACATCGTCAAGGCCATCGCTCGCGGATTCGCCCCAGAGGACGCCCTCCGACTACTCGAAGAGGACATGGTGATGTTCGATATCGTCGACATCGAGGCCGCTTGCCGGAACAAGAACGATGTCCGGCGGAAGAAAGGCCGACTCATCGGTGAGAGCGGGCGGACGCGCGAACTCATGCAGGAACTGACCGGCGCGTCCGTCACCATCTACGGGACGACGCTCGGCATCATCGGCGGGCCAGAGCAGGTCGAGGCCGTCCGGGAGGCCGCCGAGATGATTCTCGACGGCGCACCCCACGGGTCGGTCTACTCGTTCCTCGAACGCAAGCGCAACGAACTCAAACACAAGGGCATGGAGTACCACCAGTTCCACGGCTGACTCTGACTTCTGTGTCTCATTACGACTGTTCTCACCCTGTCGAAACGGGAATGGCGGTCTATCCCGGTAGCCGACCGGTGAGCGTCGAGACGGTGACGACCGTCGACTCGGACGGGGCCCACGTCACCGAACTAGACCTCGATACGCACGTCGGCACCCACATCGACGCGCCAGCGCACACGCTGGAGAATGGTAGCACGCTCGACGACTATCCGCTCTCGGCGTTCGAGTTCGAAGCGCGGGTCGTCGACTGCACCGGGGTGGCCGACCGCGAGCCAATCCGCCCGGAAGCGCTGGGGGAGCCGTCAGACCACGACATGCTCGTCATTCGGACCGGATGGGACGCCCACTGGGGAACCGGGCGGTCCCGGGACCACCCATACCTGACCGAAGCAGCGGCAGCGTGGTGTGCCGACCACAGCTACAGCGTCGGGCTTGACACCTTCGGTCCGGACCCGACGCCGAGTGCCGACTCCGACCGGGAGCGAGCAGCCGAATCCGAGGGACTTCCGGCTCACGACGCGCTTTTTGCGAACGAGTGTCTCATCGTCGAGAATCTGCGGGGACTAGAGCGGTTGCCGACTGAATTCGAGTTGACTGCGTATCCGCTCGCGCTGGCAGCGGAGGCGAGTCCGGTGCGGGCGGTCGCCCGGACACCGTAGTCAGTTTAGCGCCCAGAACTGGTAGTTGAGGACGGCAGCGAAGGTGACCCACAGCAGATACGGAACCAGCAGCGCTCCAGCGCGGCGGTCGACCGCCGCGAAGGCCGCAATCGTCGCGACGACGAGCGGCCAGAGTGAGACGATGACCGCGAGTCCGAGCAACAGGTCTTCGAGCGCGAAGAAGGCGGGCGTCCACGCGACGTTGAACACCATCTGCAGCGCGAACAGGCCGAGCGCGATGCGAACCGGTCGGCGATCGGTTCCGGCCAGCCAGACCAGCGCGAGCGCGATACCGAGCAGCGTGAACAGCGCCGTCCAGACGACGCCGAAGACCCACGACGGCGGGTAGATGTCCGGTTTTGCCAGTTGCTGGAACCACGGCGAGTTCGGGCCGGCGAGCAGCGCCGGAGCTGCGCCGACGACGTTCACGAGGAGGACGCTCGCGACGACTGTCGGGATATCACTTCTGTCGAGCGAGACGGGCGAGGAGGCAGTGGCCATGTTCGCTCATCGGGACCGATGGCCAAAAACGGGACTCCCGAAAGACACCAACTGGGGCCCAAACACCGGCCTGAACCGCTCACTATCCTATTTAAATCTAGTTGTCGCGGCGGGAAGTGGGGGCAACCGGGGGCCGTCCTGCGAAGGCCAGCAGCCCCGCATCCATTAGTTTTATATAGAATCACATTCAATCATTCCATGACTATGGCTCAGCAGATGGGTAATCAGCCCATGATCGTACTATCCGACGAGTCCCAGCGCACATCTGGGAAGGACGCACAGTCGATGAACATCACAGCCGGGAAGGCTGTCGCCGAATCCGTCCGGACGACGCTCGGCCCGAAGGGCATGGACAAGATGCTCGTCGACGACGCCGGCAGCGTCGTCGTCACCAACGACGGTGTTACCATCCTCGACGAGATGGACATCGAGCACCCTGCGGCGAACATGATCGTCGAAGTCGCCCAGACCCAGGAGGACGAAGTTGGTGACGGGACGACGACGGCAGTCGTCATCTCCGGCGAACTCCTCAGCAAGGCCGAGGACCTCCTCGACCAGGATATCCACGCCACCATCCTGGCACAGGGCTACCGCCAGGCCGCAGAGAAGGCAAAGGAGATCCTCGAAGAGGAAGCCATCGACGTCGACGCAGACGACGACGAAACCCTCGAGAACGTCGCCGCCACGGCGATGACGGGCAAGGGTGCCGAGTCCGCCAAGGACCACCTCGCCGAACTCGTCCGCCGTGCAGTCCAGTCGGTCGCCGACGAGGACAGCGTCGACACGGACAACATCAAAGTCGAGACGGTCGTCGGCGGCTCCATCGACGAGTCACAGCTCGTCGAGGGTGTCATCATCGACAAGGATCGCGTCCACGACAACATGCCGAAGTTCGCCGAGGACGCCAAAATCGCGCTCCTCGACTCGGCTATCGAGGTTCCCGAGACGGAACTCGACACGGAAGTCAACGTCTCGGACCCCGACCAGCTCCAGGAGTTCCTTGACCAGGAAGAGAAACAGCTCCGCGAGATGGTCGACGCACTCGCCGCGGCCGACGTCGACGTGGTCTTCTGTCAGAAGGGCATCGACGACATGGCCCAGCACTACCTCGCACAGGAGGGCATCCTCGCTGTCCGCCGCGCGAAGAAGTCCGACATCTCCGCGCTCGCTCGTGCGACCGGTGCGAGCATCGTCTCCAACGTCAAGGATATCTCCGAGGACGACCTCGGCTTCGCCGGCTCCGTCACCGAGAAGGAGCTCGCGGGCGACGAGCACATCTTCGTCGAGGAAGTCGACGACGCTCGCGCGGTCACGATGATTCTGCGCGGCGGCACCGACCACGTCGTCGACGAAGTCGAGCGCGCCATCGAGGACGCACTCGGCGTCGTCGCCGCCACGCTGGAGGACGGCAAGGTCCTCCCCGGCGGCGGTGCACCCGAAACCGAACTCTCGCTGCAGCTGCGTGACTACGCCGACTCCGTCGGTGGCCGCGAACAGCTCGCAGTCGAGTCCTTCGCTGACGCCATCGACGTGATTCCGCGCACGCTCGCCGAGAACGCCGGACTCGACCCGATCGACTCGCTGGTCGAACTCCGCAGCGCACACGACGGCGGCGACAACCTCGTCGGCCTCAACGCCTACACGGGCGACGTCGAGGACATGTCCGACGAAGTCGTCGAACCGCTCCGCGTCAAGACCCAGGCTATCGAGAGCGCCACCGAGGCCGCTGTCATGATCCTGCGCATCGACGACGTCATCGCCGCTGGCGACCTGAAAGGTGGCCAGGGTGACGACGACGAGGACGCTGGCGGACCCGGCGGACCTGGCGGCGCACCCGGCGGCATGGGCGGCGGCATGGGCGGTATGGGCGGCGGCATGGGCGGCATGATGTAAAACCACTTTTTGTGCCGTCGGGTCTCGCACACGCGGCGAAGCCGCGTGGCGGACCGCTCCGGCGCAAAAACTTGGGGAAAAAGGCCGCTCGCGTCCGGTAGGGCGCGAGCGGGTGCATTCCCTGTCGACCCACCGCCACCGCACCGCTCGCTAACTAATTTTCTCTCTCTTCTTTCGTTGGCTAGCTACTGCTCGACCGTTTCTCGATTTTATTGTGTGCATTCAATAGCCCCGAGCGAAACAGCAAAGCTGTGACAACACAGCCCAAAGCGGGCGAACTGCTGGTGGGAGCGTATCTCAAACTCGTCGAAGGGTGTGAGCTGGTGACGTACAACCAGCGGTCGACCGAACGGGGCGACCAGATCGAACTCGACGTCATCGGCATGAACCCCGGTGACGAAAACGAGGTGTTCGTCTGTGAGGTGACGACCCATCTCGGTGGGTTGAACTACTCCAGAAAGACTGATTCAGAACGGTGGGCAAAATACGGGTCCTATCAGGGGAGTCTGGCAACGCTCGAACGGAAGTTCGACGCGGACGGAGAGTACATCGCCGACCTGTTCGAGTCCGCAGAGCGCTACCGATTCCAGCTGTGGAGCCCAATCGTCCGCGGGCGGATGGTCGACGGCCTGCAGGAACTCGCCGGAGAGTTCGACAGCAGAACCGACCAGGAGCTAGAACTCGTCATAAACGAGCAGTACACCGCAAAAATCGATAGCTTGCGACAGGTGGCAGCGTCGACGACAAAACAGCACGGCGAACTCGGGTTTCGGCTGCTACAGATTCTGGAACATCTGCGATAATCCATTCAGGCGTGACTGTCGATCCAGTCGCAAAACGCATCGAAGTCCTGCGCGCCAGCACTGTCAGCAATGTCCCGTAGTGTCCCTGTTTGGAGTTCGTCGTGCAGCGGAACCGTCACCTGCCGCCGGTCATCCTCGTTAGTCGGATGAACGTAGTACAGTTGAGCGTGGTCACCTGTCGTTCGTCGTCACTCGAACCCACCGACGTTGACCAGCACTTTCACAATCTCCATCCCGGAGAATGTCCGCTGTGCCATACACTAGTCGAGAACGTCCGGTGGTTCCTGTTCACCAGTAGTGTTGTCGGCAGGATCGATACCGAGTTCCTGTAGTTCCTCGTCGGTTGGTTCACGTCCAGCCTCGCCGTCGTGAAGTGCAACTGCCTCGTCCAGATTTTCGAGCGCGTCTGCCCGGGAGTGCCCCTGTGTCGTAACCCCCGTCTCGACATCCCTTGCAATCCACCAGTCTTCATCTCGCCAGAGACGAATCTCGTCGTCGTGTCCATCCCCATCCTGCGTCGAACTGGCCATCGTGTCCGCTGTTACGAGACACACACTAAAAGAGTTCACCCCAGGCAACAGTCCTGCGTCTGCTCGGGTCTTACTCGTCGAGCAGCCACAGACAGAGGTCGTTCACGTCCTCGAACAGCGCCGCTGCGGACTGATAGCGATCGAACTTGTCCGTCGCGGTGGCGCGAGCGACGATGTCGTCGAGCGCCTGGGGGAGTTCGGTGATATCGGAGGGGGTCGAGAAGGGGTGGGTCAGGACCTGCTCGCGGATGTCGGCGGGTGTCCCATCGTAGGGGTCACGGCCGGTGAATATGCGATAGAGGAGCGCGCCCATCCCGTAGACATCGGTCGTCCGGTCGGCGACGCCGTAGCGGTCGTCGAAGTACTCCGGCGGGGCGTAGGGGAGGGCGAGCGCACTCGACGGGTCGGTGTGACGGCGATACACGTCGAAGAGGCCGACGCTATCGAGGAGCGGGCGGTCGGTGCCGGGCGCGTAGACGACGTGGTTCGGGTCGAGTCCAGTGTGGAGCGTGCCGCGGTCGTGGACAGTCGCGAGGGTGCGCGTGAGCGAGCGTGCGGCCCGAAGTGCGTCCGCGAGCGTCTTCGGCGGGCGCTCGGCCAGCGTCGCGGTTATCGGCGCTGTACAGCTCCACGGTCGGGGATCGCCGGCCGTGTCGAGCACGGGAACGACGCCCTCGCAGTCGCCGACGGCGGCCCAGCGGTCGAGCTGGTCCGCCAGCGTCGCCTCGAAGTCGCTGCCGGTCTCCTCCGCTGGACGGCGAAAGAGGCGCAACTGGAGGCGACAGGTTCGGCCGTCAGCGCGGGCGCGGGTGGGAACGACCCGGCCGTAGTGGTGGTCGGTGGGAGCGCCGTCGAGTCGGAGGTCGTCTACATCGGCGACGCGGCGGATGTCGGCGATAAGCGGCGACGCAGAATCGGCGTCGTCGGTAGTCGATGGGGCGACAGTATCGGGTGCGGGGACGCCGGTGTCGGTTTCAGTGGTGCGGCTGCTGGCGATGTCGCGCAGGCGGGAGGCCTCGGCCAGCGGCGAGGCAGTGTCGTCCGAGCGGTCACGGAGATCACGGTACCAGGTCCGGTCGGTGCCGGGCGTGGTCCGGTCGCGGTCCCCGCGGTCCCCAGTCATATCGCTCCGTACGCTGACCACGCTCAAGAAGGTGCGTCAGACGCGCGTCAGCGGTCGGTTGGCATCCGCTATCTCAGTCGTCGACAGCGGGGTCGTCCTCGACGACAGTCTCTGAGACGCCACCGCGCGGACTGTTGGTGAGGTCGGTCTTGCGCCAGGTACCCCGACGAAACCAGAGGAACGCGATGATACCGCCGACAATATTCGAGACGACGAAGGCCGCGAACAGGCCGTCGGTCCCGAACTGCTCGGCACCGACCCAGGCGAGCGGGAGGCGGACGACACCCTGCGTGAAGATGGCGATTGCGGCGGCGGTCAGCGTCTTGCCAGCGCCGCGGAACCCGCCGCTGTAGGCGCGCATCACGCCCGTGAAACCAAACGTCGGCGCGACAGTCTTGAGGAAGGCCGCACCGACGGGAATCACGGCGGGATCGTCGGTGAACACGGCGATGATATCCGCGGCGGTAAACCAGATGACGACGGCGGCAGCCGAGAGGACGACGAACATCGCGACGGCGGCGAAGTTGTTGGTCCGGGCCGCGCGGTCCTCGTTGCCCGCGCCGATGTTCTGCCCGGAGAGGGTTTCGACGCCACGGCCCACCGCAATCGCGGGCAGGAAGATGACCGAGAATACGCGGATACCGACGCCGAAGGCGGCGACGACGGCGTTGGGGAATCCCGCGACAATAAAGAGGAGGAGGTTGATCGAGAGCGCGCGACCGGTCCCCTCGACGGAGGCCGGGAGACCGATGCGGAGGAGTCTGCGCAGATAGGTGAAGTCGGGACGGAGGTCGGGAACGTTGATGGAGATACCGCGGGTGCTCCCGAGCATGATAGCCAGGCCGACGAACATCGCCAGACCGCGAGAGAAGACGGTGGCGTACGCGGCTCCCTCGATACCGAGTTCGGGGAACGGACCCCACCCGAAGATGAGGAACGGGTCGAGCACGATATTGAGAACGACGGTGCCGAGCATAACGAGCATCGGCGTGATGGTGTCGCCGTAGCCCCGCATCAGCGAGATGAACACGAAGAAGCCGAACATGAACATCAGACCCAGCGAGACGACCTGCATGTAACTGGCCGCCAGCGGGAGGATACTGGGGTCCGCACCGAGCAGTCTGAGGAAGTCGTCGACGAAGAAGTACCCGACACCACCCAACAAGAACGACCCGAGCAGCGCGAACGTCACCGTCTGGGAGGCGGCGTACTCGGCGTCGTCCGGCTGGTCTGCACCGGTGTGCTGGGCGACCAGCACGCTCCCGGCGACCGAGAGTCCCATCCCGAGTGAGATGAGGAGAAAGACCATCGGGAACGCGAAGGAAATCGCGGCCAGCGCCTCTGTGCTGTACTGGCCGAGCCAGAAGGTGTCGGCGAGATTGTACGCCGTCTGGAGCAGGTTCGTCACGACGATCGGCAGGGAGAGGTAGAACAGCGGCCATCCGATAGAGCCCTCGGTGAGGTCGAACTCCTCCTGACTCTTGAAGATGTCACTGAGCCGCAGCGAGACCAGGCGGTCGAGCAGTTCGCGGAGCGTCATTGCTCCTCCCGGTAGACCGAGCGGTCGAGATACACGTCGAGCCGACTGCGGCTGGTCGCACACGCTTCGCCGTGGGCCACCTGTCGGAGTTGGCCGCCGTCGAAGAAGGTGACGATGGTCTGGGCCGTCCGTTCGGGGTCGAGATCGGCCCGGAACGCACCCGACTCGACGCCGTCGGTCAGGATATCCGCGACAAGCGCCCGAAATTCCTTGTCGGCCGTGACGAGACGCTCCCGGAATGCGGGTTGGTGGGGTGCCTGTGCCTTCAGTTCGAGCAGCGCCGTCTGCATGTCTTCCAGGTCGTCGGTTTCGGGCGGCGAGAGGGCGGAATCGAGCACCGCAGACAGACGTACCTCGGGGTCGTCAGGAGCGTCCGCCTCGGCCTCGCGAAGGCGAGTGAGAAACCGGTCAGTAACGTGGTCGAGAAAGGCGACCAGCAGGTCCTGCTTGCTGTCGTAGTGGTAGTGCAGGGACGCCTTGCTCTTTTCGGACTCGTCGGCGATGGCCTGCATCGTCAGGTCTGCGTAGCCAGTGGTACAGAGCGCGCGCCACGTGGCCCGCATGATGTCGTCTGGGGCAGACATGGAGGGGACTTAGACAAAACTGACTGACTGGTCAGTCAAAAAGTTTCGGAAGTCGGGGCGCTTCGGCAGACAATATCACGGGATACGGGCTCAGACTAGCGGTTCGTCCGGCATCGGGCTGTCGTAGGTGTCCCGAATCGTGTCGGCGAAGAGGCCGCCCTTCTCCAGGGCGATGGTGACGACGACGAAGTCGCTGGTTTCGGCGGGCTGGCAGACGAACACCTCGCGGGGAGCGGGGCCGTCGTCGTCGCGGTCGTTGATGCGGTCGACCAGCGGTTCGAGCGGACGAGAGCCGTCGCGGAACTCCTCGAACCGGCTGGTCGGGCCGCTGTCGGCGAAGACGTACACCGCGCCGTTGACGACGCCGTCGGTGTTGCGCGTGACACAGCTACCCATCCCCTCGCCGGCGGTCTGGGCCTCCTGCCAGAGGTCGCGGGCCACCTCGAAGACGGGTTCGATGTCAGGCAGGTAGGTGTAGAGCGTCGGTCGGCGGACGGAGAGGGAGTCGACGGTCGGGGCATCCCCACTCCAGTCGATATCTGCGTCGACGAGATAGCCGGGCCGGAGGTCCGCGACGGGGGCGTCGTGGCCCGCCCGAGAGATGCGGACCGGTTCGTAGCTCTCCCGGCCGAGCAGTCGGAGTGAGTCAGTGTCGGGGCCGGGGAGCACGCGGTACTGGTCGTCGTCCATGGGGTCGCTACTGGGCGACAGCGAAAAAGCCCCTCGCATCGACCCGCCGGCCGTCAGTCGAGCACCGCATCGCAGATGCGGGTGATGTCCTGGTGGAAGCCGTGGACCGTCTCGTAGCGGGTGAGTTTCTGTTTGGCAGTGGCTTTTGCCACCACCTCGTCGACGGCGGCGGGCAGCGCGGGCGTACACTCACTCGGTGCCGTCGGGCGGTCGTCGAGGACGCTCGACCGGATCTCGCTGTAGCTCCCGTCGAAGGGGTGACGGCCGGCGAGCAGGCGGTAGACGACCATCCCGAGCTGGTAGATGTCGGTGGCGTGGTCGATGCGACCGTACTGGCTGTCGAAGTACTCCGGGGCGGCGTAGCGCGGGTCCAGATAGTCGCGGGGGTTGAAGGCGCGGCGGTAGGCGGTGAGCAGCCCGACGTTGTCCAGCATCGGACGCACCCGCTCGTCCAGTTGGCTGTCGGCGTAGACGACGTTCTGCGGGTCGATGCCAGCGTGGACCACGTCCTGCTGGTGGAGCACAACAAGTGCGGCGGTGAGATCGCGAGCCCAGGCCAGCGCTGCAGCCGGTCCGACCCGACCTCGGTCGGGGAGATGGCCCGCTACACACTCCGTCGCGACCCAGGGCTGTGGCGTCGTTCCCCAGTCGACGACCGTCACGACACCGCTGGATTCGACCAGACGCGCCCACGACGCCAGTTGGTCCCCGACAGTGGCGTCGATATCACTCTCGTCGGGCGTGTGCAGCAGTCGAACCGCGACGCCGCGTTCGGTATCGTCAGCGCGGGCGCGTGCGCGGAACACGTCTGCGTAGCGGTGTGTCCGCTTCGGCGTGACCACCTGCAGGTCATCGAAGCCGCTCCGGTGGACCAGCATGGCGAACGCCTCGGAGCCAGTGAGCCGGTCGATTCGCTCACGTTTCGTCGTGCCGACGGTGTCGTCGCTCGGCGGACCTGCGTCTCGTGGCTCGTCAGTCGTCTCGTCAGTGTCTTCGGCCTCTTCGGCACTGTCCTCGTCGCTCTCGATGACATCTGTGACCGACTGTCCCTGACTGTCGTCGGGTTCGTCGTCTTCGAACTCGACGAGCTGGCGAAATGCGGTCAGATACTCGGCGTGGTCGCCGTCGGAAAGCGGGGCTGGCGGGTTCCAGGGATTGGTTTCTCGCACACTCGCGTAGAGCCGTCGCGCCCGGTCGTCAGCAGTCGAATCGAGGAGTGCCTCGCGGACAGCCGCGTCATCGACAAGCCGGAGCGATGCGAGGGTCCGTCGAACCGCACGGTCTCGTTCGTCGACCACGAGTCGGCCCGCGAGTTCGGTCGCCAGCGGAGCTATCGCGGCGTCATGAGTGCGCGCGAGCAGGAAGAGACCGTAGCCGGCAGTGTGGGTCGTGCGGTCGTCGTCAGCTGCCAGACCATGTAACAACGTGGGAGAGAGAAGTGCCGGCAGTGGTTCGTCGTCGAAGCGGGTCTCATCCCGGTGTTCGACACGCGAGTTCCGGTACTCCCCCTCAGTCGCCATACCAGCAGGTGGCGACTACATCCTCAAGAACGTCAGTCAGACGTGTGGCAGACGCCTCGGCTATTCGAGGTCGAGGTCGAACTGTTCGTGCTCTTTCGCGGGATTGAGAACGACGCTGGTGTTCGACTCGGTGATTCCCGGGTCGTTCAGAAGTGTCTTGATTTCGTCGTTCATGTCGTCGGTATCCTCGAACTTTCCGATAGCGATGATGTCGTGGTCGCCGGTGACCTCGTAGACGCTGACCATCTGACGGTGTTCTTTCAGGTCTGCAGTCACGTCTTCGAGCGCCGTCCCTTCGACTTTCAACTGAAGAATGGCGGTCACGTCGTAGCCGAGCTTGTCGTAGTCGACTTTGGGTGTGTAGCCTCGGATGATTCCCTGGTCTTCGAGGTCGGAGAGATGGTTCGAGACGGTCGTGACCGACACGTCCAGTTCCTCTGCGAGACTCCGAAGACTGGCGCGCCCGTCACCTAAGAGTGAATTCACCAACTTTCGGTCGAGATTTTCGTACGTCATCACATCCACAAACGATACCCAGGTATTAGAATTTTACGAATATCCAATTCTGGCGGCTCAGGGTAATAATTGCGCAGAATAGAAGGGTTTTAGTGAGATCAGACCACCTTCACAGGTGACGAAAGATGACAAGCGAAAACATCTCTACGGAAGCTGAGAGTGTCCTCGAGGAGATCGAGGAAAAAGACGTAGATTTCCTCCGACTTCAGTTTACGGACATTCTAGGGACAGTCAAGAACGTCTCCATCCCGGCCGAACAGGCCGAGAAGGCGTTCACCGAGGGAATTTACTTCGACGGCTCCTCTATCGACGGGTTCGTCCGGATTCAGGAGTCGGACATGCGCCTGGAACCCGACCCGTCGACATTCGCCGTGCTCCCGTGGCGCAACAGCGAGAAGGTCACGAGCGCCCGACTCATCTGTGACGTCCACGACACTTCGAGTGGCCAGCCGTTCACCGGCGACCCTCGCCTGGTGTTGCAGGATGCAATCGACCGCGCAAACGACCTCGGCTACCAGGTCAACGCCGCGCCCGAACCCGAGTTCTTCCTGTTCGAAGAAGACGAAAACGGCAACGCCACGACGACGACGCACGACTCCGGTGGCTACTTCGACCTCGCACCGAAGGACCTCGCACAGGATGTTCGTGGCGACATCATCTACGGACTGCAGGAGATGGGCTTCGAAGTCGAAGCCAGTCACCACGAGGTCGCCGAAGGCCAGCACGAAATCAACTTCACCTACGACGACGCGCTCTCGACGGCCGACAACGTCGGAACGTTCCGGTCTGTCGTCCGCGCGATTGCCGCCGAACACGACCTGCACGCGACGTTCATGCCCAAGCCGATTCCGCGCATCAACGGATCGGGCATGCACACGCACATCTCGCTGTTCACCGAGGACGGCGAGAACGCGTTCCACGACGACGACGGCGAGTTCAACCTCTCCGAGACCGCCCGTCAGTTCACCGCCGGTATCCTCGAACACGCACCGGCCATCACCGCAGTCTGTAACCCGACGGTTAACTCCTACAAGCGACTCGTCCCCGGCTACGAAGCGCCAGTCTATATCGCGTGGTCGGACACGAACCGCTCGGCACTCATCCGCAAGCCGGCCGCGCGCGTCCCGGCAGCGAGCCGAGTCGAGCTACGCTCGCCGGATCCGTCGTGTAACCCCTACCTCGCCTTCGCAGCGATGATTCACGCCGGCCTGGACGGCATCGAGAACGACCTCGACTGCCCGGACCCGGTTCGCGAGAACATCTACGAGTTCGACGAGGAGAAACGCGAGGAGTACGGCATCGACACGCTGCCGAGCAACCTCGGGCAGGCCGTCGACGCGCTCGAAGAAGACGAAGTCATCGTCGATGCACTCGGTCCGCACGTCTCCGAGAAGTTCATCGAGGCAAAGCGCCAGGAGTTCCAGGACTACCTCGTCGACGTCTCCCAGTGGGAAATCGACCGCTACCTCGAGAAGTACTGAAAGGCGACACCGCGATTTTCTTTTGTCTCAGTGGCCAGCAGCGGCTATCGCAGCTCACGGAGTTTGTTGAACGCCCGAACGGGAAGGTTCGTGACGTTCAGTGTCACGCCGACCAGCACCATCAGCGTGTACAGTCCAAGCGTCGACAGCCAGACGACCAGCATCGCGAGGATTGCCCAGACGCCATCGAGGAAGTAGAATCCCCCGACAGTCATGACCGTGCCATAGAGCAGCACGATGTACGGCCCCCAGCCGCGGGCGTGGCCGCGGCGGACACGGCGGCGGACGTACTGCTGGAGGTCCGCTTCGAGTTCCTCTCGATGGACCGTCCGCTCGTCGATTTCCTCCTCGAATCGGTCGAGTTCGCGCCGGATCTCCGCCAGATCTCCGTGGTCGACCGGTTCGGATTCGACGGTGGAGACGCGGTCTGTATCCCCGCCGAACTCTCCGTCAGCGGTGTCGGCGGTGTCGTCCGGCGAGTCGTCGGAATCGCTCATCCGTTGTGTACTGTTGCGAAGCCCCCCCTGTTGTAGTTGCCGGTCTTTCTGGCCGGCCAGGACGGCGTTTAGCGCCGCACCAAGCAGGACGAGCAGTCCACCGAAGTAAAACCACGTCAGGATGAGCAACACTGCGCCGAGAATGCCGTACAGTTGGAACGTCGTCGCACGCGCCGCGTACACACTGAATCCGAGACTTAACACTGTCCAGCCGCCGCCGGCAAAAACCGCCCCGGGAATGGCCTCCCAGAGGTCGACATTGGAGTCTGGGAAGACGTAGTATACCGGCAAGAACACGACAGAGAGGACAGTAACCAGCCCGAACGGGCCGAGGTACTCCGCGAACGGGATATCCGACAGCGGGAGAATCGTTCCGAGCAGGACCGTTGCACCTAATCCAGCACCCATGACACCGAGCACGAGCAGGGCATCCCGAACCTGTTCGACGAGTCCGAGCGGAGCGTCGGCACCGTACACCCGTGAGAATGCGATATCCAGTCCACGGAACACGCGGAGTGAACTCCAGAGCAGAACGGCCAGACCGATAGCGGTTGCTCCGCTACGACCGGTGTCACTGACGAGTGCCACTTCGACGAGTGACGCTGCCTGTGGCGTCAGGAACTCCCCGACGAGAGTCAAGATCTCGTTGGCGATTGTCTCACCGGCGACGGCAGACGCGACAGCGAGTGTGACCAGCAACAGCGGGATGACCGAGACGAAAGCGTAGTAGGCGATAGCCGCAGCCAGAAAGGTGAGTTGCTCGTCGCGGATTACCGCAACCAGCGAGCGGGCAAACGCGGTGTAACTGGCAGTCCGGGTCATACCCTCGACTGGCGCGTGCACAACCCATCATACTGTCGCCTGATCAACCTCGAAAACCATTAGGGAATCGGGGCCGACCCCTCGATATGGATTGGTACGAGGAGGCGTTCCGACTGACAGTCGTGTTACTTGTCGCAAGCGTCCTCGTCATCGCTCCCGGTATCGCCGGTGTTGGCGGGTCGGTCCTGCTTGTCGGCGGGGCATTGCTCGTTGCCGGCGGCCTCTACAGCGTTCGGGGCCGACTGGAGATGGCACCAGAGCTGCTGCGACACGACTTCGGTCACTACGGGACCGCCCTCTGGCTGAGCGGGGTCGTCGCCGCAGTCGTGTTTCTGCTCGGCCTGTCGGCAACACCCGGTGAACTCCTCGCACTTGGCGGTCTCGTTGGTTTGCTCGGGATGGTCAACTACTTTCTGCGACCGGTCTATCGCCTGCTCGCAGTCGTCGTTCGGACGTTTTTTGGCTCGACTGTCTAGTCGGCAGTCGCCGCTCGAACCTCTGGAACTGACGCTGGCGTTTTGAACGTCGTTCCGCCGTAGTGGGTACGGGACGCCTCGTAGCCGGCCGCACGCAACTGGTCGAGGAACTCGTCCATTGCCGGTGCAGACCGGCCCCAGCGCTTGCACAGACGGTGCTGGTCGTAGTGTGTCGGCACCGGGAGTTCGGCTTCCAGTGTCTCCAGCAGATCGACCGCCTTCTCCGCGGTCCCCATCTCCGCAGTGACTGCGTCCCGGACCGCCGCCACAAACGCATCCTCGTGGGTCGGGCCGAGCCAGACCGGGCCGGCGGTCTGGATGCCGTGATCGCAGTCGGGACACCGCTCGGGCGGGTTGGCGATGAGACCCGTCTCGGTTTCACGCTGGAGGCAGTGCTCGCAGTGGTGGATGTAGCCGAGCTGGTCCATCGCTTCGTTGGCGACCGTCGCACCGCGGTCGAGTTCGAGATACGTCCGGACGTAGTGTTTCGTGGCGTGAGTCAGAATCGGGACGGCGGCGATGTCGTAGCGCGCTGCAGTCCGAACGAGTGCCGAAAGGAGGATTCGTACACCCATCTCGGCGTGGTACTCGGTGTTGCGCGGTATCGCGCTGTAGCTTCGGACGCCGCTGTGGAAGTGTGCCCCACACAGCGGTGCGGTGTCGGTCGCGGTGATACAGAGGAGGTTTCGCGTCCCCTGACAGGCGGCGTCGACGAACGGGATCGGTGTGCCGAACGGGTCAATGTCGACCACGTCGAAATAATCTTCGTGGAGCAACGGATTGGCGTCGCGGTGAAGGACGGTCCCGTCGAGGTCGTTACGTGCGAGGTTCTCCTCGCAGAGTGCGACCGCGTCCTCGTCGATGTCCGCACAGGTCACCTCCCAGCCGTCGGCCGCGGCACGGACCCCACGGATACCGCTGGCGGCGGTGGCATCGAGATACGACGCCGCACGTGACTCGCGCTCGCGATAGGCGCGCAACGCGGCGACGGTCACGTCACGGTTCAGTTCCTGGACGGGGTTGAAGAACACGTCGTCGCCGATGCTATCACCGTCCTGCTCGGGCACCGTGCACTCGACGTTGCCCTCGTCCACGCGCATACCACCGCTCCGACGGCGACGGCGAAAAGCGCCACGCCTTGGACGCGTCGCTGGCCAATGGCTAACAGCCGGCACGCAACAGTGACTGCGAAGCGGTGTGCCGGGCCACCGCTGACCGCTTCGCAGCAGTTCTCAGAGCACGGCCAGGGATGGTCGCGGTCTCGAATATAAATCTCAGTATCCGCGTTGGTCCGTGGTGTTCACCAGCCGAAAGAGCCGTCTGCTCGCACCGACGGGATTTAGTCGGCCACTCACAAACGGGAAGGCGTGACAGCGGTCGACGAGTGGACAGACGACCTCGCCGCAACTGGGGAACTCACCCCACCGATAGTCGACCGCATCGTCAGCATCCACGGTGACCGCGGCCAGCAAGCCATCGAGGCCGTCGCCGAGAAGCGGGTCAAGGCCTACCGTGATTTCACCGTCGTCGTCGGCCACGATGACGAGTACATCGTCGAGAACGACGGCTGCACCTGCAAGGACAGCGAGTACAACCTCGACCAGGCAGACCCCGACCAGTTGTGCTGGCACGCCATCGCCGTCCGCATCGCCGAGGCGATCGACGAAACTGACGACCACGACATGTGGTACTCTGACGTTCGGGACTTTCTATAGCTGGCGCCGCCACGTTTCGAGTCGAGCGTTTCCCCACGGACGAGGCAATACTGAATGGTTATCGACCGAGGAGGCTGCCGTCGGCAAACTTGCGTTCGTACTCGTCTTCGTCGGCGACGAGTATGAGAATCCCCTCGATGAGGCCGAGAATGGCGGGGATAGCGGTCCAGAAAAAGCACAGATACAGCACGCCGAGTTTGACGTTCCCCTGGTAGAACTTGTGTGCGCCGAGTCCACCCAGTAAGATAGCGAGAATTCCCGCGGCCACCTGCTCGGAGTTTCTCGACTCGGAGGCCGTACCAGTTTCTGGTTGTCGGACACCACACTCCGGACAGATCTCTGCCTGTTTGTTGATGAGTTCACCACAGGACGTGCAGTACTTCTCGTTTACACTCCGCTCTCCGTGTTCTGTCTTCAGTTCTGTGGTCTGATTAACGCCACAGTGCGTACAGATTTCGGCCCCGTCGTCGATTTCCTTGCCGCAGTTGATGCAGTGTTTCATTTGTACTCTCCCGAGACATGCAGGACGGTTAAAAGCTACACCGGTTACGTGCGGTGCCCGGCCGCGTACAGTGAGATTCCCGCCAGGAGTGCGTACGCGAATGCCACCGCCAGCGTCGGGAGTACGTGTCCACGCAGGAGGTACACAAGTCCGAGTCCGTAGCCGTAACCGAGCAACGCCCCCGTCGCTGTCCGGACCAGGTTCGACCCACGACGGCTCGTAAACGTGGTGAGGTGCCAATCGGCGAGAGCGGGCAGCGGGCAGATGGCGACGAATAGAAACGCCGTCAGCGGCGATAACTCCAGCAACTGAGCGGCCACGCCGAGAGCGATACCGGGATAGATGCCGGAACACCGGGCACACAGGTGGATCTGGTGGCCACGAACTCGCGGCGCGTAACAGCGGTAGCGCTCGGCCGGAACGTGGTGTGAGAGGAGATACTTCCGGGTCTCTCTCAGTCCGTGCCGGAGTTCCTGCCAGACGCCCATACTACAACACACAGTGCCAGCAAGATGAAACGACCGCTGTGAAAACAGGTGACGGGTTCTGTCGGACCGACCAACCACGATACTTTTGCCCGTCACCGGAGTACGGAGCGGATATGAACGTGCTCACGCTGGGGCCGTCGGGAACCTACTCCCACCGGGCGGCCGGCGCTATCGCCGACGACGAAGACATCGACTTCAGCGAATCGGTGACCGCTATCGTCGAGTCAGTCGCAAACGGCGACTACGACCGCGGGGTTGTTCCCGTCGAGAACAGTATCGAGGGCTCGGTCACCGAATCGCTGGACGCCTTTGCCAACTACGACGTGGCTGTCCTCCGGGAGATTATCACGCCAATCCGGCACGCGCTCCTGGCCCAGAACGAGGAGTTCGAAACCGTCGCCAGCCACGCACAGGCGCTCGCCCAGTGCCGGGAGTTCCTCGAAGACCACTACCCGGGGGCAGAGCTCGAAGCAGTCGCGTCCACCGCACGCGGCGTCCAGCGCGCCCGCGAGGACCCCTCGATTGCAGCCATCGGCCATCCCGCCAACGCCGAGAACGGCGCGCCGCTGTCGGTGCTCGCCGAGGATATCCAGGACCGCAGTTCCAACGCGACCCGCTTTCTGGTAGTCGCACCGGCCGAAGAGCGGACCGAGGCGGGGTCGAAAACCTCCTTCATCGTCTACCCGAGCGAGGACCGTCCCGGTCTCCTCCTGGAGATGCTCGAACCCTTCGCCGAGCGAGACATCAACCTCACGCGCGTCGAGTCCCGGCCGAGCGGCGAACGGCTGGGCGACTACGTCTTCCACATCGACATCGCCGCTGGCCTCTACGAGGACCGCACACAGGACGCACTGGCGGCGGTCGAAGACCTCACAGCAGATGGCTGGGTTCGCCGTCTCGGCTCGTACGACTCCGAGACAGTCGTTTAAGTTCGTTGACGTAGTAAAGGAAGATATGAGCGAACAAACCGACCCGTTCGACGACGTGGAGAAACTGTTCGACCAGTTGACGCAGTTCGGGACCGACACTGGCGGCGACGTTCCGGTCGATATCAAAGACGAGGGCGACACCTTCGTCGTCGTCGCGGACCTCCCCGGCTACGACACGGACGACATCGACGTGCAGCTAGAAGACGAATACAACCTCTCGATTGTGGCGACACGCGAGCACAGCGAGACGGTCGAGGAAGCCGACTACGTGCGACAGGAACGTCGCAGCGAACGCGTCGGCCGAACGGTCACACTCCCGGCAGCGGTCGACGCCAGGTCGGCGGAGGCCAGCCACGACAACGGCGTTTTGACAGTGCGACTCGACAAGGAGACGACCACTGACGAGGGAACGGATATCCCAGTGAACTAAAGGGCGTTGCGGGTGCAGACGAGGTATGGTACTCGATACGGGCGATCCGGTGCCAGAGGTAACTGCGACCAATCAGGACGGCGACCGGATTACCGTCGACTTCGTCGCACCGACAGTGCTCTTTTTCTATCCGCGTGACGGGACGCCAGGCTGTACGACCGAAGCCAGCCAGTTTCAGGCCGAACTGGAGTCATACCGCGAGGCCGGGATAGAGATGTACGGCGTTTCGACGGATGACGCCAATTCACACCGGGAGTTTGCAGACACCGAGGACCTCGATTTCGACCTGCTTGCGGACCCCGACGAGCACATTGCAGATGCGTTTGACGTGCCGGTGTCCGGCGGCGCAGCAGAACGGACGACCTTCGTCTGTGCCCGACGGCAAGTGTGTGGCCTCTACGAGGGCGTGCACCCAGACGGGCACGCGCGAAACGTTTTGAAAGACATCCTCGATATCGGGCTGGCGAGTCTGGAGTAGCTACCGCACGACGAGACCGCATCGGCGGCGTCGACCGGTCGAGTTCGGGGAGTATACACGTCTTCGTGTCGAACGCCTGCTGTGCTCCAGGTAGGCGTCCTCTCCTCGCTGGCCGCTGCGCTCATTTTCGGCGTCTATCTGTTCGTCTACAAGCGCTCGTTCGACAGCCTGCCGTCGACAGTGTACGTCGCGAGCGTCGAAGTCGCGGGCTTTTGCTGGTACGCCGTTATCGCGGCGCTGACCTGGCCAGGAGGGGAGCCACTGGTGCCGACCGACTTCGGGACCAGAACAGCGCTGCTTCTCGTCGGTGTCTGTGCGGCCATCGCTGCCGCCAACCTCGTCTCGATTCGAGCATTCAAGCTGGGCGACGTCTCCTACGTCGCACCGCTGAACAAACTCGTCCCGGCGTTCGTCCTCCCTATCGAAATCGTGGTGCTCGCGGCACAGCCGACGCCCATTCAGGTAGTCGGACTCGCGCTCGCCGTCGTCGCCATCTACGTCGCGAACTACGAAGGGGGCGCGCTACTGGTCCCCTTCCGGCGCGCGGCCAGCTACCGCCCGGCACAGCTCGCACTCGCCGGCGCAGTGCTGTTTGCCATCTCGGATGTCGGCACCCGTGGCCTCCTCTCGCGAACCGGGCTGACGCCGCAGGCGGTTGCACTCGCGACGTTCGCCGCAGTCGCGCTCGTTGCCCTCCCACTCGCCGCCCGACGCGTTGTGTGGGCGAATCTCCGCCCCGCAGTCCCGGGAATCGTCGCGCTGGCGGCGCTTTTTGCCGTGGGTGTCCATCTGACAATGACCGCTTTCGCGGTGGCTCCAGCGAGTGTTGTCTCGCCTATCGTCAACACGCAAGCGGTGGTTGCCGTCCTGCTCGGTGGCGTCCTCCTCCGCGAGAAAGGGTTGCCGCGGCGACTCGCCGCAGCGGTGTTAGCGGTCAGTGGTGTCGCACTGATAGCTGTCGGGTAGGCCCGCCGGCCGCCGTCAATCGCTCACTCTTCGATATTGATAGCGGGCCGGCCGGGTTCTGCGTTCGCGACGAGGTCTTTGGGGGCATTGTCGGCGTCGAACACCACGACCTCGGCGTCGAACTCCTGTTTGACGAGCCAGGCTGCCCGTGCCAGCGTCTCGCGCTCACGCTCTGGCGAGAGGTGTTCGTCGATGTGTCCCGCACCGGCGAGCTCTTTGGCGAAGTCGGCGGCGGCTTCACCTTGCTGGCGGAGTTGTTCGTCCTGCATGACGGTCCCGACGACGTCGCCGTCGGCGTCCCGAGCGATGTCGACGACGCGGTGTTTCCAGTCGGGTGCGACCGCAATCTCGATGCGTTCGGGGTCGGTGATGTCCGCTACGTCGATGATGTCGCGGATGTCCTCGCGCGTGTTCTCGACGAGGCGCTGTTCAAGGTCGTAGCCGGCAGGCGCGTCGGCCTCGGGCCAGTCGGCTTCGGCAATCAGCCCGTCGCGGTCGAGCAACTCCCAGAGTTCCTCTGCGACGTGTGGTGCGACGGGCGAGACGAGCCGTGCCGTCACCGCGAGGCCGCGCTCGACGGTCTCCTCGTCGGGCGTCGCCGAGTCCTGGTACTGGCGCAGCAACGAGACGCACTCCCGGACCGCCTGGAGTGCGTGGTTGAACCGGAAGTCCTCGAACTCCGCCGTTGCGGTCGCCGCTGTCGCTGCGATTTCGCGGTCGACGTAGTCGGCGATACCGTCGTCTGCCGCCCCCGCCACATCGAGGTCGCCGGCCGCGTAGTCGGCGACCAGCGAGTGAACGTTCTGGAGGAACTGGTGGGCGGACTGGACGCCCTCCTCGGTCCAGTCGAAGTCCTTCTCGGGCTGGGCGGCGCTCATCATGAAGAATCGGGCCGTATCTGCGCCGTACTCCTCGACGATGCGCTGTGGGGAGACGACGTTGCCCTTCGATTTCGACATCTTCTCGCCCTCCAGGAGCACCATCCCCTGGTTGGTGAGGTTCTTGAACGGCTCGCGCAGGTTGTCACCGCTCTGTGCCGACGAGTCGAGCAGGTCGATATCGTCGAGCACCTTCGTGAAGAAGCGGGCGTACAGCAGGTGCATCACGGCGTGTTCGATGCCGCCGACGTACTCGTCGACGGGCATCCACTCGCTGGCCTGCTCGGTGTCGAAGGGGGCATCCTCGAGGTCCGGCGAGATGTAGCGCAGGAAGTACCACGAGGAGTCGACGAAGGTGTCCATCGTGTCCGTCTCCCGCGTTGCCGGGCCGCCACAGTCGGGGCAGTCGACGGATTTCCACTCCTCGGCGGCGTCGAGCGGGTTGCCGGTGGTGTGGATAAAGTCGGGTAGTTCGACGGGCAACTCCTCCTCGGGGACGGAGACGAAGCCGCAGTCGGGACAGTCGACGACCGGAATCGGCGTCCCCCAGTAGCGCTGTCGGGAGATGAGCCAGTCGCGCAGGCGGAACTCGACGCGGTGCTCGCCGTCGAACACGTCGACGAACCGCTCGCGAGCTTCTTCGCTGGTCAGCCCGTCGTACTCGTCGCTGTTGACGAGCACGCCGTCTTCGGGATACGCTTCCGCCTGCACGTCGACGTCCTCGGGGTCGGCGTCTGCGTCGGGGCCCGGTTCGACGACCTGCTGGATGGGGATGTCGTGCGCTTCGGCGAAGGCGTGGTCGCGCTCGTCGTGTGCGGGCACGGCGTAGAGTGCGCCCGTCCCCACGTCTTCGAGGACGTAGTCGGCGACGTAGACGGGAATCTCCTCGCCGGTCGCGGGGTTGACCGCGTACTCGCCGGTGAAGACGCCGGAGGTCTCGTCCAGCTCCTCGTCGTCGTGTTCGGCGCGGTGGACGTACTCGGCCACGTCGTCGTTCTCCTCGGCAAGTTGCTGGGCGACGTCGTGACCCGGCGAGAGCGCGAAGAAGGTTGCCCCGTGGATGGTGTCGAGTCGGGTCGTGAAGATCTCCACGTCACCGTAGCCGGGGATTTCGAACTCGACGCTGTCACCCTCCTGGCGGCCGATCCAGTTGCGCTGCATCTCGCGGACGTTCGCCGGCCAGCCGTCGAGTTCGTCGAGTTCGTCGAGCAGTTCCTCGGCGTAATCGGTGATCGTCAGCACCCACTGGTCGAGTTCTCGCGGTTCGACCGGCGTCTCACACCGCCAGCACACCTCGTCGTCGCCCTCGACCTGCTCGTCGGCCAGCACCGTCTCGCAGGAGGGACACCAGTTGATTTCCTCGGCGCGGCGGTCGACGAGTCCTTCCTCCCGGAAGCGGGTGAACAGCCACTGGTTCCACTGGTAGTACTCGGGCGTGCAGGTCGTCACTTCGCGGTCCCAGTCGTAGCCAAAGCCCATCGCCTGCATCTGCTCGCGCATCGACTCGATACACTGCATCGTCCACTCACGGGGGTTGGTGTCGCGTTCCTCGGCGGCGTTCTCGGCGGGCAGCCCAAAGGAGTCCCACCCCATCGGGTGGAGCACGTCTTCACCGCGGAGTCGCTCGAAGCGGGCGTAGGCGTCCGTAATCGTATAGTTGCGGACGTGGCCCATGTGGAGATTTCCGGAGGTGTAGGGAAACATCGCCAGCACGTACGACGGGTCGGTGGCGTCGTCGTCGATGCGGAACACGTCTTCGTCGTCCCAGACGCGTTGCCACTTGGGTTCGATTTCACCGTGGTCGAACGCCTCCCGTTGTCGCTGGCCGGTCCCGGCAGTCATTGTTACCTGCTTGTGGTGGAGCGACGATGCTATACCTTTCCCTTCCGCGGTAGCGTGACCCGCCGGCCGCGCGACAACGAGACAACGGACACGGAAACGGACGGCCCGCGTGCTGGCGAAGCCAGCGGTCCACCCAGGTAAGCGGCCAATACCATTATCGCCGCCACACCACGTCACGGTATGTCGAGTGACACGACAGACCAACCGGCCCGCCGCGTCTACCGCACCGTCACGCCACCCTATCGCGGCCGCTCGGACGAGGAGATGAATCTCGTCGGCTATCTCCTCATCGCTGGACTGCTGATCCTGCTCATCCCGCTCGGTCCCGTCCTCCTCTTGCTGTGGCTGCTGGCACTCGTCCGCAGGGACCTCCGTCGGAGAGACGTGGTGTAAGCGCTACGTATCAGTCCCGACCAGCGGGAATTCCGTTCCGATGTCCTGCTCGCGGGCGTGCTCGTAGACGACGTGCGACGCGGCCACGTCCTGGATTGCCAGCCCCGTCGAATCGAAGACGGTGACGCCATCGCCGTCCTCGCGGCCCGGCTTCTGACCGGCGACGATCTCTCCGATTTCGGCGTAGATGTCGTCGTCATCGAGCGTTCCCTCGCTCCAGGGGACGTTGATTTCGCCGGAGTGGGTACACTGCTCGTAGTCGTCGATGACGATTTTGGCGTCAGCCAGCACGTCGTCTGCAATCTCGTGTTTGCCTGCGGCGTCGGCCCCCATTGCGTTGATGTGGGTTCTGGAGGCGACCGCATCGACGATGGGGTCCCGTACTGGCGTCGTCGTCGAGACGATGTCACAGGACGCCGCCTCGACAACGGGGCCTTCGTGGATGGCGAAGTCGTCGCCGTAGCGCTCGATGAGTTCCGCGATGGCATCACGGTCGACATCCGCGACGACGACCTGTTCGATATCCCGAACCTCGGCAATCGCCTCCAGTTGCGAGTACGCCTGAATCCCGGCACCGACCAGTCCCAGCGTCGTGGCATCCTCACGAGCGAGATATCGCGTGGCAACGGCGGCGGCTGCGCCCGTCCGCAGTCGAGTGAGCGTCGTCCCGTCGAGAATCGCCAGCGGCAGCGCCGTCTCGGGGTCCGAGTAGATCATCGTCCCCATCACGGTCGGGAGGTCGTGGTCGTCAGGGTTCGACGGGTGAGAGTTGACCCACTTGACCCCCGCCGCTTCCCAGCCGTCTTCGTCGTCGGTACGGTCGATGTAGGCGGGCATCGAGCGGAAGTCGCCGTCGTGCTGCGGGAGGTCGATGTAGGACTTGGCGGGCATCTGTACGTCGCCGGTGGCGTCCGCACCGAACGCCGCTTCGACGGCGTCGGTGACCGCCGCGATGTCGGCACTCGCGGCCACGTCGTCCGGTCCGAGAAGGAGCGTCTCCATACCCGACTGTCGGCGTGCCGTCTACTTATTGATGCGGGCTGGCTCACTGCCTGTCGACTGTGCGCTCGAACTCCTGAATGGCTCCGTCGCTCCCGGCGATAAACACCTCGTCGTCCGCTTCGACTGTCGTCCCCGCGTCGGTGTAGACGGTGCCGCTGCGGACGAGACCGACGACCGTCCAGTCGTTCGTGGCGTCGCGCCGGAGTTCGCCGAGTGTCTCGCCGACAAATGGGGTCGGCCCGGTGCGAACGAGGCGAATCTGGCTGACCGGGTCCATGACGCGCTCGCCGTGAACCTCGGAGGCAACCAGTCGGGCACATAGCCGCTGGACCGAGAGGACATAATCGGCACCGGCCCGGAACGCCGCAGTGGTCTTTTCCGTGTCGGTTGTCCGGGCTAGAATCTCCACATCGTCTGATAGCGCCCGAGCCATCGCCACAGTCAGCAGTGCCGTCGCGTCGTCGTCGACGGTCACGACCAGTGCCGTCGCCGAATCGATGCCCGCCGCCTGGAGCGTCTCGGGTTCGGTCACGTCGCCGAGCACGTCGGGGTCGGTGGCCGGGTCAGCGTCGACGGTCGTCACATCACAGCCCGCAGCAAAGGTTTCGACGGCCGCCAATCCGCCCTCACCGAGTCCCGCGACGATAGCTTTGGAGTGTGTCGACTGGCTGAATATTCGGACGCCGGCCACCTCCCGTGCGAGGTCGTCTATTTCTGACGCCGGGCCGGCGACGACCAGCACGGCGTTGGGCGTAAGTTGGTCGTCGGGCGACGGCGGGAGACGCAACTCGCCGTCGAACCAGCCGGCGACCAGCGTCAGGTTCGGATGCTCGACGATAGGTGAGTCACCGACGCGAACGCCGTGGAGTGTGCTGTCCCGACGAATGAGTACTTCTCGAATGGCCACCTCGTCGTCGTCAGGAGAGCCTTCGACTGCGACTGGCATCGTCGCTTTCTCGGCGAGGCGGCGGCCGATGAGCGCGTGCGGGGCGACACTCCGGTCGACACCAACTTCTGCGAGTGCCGCCGTCCGACGGGTCGATTCGGTGAAGCTGATAACGCGGAGGTCTTCGTTTGCCTCCAGTGCCGTCAGGACGATACTGGCCGTGCGGTCGCCAGCGTCGGTGATGAGTACCGATGCGCGGTCGATAGTCGCCCGCTCCAGGTCTTCACGTGTTTCGGCGTCACCGTGAATAATCTGATAGCCATCGTCAGAGAGCTGTTTCGCTTCCTCTTCGTCGGACTCTATCAGGACGTACCCAACGTCGAGCTGTTCGAGTTCGTCGAGTAGTACCTCCGAATCCCGTTCGTACTCCGCGACGACGACGTGGCCGCTTTTTACCGAGAGCCGGTCGTCGAGATTGAGCGGCGTTCGCTCGAACAGCGGGATGACCAGCACGCGGAGTGCGACGAATCCGATGAGGATGCCGGTCACCTGCATCGTCACCATGAACAGGTTCATCCACGGTGTCACCCACGGCGAGTCGGCGCCGTACCCGGTAGTGGTCATCGTCTCGGTGACAATCTGCAGTGAGTGAAAGAGGGTACGCGGTCGGCCCTCCAGATACCGCATTCCCGCACTGTAGAGGAGTGTGTACATCCCTACCACGGAGACGACGCCGACGACGTAGACAACCAACAGCCGTTGACGGCGGGTCAGCCCCCTGAGTGGGAGTCGGTCGAGATACTCGAACGTCCGCATTCGTCCATCGGACGGGCCGGAAGCGTATTAAAAGGTCGCTGCCGTCCCAACGAAGTTCACTCGGGATGGACCGCCGACTCACAGTCGGGGCACTCGGCGAGCATCCGGGGCCAGCCGTGGGCTGGTCGGTATGTCATCCCGAGATTGTCGACGGGAATCGTCTCCCCACAGAGCGGACACTGGCCCAACGGCGGAACATCGGTGGTGCCGGACATACCTCCACGTGGTACTGAACGACCATTGTTGCGAACTCGCTAATAGTCAGTAGCGAGACGCTATAGAACGAATGTGAAGTACCACGGGCACGGTGGCCCGTGGCTTCGCCGTGGTCTCTGGCGTGGAGCCAGCGAAACGACCGGTGGCGAATTTAATTCCGCCCGCACTCGTCTCTGGAGAGACTTGCGTGGAACCGGTAACACCCGAACACACCGGAAGTGCCACCGCAACAGAGGTCGTCTGTTGCTGCCGTGGCGGGTGTCTCCGTGGGCGTCCGCCCCCTCACGTGGGCGCGACACAGGCCCGGCGCACCGCGTCTTACCCCGAAGTGGGTGCGCGGGTTTTGCGAGGCCGATAACGTGGGTTCCAAACTGGTGTAGGGCGTCCCAGTCCTTAAAAACAGGGACGCAGCCGAGCGTACGCGCTTCACCCCTGCCCACGGTGGGGCGGGGAACTCGCGCTGCTTTCCATTTAGAAATTAAAACGCAGTGCGGTTGCGGTGGCCGGGAGCGCGCTCCGTCGCGCGACTCGGGGAAGGGCAGGTCTGCTGTGTGGTGGCGGCAGGTCTGCTGTGTGGTGGCGGCAGGTCTGCTGTGTGGTGGCGGCAGGTCGACAGGGAATGCACCCGCGAGCGCTCAACCGAGCGCGAGCGGCCTCCACGCGAGCAACGCGAGCGTGGGCTCGCGGGAGCGTGCTCCCGCGGTGTTTTTCACTATGTTTTTTCGCCGAGTGGTCCGGTGCGCGCTCGCAGAGCGCGCCCGAGACCCGACGTTCACGAGAGCGAAGCTCTCGTGCAACCCATCAGAAATCGAAGATTTCTGAGGACGGCGAAAAAAGTAGTTCCTACATCATGCCGCCCATGCCGCCGCCCATACCGCCCATGCCGCCGGGCGCGCCACCGGGTCCGCCGGGTCCGCCGGCGTCCTCTTCGCCCTCGGTGGAGAGGTCGCCAGCAGAGATGATATCGTCAATCTTCAGCACGAGGTTGGCAGCCTCAGTCGCAGAGGAGAGCGCCTGTCGCTTGGCGTGGGCCGGTTCGACGACGCCGGCCTCGTAGGTGTCGACGACGTCGCCGGAGAAGACGTTCAGGCCGGCGCGTGCGTCGCCGCCCTCGTGGGCGGCGCGGAGGTCGACGAGCGTGTCGATGGAGTCGATGCCGGCGTTGCCAGCGAGCACGCGCGGGACGACTTCCAGCGAGTCGGCGAAGGCCTCGATAGCGAGCTGTTCGCGACCGCTGATGCCGTCAGCGTAGTCACGCAGACGGGCAGCGAGTTCAACTTCGGGCGCACCGCCGCCGGGGAGGACAGTCCCCTGGCTGATGGTGTTGGCGACGACGTCGAGCGCGTCGGTGACGCCGCGCTCGATCTCGTCGACGACGTGTTCGGTCGAGCCACGGAGCAGTAGCGTAACACCGTGGGACTGGTCGCCAGCCCCTTCGATGTAGAACAGCTCTTCGTCCTCGTCGCGGGTGATGTTCCCGCTGCCGATGTCGTCTGCCGTCGCCGTCTCGAGGTCCGAGACGATGTTGGCGTCGACGACTTCGCGGAGGAACTGCATGTCCGATTTCTTGACGCGCTTCACGGCGAGGATACCCTCTTTGGCGAGGTAGTGCTCGGCCATGTCGTCGATGCCCTTCTGACAGAGGACGGCATCGACATCGAGGTCGGCAATCTGGTCGACCATCTCCTGGAGCTGGGCTTCCTCCTGGTCGAGGAAGTCCTGGAGCTGGTCGGGGTCGGTGACGCTGACGGAGGTGTCGACTTCCGTCTCGTCGACTTCCAGCGGCGAGTCGACGAGGAGGACGTTGGCATCGTCGATGTCGACGGGCATGTTCTCGTGGACGGGGTCCTTGCTGACGACAGCGCCTTCGAGGAGTTCCGAGTCGCCCGCGGAGCGACCGGACTGGGTTTCGACGTTGAGATAGGCCAGGTCGACGACGTAGGAGCCGTCGTCCGCTTCGACGGTGACTGCCTGTGCGCCGTCGACGACGAGCTGGGAGAGCGGTTCCATGTGCTGCTCGACGCCCTTGCCGGTCATCGAAGTCTGGGCGACCTTCTTGAGGGTGTCCTCGTCCTCGCGGTCGATATCGATTGCGATATTTTCGACTTCCTCGCGAGCCTTCTCGGAGGCCATGTTGAAGCCCTTGATGACGGCCGTCGGGTGGATGTCCTGGTCGAGGAGATCCTCGGCGTTTTTCAGCATTTCGCCGGCGATAGCGACGGCGGTGGTGGTGCCGTCACCGGCCTCGTTCTCCTGGGTCTGGGCGACCTCGACAATCATCTCTGCGGTCGGATTGTCGATGTCCATCGTTTCGAGGATAGTGACACCGTCGTTGGTGACGGTGATGTCGCCGAGCGAGTCGACGAGCATCTTGTCCATTCCTTTCGGCCCGAGTGTGGAGCGTACCGACTCTGCGACCGCACGCGCAGCGGCGATGTTGTGCTCCTGCGCGCTCTTGTCCTTCATTCGCTGGGCATCTTCGCCCAAGATAATCATGGGCTGGCCCTGCATCTGCTGCTGGCTCATAGTCAAGAGAAGGTTTGCATGTGGTTCTATATAAATCCCGTGGAAATTGCTCGCTCCTGATTTCGGGTTAGAATCTCCTAACCGATAGAAGACAGTCGGATTCGCTTCATTTCCCAGCTGGGGGCTACTCTCCCGACCTGGTTGTTTTTGTATATAATACTAGTGGCAGCGGCAGTTAGCTCACCAGTCGGGGGTCGTCGAGCGCGGCGTCGACGGCCCAGGTCACGAGACACGCAGTGAAGGCAACGGTGCCGAGTTTGCCACCGGAGCCGCCGAAGATTGGGGAGACCCCGACGTAGACGAGGCCGCTGAGGAGGCCAGCGACAGCGACGAGTCCGAGCGACGGCAAGCGCGTCTCCGAAACCATGCCGACGAAGGAGCCAGCGAAGGCCGCCGTTGCAACGACGCCGCCGAGTTCGGGACCGAACGCTGGCGGGGCAAGCAAGCCGGCAGTGAGGCCGACGACGGCGGAGCCGACGACCGCACCATGGTCGTAGCAGACACTGAGTAAGAATGCAGCGACAGCACCGACAGTCGCGGCGACGACGGCCGTCACGGCAGGCCCGGCTGCGAGCGCGCTCGCAGGTGCGTACGTGTACGACGAGGGAACAATAACAGCCGTACAGCCGACGAACGCTGTCGTTCCGAGTTTCCCACCGAAGCCGTTGAACACGCGCGTCGCGAGCACGTAGATACCCGCGGCGACGAGGCTCGCGAGGGCGACCGGACCAAGCGTCGGCAGAACCGCGGTTGAAACCATGCCGACGAAACTGCCGCAGTAGGCGGGCGCGGCCTGTTCGCCGACGGTGAGTGCGGCTATCAGTCCGACGAACGCCGAGGCGGCGACCGGGCCCTGGCCGAGCGTGGTGGAGATGAAAAATGTGAGTGGACCGGCAACAGCAACAGCGAGTGCGTCGGCGGCGTCACCGGACTCGAGACGTGCAGTATCGACAGTCGCACTGAAAAAGGCGTCACGGAACTCACGGCGGCCAGCATCGACGGTAACGGTTCCAAAGAGACCGGCAGTGCCAACGGCGACAGCCGTCGGGACCCGCCCGTTTCCGAGGTGGAACACCGCAAGCGCGACGAACAGCGTCGCTGCAGCGGCGTAGAGGCTCCCGGCGAGCAACTGGAGCGGCCGCGGCACGTACACGTTCGAGACCCGGCCACTCGCGGAAATATGTCCATCGGTCTGCGGTGGTGTCTACCGGTCGAGGGACTCGATGGCTGCGTTGAGCAGGATACCAGCAACGACGTAGGTTCCGGCTTCCCCGACAAGATTGACTTCCGGGTCACCGTACGGTGGGAGCAGGTCCACTTCGAACTGGTTGCCAGTCGGGCGAACGAGCGGCCGCACGTCGTCTATGCTCTGGTAGACGCTGCTTACTGGTCGAATCATAGCGAGACTGTGCATCGATTCCACGGACAGTGTAATAAATTGTATCCTAAAATAAATGAAAATTCTAGCCGGCAAAAACCAACAGAGGCCCGACGAGAGCGTAGTGGTTCTCGGTAAGCCAGTCCTATTTTTGTGATCCAACACGGTACAGCAATTGGCTCTCTATAACAAAACACGGTCCAGTCGTGGGTACAAATCCAATGGCGCAACAAGAGACGGAAGTAGCCAAGGAAGTCGGAAAGCGGACCGGCCGGGACCCAATTATTCTCGCGGCGATCGGATCGGTGCTCCTGTCGTGGTACCAGTTTTACGTCCGCGGAAACAAGGAGTATGGGCTGTTCATCGGTCTGTGGCCACCGACCATGCTGGCCTTTTCGAACGCGCTCCGTATCAACGAGATTAGCCGCAAGGTCGAGAGTTCTGCGAGCACGCTGTTCGACCGGTTGCTGCAGTAACAGACAGCGCGTCGCGTTCTGTTTTTGTGGTGCCCGGTCGCTGCGACTCGTCTGCGAATCGCGTGGGAGCGAGTTCCCACGGTGTTTGACTCCAGAGGAAAACGGTTACCTCGCTTCGCTCGGCACCGCGACTCGCGTGTTCAAATCCCATGATGGGCGTTGTCACTCACGGGTGGTTGCGAGCACACGCGAGGCGGTGCTCGCCGTATCGTTCGCGAGAAAAACGCCAGGACTGGGATTTGAACCCAGAATCCCGGAAGGGAACACGCTTTCCAGGCGTGCGCCTTACCGTTCGGCCATCCTGGCACGCATCAAACGTTCTGCGGGAGAGCGATTAAGACCTTTCGTTCTGGACCAGCCGTGGTCGGACAGTGTGGGCGAGTGCTGTTGTCGTCCCCAGCACGACGAGTGCACCGACGCCCATCGGCGCAATGCCGAGGAACTCGTCGGCGACGAGGTGATAGCCCTGAGCGAGCACGAGAAAGGCCATCGCACCGACGAGTCCCCACAGCAGACTGGATTTGACGCGAGGGTCCATCAGTTCGCGACGACGGCCGCAGGAAAGTAAAACTCACCGTATGGCCGTCACGTCAGCCAGCGTCTCCGCGATGGCAGCCTGGTACGATTCGGGTGAATGCCCAATCTGAGGAATCCACACATCCTGATAGGAGGGATGAAGGAGGGGGACGACGGTCACGTCGAGAGCGGGGCACGCGAGCGGGTCCAGAACGCTGTCGAGGAATCCATCGAGCGCGTGGTCGGTCAGTGCCAGCACCGATTTAGTGGCGTGTTTGCCGGTCGTGACGACAGCATCGGGGTCGACCTGCTCGATCTCCTTTTCGAGGTAGGGACGGCAGTTGGCCCGCTCTTGGGACGTCGGTTCGCGGTTCGACCCCTCTCCATCGGCGGGAAAGCATTTGACCGCGTTCGTAAAGTAGCAGTCCGGAAAGCCGGCATCGGTGAGCAGGTCACGGACTCGTCGGCCAGAATGGCGCGAGGTGTAGGCCATTCCGGTCCAGTTGCCACCCTGCCAGCGGTCGGCATCGGGGTCGCCCGCGCCCGGTGCCTCGCCGACGACGACGATGCTGGCGTCGCTGGGGCCGTTACCCCACGAGATGCACTCGCGGTGCTCGACGAGTTCGGGACAGCGCTGGCAGTCCTCGACGAGTGAGTTTGGCGAGTCGGGAAACCGAACCATCGGGTTCGACTTAGGAATCGGCGAGTTTGTCGGCGTGTTTGGCCTCCATCTTCTCCAGTTTCGGCGGAATCTGCATCTGGCAGTAGGGCTGGTTGGGGTGTTTCTCGAAGTAGTCCTGGTGTTTGTCCTCGGCGACATAGAACGTCTCCAGCGGTGCGACTTCGGTGACGATGCCACTGTACTCACCGGTTTCTTCGAGGTGGTCGATGTAGTCCTCGACAATCTGACGTTGCTCGTCGTCGTGGTAGTAGACGCCAGAGCGGTACTGCGAGCCGACGTCAGGACCCTGCCGGTCCTCAGTCGTCGGGTCGTGGATCGTAAAGAAAACCTCCAGCAGGTCTTCGTAACTGATTTTTTCGGGGTCGTAGGTTATCTGGACGGCCTCGGCATGGCCGGTGGTCCCAGCGCAGACTTCCTCGTAGGTAGGGTCATCGGCGTGGCCGCCGCAGTAGCCGGAGGTGACCGATTCGACGCCGCGGACACGCTCGAAAGCGGCTTCGACACACCAGAAACACCCGCCAGCGACCGTCGCCTGTGCTGTTGTCATGAGACGGTGTAGGCGCTCGGCCCCTAAAGCGACTGCGCCAACGTGGTGGGGTTACTCCTCGTCGCCGCTGTATCGCTCGTCCAAGAGGAGGAAAATCAGTAAGACGACAGCGGCGACGAGTGCCGCGAGACCGTTGTCCTCGGTAATCGTCGCAGTAACCGTCCCAGAAAGCAAGACGACGAGGCCGATAACCATCCCTCGAACGGGAATCTGATCCAGAGGGAGCGAAACCATACAGGCACTCCACGAGCACCCCAGATAAGCGTTGGTTTCACGAGCGCGGGGCGGATACCGATTGGCCTTTACCGACGGCACCGGATGGAGTGGATATGAGCAGCCACGACGACGCCGACGGCGAGGGGCCGTCGCGCTTTGGGTCCGTCGACGACCAGTACGACCCACACGCGGTCGAGGACCGCGTCTTCGACTACTGGGAGGCCGTCGATGCCTACGAGCAGACCGTCGAGCACCGCGCCGACGAGGAACCGTTCTTTTTCGTGGACGGGCCGCCGTACACCTCCGGAGCCGCCCACATGGGTACCGCCTGGAACAAGACACTCAAGGACGCCTACATCCGCTATCTCCGGATGCAGGGCTACGACGTGACCGATCGACCGGGCTACGACATGCACGGGCTGCCCATCGAGACGAAAGTCGAGGAGCGCCTGGATTTCGACTCGAAAAAGGACATCGAAGAGTACGGCGAGGAGAACTTCATCGAGGAGTGCAAGGACTTTGCCGACGAGCAACTCGAAGGACTGCAGGACGATTTCAAGTCCATCGGCGTCTGGATGGACTGGGACGACCCCTACAAGACCGTCTCACCCGAGTACATGGAAGCCGCCTGGTGGGGGTTCAAGCAGGCCCACGAGCGCGGTCTCGTCGAACAGGGCAAACGCGCAATCAACCAGTGCCCCCGGTGTGAGACTGCCATCGCGAACAACGAGGTCGAACGCGACGAAGTGGGCGCGCCGTCCATCTACGTCAAGTTTCCACTCAGCGAGGCGCAAAGCGCCTCGAATGCGAGCGGTGAAACCGCGAGCCGCGAAGGCAACCTCGTCATCTGGACGACGACGCCGTGGACAATCGTCGCCAACACGTTCGTCGCCGTCGACGAGGACCTGACGTACGTTGCCATCGATGGAACGAGCGGTGGCGAGACAGAGCGAATCTACGTCGCAGAGGCCGTCGCCGAGGACGTGGCCGAGTGGGCCGGGTACGAGGAGTGGAACATTGTCGAAGAGCTCTCCGGTGAGGACCTGGTCGGCTGGGAGTACGAACACCCGCTCCAGGACGAAGTGCCCGAATACCCCGACTTCGAGGGTGCAGGGCAGGTGTACACCGCCGACTACGTCGAAGCGGACCGAACAGGATTAGTCCACTCCGCACCCGGGCACGGTGAGGAGGACTTCGAGCGCGGGCAGGAACTCGGACTCGACGTCTTCTCGCCGGTCGGACCCGACGGCGTGTTCACCGAACAGGCTGGTGCCTTCGAGGGTCAGTACGTGCGGGACGCCGATGACGACGTGATTGCGACGCTGGACGAACACGGTCTCCTCCTGGCGAGCGAGGAGGGACACAGCATCAACGAGGGTCACTGCTGGCGTTGCGATAGCGAGATTGTCCGCATCGTCACCGACCAGTGGTTCATCACCGTCTCCGATATCAAAGACGAGCTATTGGAGAATATCGACGACAGCGAGTGGCACCCGCAGGAAGCCCGCGACGAGCGCTTCCGGAACTTCGTGGAGGACTCGCCCGACTGGAACGTCTCACGGCAGCGCTACTGGGGGATTCCGATTCCGATCTGGACGCCTGAAGACGCTGAGAATCCAGATGCAGACGAGTGGTTCGTCGTCGGCGACCGCGAGGAGCTGGCCGAACTGGTCGACCAGGACGTCGACCCCGACGAGGTCGACCTGCACAAGCCGACCGTCGACGACCTCACAATCACCGAGGACGGAACGACGTACACGCGCGTCGCGGACGTCTTCGACGTGTGGCTCGACTCCTCGGTGGCGACGTGGGGGACGCTGAACTACCCCAGCCAGGAGGAGGAGTTCGAAGAACTGTGGCCCGCCGACCTCATCATGGAAGCCCACGACCAGACCCGCGGGTGGTTCTGGTCCCAGCTGGGGATGGGCAGTGCCGCACTCGGTGAAGTGCCGTATCAGGAGGTGCTGATGCACGGCTGGGCGCTCGCCGAGGACGGCCGGAAGATGTCGAAATCCATCGGCAACGTCGTCACGCCCCAGGAAGTCATCGAGAAACACGGTGCGGACCCGATGCGCCTGTTCTTGCTCTCGGTGAATCCGCAGGGCGACGACATGCGCTTCTCGTGGGACGAAATCGAGAACATGCAGCGCGATTTGAACATCCTCTGGAACGTCTTCCGGTTCCCGCTGCCGTACATGCGACTGGACGACTTCGACCCCGGGGAAGTGACCGTTGACGATGCACAGTTGGAGACGGTCGACGAGTGGATTATCTCCCGACTCCAGGCCGTCAAAGCAGAGATGGGCGAACAATGGGACGACTACCGCCAGGACCGCGCGCTCGACGCGCTGCTTGAGTTCGTCGTCGAGGATGTCTCGCGCTTCTACATCCAGGTGGTCCGCGAGCGGATGTGGGAAGAAGAGGAAAGCGACTCCAAACAGGCCGCCTACGCCACGTTCTACCACGTGCTCACGGAGGTCATCGCGCTCTTTGCGCCGTACGCGCCGCTAGTCGCCGACGAGATCTACGGCACGCTCACCGGCGACGCCGGGCACGACACCGTCCATATGTGCGACTGGCCGGAAGCCGACCCGTCGCTGCGGGACGCGGCGCTCGAAGACGACATCGAAGTCGTGCAAGCGGTCGAGGAGGCGGGCTCGAACGCCCGCCAGCAGGCAGAGCGGAAGCTCCGCTGGCCCGTCCCGGAAGTCGTCGTCGACGTGCCGGACGACCGGGTGGCCGACGCCATCGAGCGCCGCGCCGACCTCATCGCCGACCGGCTGAACGCGCGCGAGGTGAGCATCGTCGGGCCGGACGAGGGCGGCTGGGGCGAACTCGCTTACTCCGCGCAGGCAGACATGAGCGTCCTCGGGCCGGCCTTCGGCGACGACGCCGGACGCATCATGGGTGCGCTCAACGAGGCCCGCATCGACGAGCCGACTCTCGCCACGCTGGAAACCGCCGTCGAGGACGCGACCGGCATGGACGTGGACCTCACCGACGAGATGGTCGAGTTCGTCACCGAGACCCCGGAGGGCGTCTCGGGTACCGAGTTCGAAGCACTCGACAGCGCGGGCGTCGTCTACGTTGACACCTCGCTGACCGAGGACATCGAAAGCGAGGGGTACGCCCGCGAAGTCATCCGCCGGGTCCAGGAGATGCGCAAAGACCTCGATCTGGACATCGAGGAGGAAATTCGAGTCGATCTCTCCATCGACGATTCGCGTGTTGAAGAGCTTGTCGAGGAGCACCAGTCTCTTATCAAAGACGAGGTCCGAGCAGTAGAGATCAGCGAGTTATCCGACGGCCACCGTCAAACATGGGACGTGGAGGGTGTCGAAATGAATATTGCCATCGAACCTGCCGCATCCGCTGAGGCTGCCGAGTAGAACGGACCTGAGCGAAGCGAAGGTCCGTCTTTTTCGCCCACGTTCGAAAGAGCGCAGCTCTTTCGCAGCCCGGCAGAACTCTATGAGTTCTGCGGACGTTTTTCGAGGAGTGGTTCCCGCAGCGAACACAGTGAGCGAGGAAACCCGACGAAAAAAAAGGTGGCAGCGAGATTCGCAAAGACCTCGATCTGGACATCGAGGAAGAAATTCGAGTCGCCCTTGACGTGGCCGACGAACGCGTCGCCGATCTTGTTCGAGAGCACGAGCGTCTCATCGCCGAAGAGGTCCGTGCCGAGTCGTTCGGTGCCGTCGACGACGGCCACCGCGAAACGTTTGACGTGGAAGGCATCGAGATGACGATTACAATCGAGCCAGTCGCGGAATCGACGACGTAGGAGGAGTCCGCGTCGACACCGTCCCGTGTTACCGACCGTATTGTCGGTCAGCTATTCTACTTCAGTCTGTGGACGGCAGCCTCCTGGTGGAAGAGACAGCAACCCAGCGAGTGGTCCCTCTGTGTGCCTTACGCCGTTCTGAATAGTTTCCCCAAATATAGGATTTACATATATAAGTTTATAGTTACTATTCTCTATTGATATATAGTGGGGCTTGAGAGATTGTATGACATTTCTGAGCCCATAAATGTGAGTTTTCAGCATATTACACCTCATAAAAAGTTGCACCCCTTCAAAATGAAGGAGTATAGTATTCCACACTTAGATCGCTTCATAGGTACTTTTAGTGCGTTATAACTCATCTTGAAATAATACGAGGTGAACATAAAGAACAGTCAAGTTTAATATATTTATATATACCATCCATTTTTTATACATTAAATAGAGTCAGTCAAAGGTGGGAAGCCACGAGCCAACATTACATCTATATGTGCGTAATCCACCTCAGTCAGTTACCGAACAGCTGTTCATCCATGCAGAACAGTCACGAGTACGTCGCCCGAATACCGATGACGCGGGCGGACTGGGCGACCATCTCGGGAACCTCCTCGTGATACCACGAGCCGTTCATTCGCGTGGTGGGTCCCGAGACACTGAGCGCCCCGAGAACGCGGTCATCGTCGTCGGCGAGAATCGGTGCGCCGACAGCACGCATGCCGACAGTCCGCTCTTCGTCGTTGAACGCATATCCCTGTTCGGCGATCTCGTCCAGTTCTGTCCGCAACGCCTCGGTGTCGGTGAGGGTGTTCGGGGTCTGTTCGGCGAAGTCGTCGCGGTCGAGAATCGCATCGAGACGCTCGTCGGAGAGGTGTGCGAGATAGGCCTTCCCGACGGCGGTCGCGTGCAGATCGACGACGGTTCCGATGTGCGAATCCGTCCGGACGGCCTGGTCGGCCAGCGACTGGTAGACGTAGATGCCCACACCGTCTTCCTCGACCATCACCTGTGCGCGTTCACCGACCGCCTCGACCAGACTATCGGTCTCCGGCTTGGCGACGTGATAGAGGTCGTGGCGCTGGCGCGCGCGGTCGCCGAGTCCGAGAAACTGAAGTCCGAGCCGATACTCGTCGCCGTTCTTGACGACGTATCCCAGCTTTCGGAGCGTCTGCAGATGGTTGTGCACCGTGCTCTTCGAGAGTGACAGCGTCTCGGCCAGCGCGGAGACGCCACTGCCCTGCTCTGCAGCCAGCTGTTCGAGTATGGCGAACGAGCGTTCAGTCGAACCGACTGATGCCCCGTTTGGTGTGTCTTCGGTTGGCATAGATACGGGTATGTGCGTGTAAGTGAAAAGAATGTCGCTCGCGTTCTGCTTTGCAGAACAGCTGTTCAGCTTTACTGAGTCAGCGCAGCCGTCGTCGTGCGGACTGGTCGGTCGACGACCGTTTCGAGTGCGTCGAGCGCGTCTGTGACACGGCGTTCGGGGAGTCCGTGCGCGAGCAGTGTGCGGTTGCGGTCACGGTACTCAGCTTCCGGCATCGGATCGCGGTAGTCGCCGCGCGGGTACTCTCGCTCGCCCGTCAGTGCAGTTCCGTCTGCGAGTTTGACCTCGACGCTTGCGCCCCACGAATCGGGGAACGCGGCCTCGTAGGCGTCGTCTTCTCGGAGTTCGACCAGCGAGGCAAGACCGAGAACCGTCTCGTCGGCGAGCGCCTCATCGGTGAAGTGGTCGAGGTCGACGCTGCCGTCGTGGAGATACCGCGCGAGCACGTACGGCGTGGAGAACTTCCCGCCGGTCATCGTCGTCGGTTCGTCGTGGTCCATGTCAGTCGCGTTGGCGAACGTCGAGACGGTGACTCGTTCGACGGCAGCCGAGTCGATATCGTGCCCGTCGACTGCGTCACGGAGTGCATCGAGCGGTGGATGAGTGTACCGACAGGACGGATACGGCTTGACGTAGTTCTCGGCGATGGCCCACTCCTCGCCGAGCGTCTCGAACTGGCTCGTGAACCCCTCGGGAAGCATCTCTTCGAAGGGGTCATAGACCGATTCGATAGCCGCGAGCGAGCCGCCCAGCCCGGCGACGCCGGTCAGTGCCGCCGTCACGCCGACCTGTGCCGAAAAGCCCGCCGTGAAATTACGCGACGGCGCACCTTCGGCGTACGGGTCGTGCATCGAGACGACCGCGAGGTTCGACGCGATGCGGAACGTCTCTCTGAGCTGGTCGGCGTCGGCCCCGAGACAGAGTGCACTCGTCACCGCCGGGCCGACCGTCGTCCACGTCGAGTGGGGGTTCCGGACGAGCCATGGGATGGCGTCGTTCATGCGGTCTTTCATCGCGAAGATAGCGCGTTCGAGACGCACACAGATTTCGTAGGCCCGCACGCACGCGTCGACGAACGTCTCGCCGTCGACGTGCTGAGTCTCCGCGATTGGCAGCCCACCGGCGACGATGCTCGCGCCGACGTGCCCGCCGGTGTTGTGGCCTTCCTCGATTTCCTGTGCGATGGCCGCTGCCGTGTTGACCAGCGCCGCCTGTGCTGGGGCGACCTGTCGGTTGGTTCCGAGAACGGACGCGGCGCCGTCGGCGAAGTCGGCCTCGCTAGCGACCTCGGCTATCGAGGGGACGGCAGAGCCTGCGACGGTCGCCGCGAGCACGTCTGCAACGGTCCGTCGGCCGTGTTCGCGCACGTCGTCGTCGAGCGGGTCGGTGAGAAAGTCGTTGACCAACCGTTCCCACTCGCGAGTGTACTGAGTTGCCATACGAGAGGCGAGGGGGGCAGTCGGCAAAAGCGTAGGGGGCTATCGCTGGGCCAGCGTGCAGAGCACGCGCGGGGGTTCGAGCGCTCGTGCGCTCTCCCAGAGCGTTCCTGCGCGGTCGGGGCCGATGACCGGCCCGACGAGAGTGTGGAACTTCTCTTCGAGCCTGGCCTCCGAGATGGGGTCGTGGTCGCCCCCTTTCGGTGCTACAATCTCCCTGCTGAGTGTGCCGTTGCCCGCCTCGACGGTGACGCGCGCACCGCGCTGGTCGGGCGCGCGGGCCGCGATGTCGTCGTCGACGGTGACCGTGACTCGCTCGGCCAGTGCCTTGGCCTCGGGCGTAATCGCGTCGGCCTCGAACGAGCTAGGGCTCGTCTCGCCCGTCAACAGGGCTGTCGCGATGGCAAACGGGATCGAGAACTTCGCCTGCAACTGGTTTCGCGGCCGCGTCTCGGTCAGCCGTGCGGCGGCGGGATAGGTCTCGACGAGCACCGACTCCACGTCCGCCGGGTCGATGTCCCCGTCGAGCGCGGTGAGCGCGTCCAGCACTGGGTGGGTGTACCGACACGCCGCGTGAATCTTGAAGTAGCCGTGTGCCAGCTCCCACCGCTCGCCAAGGTCCGCCGACAACGCCGCTGTATCCACCTCGTCTGCTGCTGCGAGGCCGAGGTGGCGAACGATGCCGTCGTCGAGCCCGGTGAAGCCGGCTTCGGCCTGGTCGACCGCGACGAGCGCGGAGAGGTTGCTCATCCCGGCGTAGGCGTTCCGGACGGTCGCACCCTCCGTCGCCGCCTCGAAGCGGGTGTGTTGGGCGTAGTTCGCGGCGATGGCCATGGCCGTCCGCGTCGTCTCCGGGTCGAGGTCGCGCGAGCGGGCGACTGCGGCCGCACCGCCCACCGCGCCCCAGACGCCGTGGGGGTGATAGCCCGATTCGAGCGTTCCGAGTGCGCGTGCGGTCCGGACAGCCACCTCGTAGCCCGCGACGAACGAGCGGACGAACGCCTCGCTGTTCCCGTACCCGACTTCCGCATCGGCCAGCAGTGCCGGTAACACGTGAACGGACGGGTGGCCGGCGGCAAAGCGATGGCCCTCGTCGAGTTCGAGGACGGTCCCGGCAGCGCCGTTACAGAAGGCCGCCAGCGGCGGTGCCGTCTCGGTGCCGTCGGTGCCGAGCACCGTCGCAGTGCCAGACATCGTCTCGGTCCAGCGCCTGGCGAGCGAGCGAGTCGCGTCATCGGTCGACCCGCCAACGATGGCGCCGAGGGTGTCGGCGACAGTCAATCCGGTCCGATCCCGAACGGCGTCGGGGATGTCCTCGTAAGTGAGTTCGGCAGCGAAAATCGCGAGGTCGTGTTCAGCTGTCATCGGAGTCGAGCAGGCCGGTGTGTTTTCGGAGTAGATCGCCGAGCCGCGACGGCCAGGAGACGACACCCTTCGGGCTGTACAGCACGATTGCGATGAGGACGATACCGTAGACAGCGTTGTTCAGTCCGGAGATGTCGAATGACTGACGGACGAACTCGCTGACCGGCGTGACGATGAACGCACCGACGATGGGACCGAGGACGGTCCCGACACCGCCGACGATGGCCGGCAGGAGTACCTCGACGTTGACGAGCAACTCGAAGACCGTGTCCGGCCGGATCGTGTTGAAGTACATCGCCCAGAACGCGCCGGGCCACGCCGTGAAGAAGGCACTCACGGAGATGCCAAGCAGCTTGTACCGGTAGGTCGGCACGCCGATAGCCGAGGCGGCCTGTTCGCGCTCGCGAATCGCGAACAGGTAGTAGCCGAGCTGTGACCGGTTGATGACCAGCGAGACGGCAGTCACGATGACCAGGAACCCGAGGATGACGTAGTAGTAGGGCAGGTCGGTCACGAACTGGAACGCCGCCAGCCCTGGCCCATCGGCGTACTCCCGGGCGAGTGGTCTGAAGTACCCGCTCGCACCGCCGAGTGTCGCGACGTTGTTGAACGTGTACCGAAGCAGTTCGGCGAAAGCCAGCGTCGCCAGCGCGAAGTAGTGGCCTTTCAACTCGTACCGGAACGTGAGCGCACCGATGAGCAGCCCGTAAACGGCTGCCAAGACGCTACCGATGAGCATCCCGACCCACGGCGAGATGCCGAAGTCGCTGGTCAGGATGATGGTCGTGTACGCCCCGAGACCGAAGAAGGCCGCGTGCCCGAAGGAGAACTGCCCGGTGTAGCCGGACATGATGTTCCACGCCTGGGCGGTCGTCGCCCAGATGAGCGTGATGATGAGCATGTTGAGGCTGAGCCAGCCCAGCGGCGCGTAGCCGAGGACGGCGACCCGCCGGAGGACCGGCAGGGCCGCGAGAATGACGAAGGTCACCGCCAGCAACACCGGCAGCGCGTACCACTGTCGCCGGAACTGGTCGTACCGGTCGATAGCGCGGGTGAAGAGGTTACTCATCGGCCGACCCCCCGAGCAGTCCTTCCGGTTTCACGAGTAACACCAGAATAAAGACCAGGAAGATGACGACCTGGTAGAGCGAGCCGTCCAGGTAGAACGACCCGAACACCTGGAGAAACCCGACGACGAGCCCGCCGAGGAACGCACCGGGGAACGAGCCGAGTCCACCGAGCACGACCACGACGAAGGCGTTGATCAGATATCGGTCCCCGAGGAACGGGGTAAACGACTGGAACAGGGGCACGACGGCCCCGGCCAGTCCGGCCAGTGCAGCACCGATACCGAACGTGAGCGCGTCGATTCGGGGGACGTTGATGCCGACGTACTGCGCGCCGTCGCGGTTGTCGGCAGTGCCCCGGATTGCGCGCCCGAGCATCGTCCGCTGAAGGAAGAGGTACGTCCCCACGAGCGCGACGAGTGCGATGATGAGCGCGTAGAGCTGTCCCTCCGGGATAAACACGCCGGCGACGTCGAACGAACCGAGGTCGAGGTCGAGACTCCGCGGATCCGACCCGAAGATTATCTCGATCGTACTCACCAGAATCAACAACACCCCGAAGGTGACGATGAGCTGGTTTTCCTGTGGGGCCTCGATAATCGGTGCGATAGTCACCCGGTAGATGCCTGCCCCGAGCAGGAACAGCAACAGGACGGCAAACGGGATGACGAGAAACGGCGAGACGCCGGTCGCCTCCGAGATGTACAACAGCGCGTACATCGCGACGACCATCAACGCACCGTGTGCGAAGTTGATGACGTCCATCACGCCGAAAATCATCGTCAAGCCGAGTGCAACGAGCCCGTAGATGCCGCCGAGCAGGACTGCGAACACGATCAACTGTGCGAGAATCGGAGCGTCCGGAACCGAGACGCCGACGACCGAAAACGGTCCGCCAGCGTCGAACAGGCCTGTCGCGGCGACAGCGGCCACTCCCTGAGTACAACCGCCAGACAGGAGACAGGAAAGCATATGAGCGATAGTTAGAATTGCGGCTCAGTCTCTGCGAATTCCTCGGGAGCGACGACGCGGTCTTCGAGGTCCTGAACCTGGAAGAGCGGGGCGAGTGCGTTTTCGTTTTCGCCGTTGTCTTGGAAGGTAATCGGCGGCATCGCAGCGACGTGATCCTCGACGGTGATTTCGCCGAGCGCGTCGTTGATGTCTTCGGGGTCTGCCGACCCTGCCTCCTCGATTGCCGCGAGGATGACTTCCGTGGATGCGTAGGTCATCGCCACGTTGGCGTCGAAGCCGGAGTCGTACTCTTCCTCGAAGCGCGAGCGAACGTCGCCGGCACGCGAAGAAGTCGGGTCGAGCGCGAAGTTCGTCGCAAATCCACCCTCGGCCGTCTGGCCCATCTCTTCGAGTGCGCTGACGTCGTTCATCGCCGCGTTCGAACAGCCGGCCAGAATCGGCGGTCGGTAGCCCTGGTTGTCCATCGCGCTCAGCAGTTCGATGGTCCCGGGGCGGTACGTCGTCGCGATGATGGCGTCGGGGTCCTCGTTCCGGAAGCTGGTAACCTGCGTGTCTGCGGTCTCGCCGAAGCCGATCGACTCCTCGGCGACGACTTCGACGCCGTTGTTCGGGAGTTCTTCCCGGAGCGTGTCGCGGATGGACTGCCCGAAGCTGATGTCGATATAAAAGAGCCCGGCGGTCTCGATCTCCTGTCCGCCGTCCCGAACCACCTGCGGCAGGAGGTTCGCACTGTCGACGCCCATCTGTCGGGCTGACGGCTGCGGTCGGTACGCGTAGTTGAGGTCGGTATCCTGCAGGATGGAGTTTGCGACCGACACCGAGATCACGAACGGAACGCGCTCGCTTTCGGCGGTCCGCGTCGCTGCACTGGTCACTGGCGAGGAGTAACACCCAGTCAGGACATCTGCGCCATCGTCGATGAGTTCCTGTGCGACCTCGCCACCCAGTTCCTGTGCGCCCTCGTTGTCACCGCTGACGACGCTGACCTCAGCACCGTCGAGTGATTCGATGCCGCCGTCCTCGTTTTTCATCATCGCGGCCAGCTTGACCGCCTGGTCCATCCGCTCGCCGGTGTTACTGAGGTCACCGCTGAGCGGGTGGTTCGACCCGATGACGACCTCGTCGGTCGAGCCACCGTCGGTCGACGTTCCGTCCTGAAGCCCACAGCCGGCGAGTGCGCCGGCGACGCCAACTGCACCACTGTATTTGATAAACGACCGTCTACTGACACCACTAGCGGGATTGCGTCCCATACAGAGCTATTGTGTGACCGGTACACATATAGTTTGTTGAGAAACGTCGTGATATTTGCCAGCGGGGATACGTCAGTCGAGACCGAGATACAGTTCGACCAGATCGTCCTCGTCGGTGAGGTCGTCCGGGGACCCTTCGAACTGGAGCTGGCCCTGTGCGAGAATGTAGACGTAGTCGGCGACCCGGAGCGCTTCCCGGACGTTCTGTTCGATGAGCATCACCTGTGCACCACTGTCGACGAGCCGTCGCGTCATCTCGAACACCTGGTCGATGAGCGACGGGGCGAGTCCGCTGGATGGCTCGTCCAGCAGGTACACCTCTGCGCCGGTCATCATCGCGCGACCGTAGCTGAGCATCATCTGCTGGCCGCCCGACAGCGAGCGCCCGCGTGCGTTCAACTTGTCTTCGAGTTCGGGAAACGCCGCGAGGACGTCGTCGAGTCGCTCCTCACGAACGGACTTCTCGTCGACAGTGTACCCGCCCAGCAGGAGGTTCTCCCGAACGGTGAGGTTCCCGAAGATACCCCCGTCCTGCGGGAGCATCGTAATGCCGCGTTCGACGTTGTCTGCCGGGGAGTTCCGGGTCACGTCCGTCCCGCGGTGGCGAACCTGTCCCTCCCAGGCGGGGACGACGCCGGCGAGCGTCTTCAGCAGCGTCGATTTCCCCGAGCCGTTGGGACCGAAGATACAGGTCACGCCGTCGCGACTCTCGACGGAGACACCGTCGACGATGGTGTGGTTTCCGTAGCCGCTGACGAGGTTTTCGCCGACAATCCACGGCTCGTCCTCGGCGTCGGCCGCAGTCCCGGTGGCGACGTTCGCGACGCTGCTCGCGGCCGCGACCGCGCCGCCGGAGCCACCGGCCGATGTCGCTTGCCCGTCGACAGCGGCAGTCGGCTGCTGTCCGGCACCGGACTCTCCGCCCGCTGGGGACTGCTCGTCGTCATCCCTCGCGATGAGCGTCTCCAGTGATGCGTCGTGTTCGGCACTGGCTCCGAGATACGCCTCCCGAACCCGGTCGTCGCTGGTCACCGATTCGAAATCACCCTCGACGATGACGTCACCCTGGTCGAAGACCGTCACACGGTCACAGATGTCCGCGATGACGCGCATGTCGTGCTCGATGATGACGAATGTCGTCCCGCGGTCGTTGAGCGTCTCGAGGTGTTCGAGCAAGCGATTTCGCAGCGATGGGTTGACGCCGGCCGTCGGTTCGTCCAGCAGGACACACGCCGGTTCGAGCATCAAGATTCGGCCCAGTTCGAGCAGTTTCTCCTGGCCGCCGGAGATGCCGCCGGCCTCGCTGTCCGCGATGTGGTCGATCTCGAGCAGGTCGAGCAGGTCGTCGGCCCGCTCGCGCTTCTCGGCGGGAATCCGGAGGCCAGACCCCAGTCCGTCGGTGAAGACGGCGAGCAGGTTCTCGTGGACGGTGAGGTCCTCGAAGGGCGATGGAATCTGGAACGTGCGGCCGAGGCCGCGGCGGGCGATACGGTCGGGGGTCCAGCCGGTCACGTCCTCACCGTCGAACCGGACGGTGCCGCCGTCGGGCTGGTAAAAGCCCGTGACGGTGTTGAAGAACGTCGACTTCCCCGACCCGTTCGGCCCCATAATCCCATGGATGGTTCCCTCGTCGACAGTCAGGGAGATCCCGTCGTTGGCGACGAGCGAGCCGAACGTCTTCGTCAGCTCCTCGGTCTCTAGGAGTGGGCGAGTCACAGTTGTACGTCTCCGTACAGGAGAATAAACGTTTTCCCGTTCGAGAGTGCCACCCACGGCACCGGTGAACGAGCACCCCGCGTTACTCGACGGTCGCCCGGCCGCCGTCGACGAGAATCGTCTCGCCGGTCACGAACGACGCGGCGTCGCTGGCGAGAAAGCCGACGACGCTTGCGACCTCGTCTGGGTCGCCGAGTCGGTCGAGCGCAGCCAGGTCTCGAAAGCGCTCACGGGCCGCGTCGTCATCGGCGTACGGCTCGGTCATCGGCGTCTCGATGAAGCCCGGCGCGACGGCGTTGGCACGGATGCCGTCTGGTCCCAGCTCCGCGGCGAGTGCGCGCGTCAATCCCTCGAGTCCGGCTTTCGTCGAGGCGTAGCCGGCGCGTTCGCTGGCGCCGATCTGACCGTAGATAGAGGACATGTTGACGATTGCGCCGGCGGTCTCACGGAGATGCGGGACGGCGGCGCGAGCAATTTCGAACGGCGCAGTGAGATTTATCGCGACCGAGCGGTCCCAGCTCACGTCGTCGTGAGCAGATATCGACCCACGCTCGACGATACCAGCGACGTTGCCGAGCACGTCGATGCGCCCGGTGTCGGCCGCGCGTTCGACCAGCGCCGCGACCGCCGCGCTGTCGGTCACGTCGGCGGTCAGGGGGTCGAACATCCCAGCCAGTTCGTCACAGGCCGCGGCAGTGCCGGACTGGTCGCGCATGTCGCCGCCGACGACGGTCGCGCCGCGCTCGGCGAAGTACGTCGCACACGCCCGTCCGATGCCGCGAGCCGTGCCGGTCAGCAGGACAGTTTTCCCTTCGAACGAGTCAGCGAGTGACATCGGTCACTCCCCGAGCGACTGGCGGGCGTGAATCCCAGCGAGTCGACCGAATCCCATCGCGGTAGTGAGGCCGTTGCCCGAGAGGTAGCCGTCCGCACCGTGGCCGCTGATGCCGGTCGCGCAGCCGCCGCCGGCGTAGAGGTTGCCCACAGTCGAGTCGTCCTCGCGGAGCACGCGGCCGTGTTCGTCGACGACGAGGCCGCCCTGTGTGTGAAAGAGCGAGCCGGTGACCTGCGTCCCGTAGAACGGCGGGGAGAGGGTGTTCCGGCCGTCCAGCCGGCCGACCTCGTCGGGTTCGTCGGCCTCGACGGCGGCGTTGTAGGCCTCGACGGCCTCGCGGGTCGCCTCAGGGGCACAGCCGAGTTCGTCGGCGAGGGCTTCGACGGAGTCGGCGCTGACGTACGAGCCGAGATCGACGGCGCGGTCGAAGTCGTCGAACTCGCCCTGGAGTTTCTCGAAGATGCGCTCGTCGAAGATCTCGTAGGCGACGCCGTCGGGCTGGCGGACTACGTCGAGTGCGAACTGCGAGTACCCCTTCGACTCGTTGCCGAAGCGCTCGCCGTCGACGTTGACGAGGATGCCGCCGTTCATCACGACGGCGTACGTCGAGAGCGCGCCGGTGCCGCGAACCACGGTGGCGTGGCCCTGATACGCGTCCATTGAGGCGAGTTCGCCGCCGAGTTCAGCTCCCCAGCGGATGCCGTCGCCGGTGTTGCCGTCCGAGCCGTAGTACAGCGCGTCGGCGATGTCCTCGTCGCAGAACGTGCGGACCATCTGCTTGTTGCCGGCGAAGCCGTCGGTCGCCAGGATGACCTTCTCCGCGCGGATGGCTTCCTCACGGACCGCGCCAGCGATGACGCCCTCGACGGCACCGTCTTTCGCGACCAGTTTCGTGACTGGCGTGTTCGTCAGCAGTTCCGTGTTCTCCTCGGCCTCGATGCGCTCTTTCATCTCCACAACCAGATTCTCACCGTTGCGGCCCGGCGGGGCGTGCATCCGGTACTCGGAGTGTTTCGGATATTTAAAATCATCCACGAGATGCAGCGAGAGGTCCCAGTCGTCGACCAGCCAGTGGACCAGGTCGACGCTGTTCTCACAGAGGTGCTGGACCATCTCCTCGTCGGCCTCGTAGCCGTTCTTCTCCAGGATGTCGCGGGCCATGTCCGCGGGTGTCTCCTCGATACCGACCTCTTTCTGGAGTCGGGTCCCGGCGGCGGGAATCATCCCAGTCGAGAGGGCGGCGTTACCGCCGACTTCGTCGCTTTTCTCCAGGAGGGTGACAGTCAGGTCGTCGTTCTCGCAGGCAGCGAGCGTCGCCGTGAGGCCACACCCGCCGCCGCCGGCAACCAGGACGTCGGTCTCCACGTCGAACTCGACCTCGTCGGCAGAGACGACTTCGGCACTCGCGTCGTCCAGCGTGCGCTGCTGGGGCTCCGGTTCGGGGGATGCCATACCACGGACAATGGAGTGGCTCTGCCTAAATGTACCGGTCACCCCCAGCAGCAGTGGTCATCGTTAGTAGCAGCGCGAGTCAGAACAGCAAGAAAGCCCCAACTGGCTCCACTCCCACGACTCGCTGCGCTCCTCGGCCGTTAGCCTGCGGTGCTTGCGTCGCCGGGGTTCGCGGAGCCAGTCGCCCCTTTCAGTCACACCCGCATAGACTGGTAAATCTAGCGACGGGGCGGGACTGAAAGGGGCAATCCGCTACGGGATGCACGACGACGCAAGCACTGGAGCGAACGAAGTGAGCGAAGCGCACAGCGAGGCGCGCGACCGTAGCGGATTGGGGCTTTCTGGCTGCCGTCATCCGCTTTCTTGCCAACGCAAACACCACCCCACGACCGACAACCCAATTTATGTTCGTCGCCACCAGAACAACTGGTATGTCACGAGCGCCACGTGAGACTGTCGAGGAGTTTTTCGACCGGATGAGCGAAGACGAGGAGCGCGACACCGTCGGCGAACTGTTCGCCGACGACGCAGTCATCACGCTCCCGGGCGAGCGGTTCGAGGGACCGGACGCTCCCGACGAGTTTCTGGCCTTTCTGGCCCCCCGCTACGAGTGGGCGGGCAAGGAGTTCGACCGCTGGATAACCGCCGGCCCACACGTCGTCAGCCTCGGGACCCTCTACGGCGTCGACAACGACGGCGCGGAGTTCGAAGACGTGCGGTACGTCGACGTCTACGAGGTTCGTGACGGACTGATTCAGCGACTGGACGTGTACAACGACCTCGCAGTCGAGGGAGTGGTCGAGTCGTGAGCGAGCGTGTCGACGGGACAGCGAGCGACGACGAACGGGTCGGTATCCTGTTTTCCCTCCGGGACGACCCCGGCCTGGTGGTTCGCGCCGAAGAACTGGGCTACGAGAGTGTCTGGGCCGCCGAAGGACAGGGGAAATCCGCCTTCGGCAAGCTAGAGCGGTGGGCGACCCACACCGACGACATCGGGCTGGCGACCGGCATCGTCAACGTGTTCTCGCGGACGCCCGCCGCGCTCGCGCAGGCGGCCGCGACGCTGGATGCACACTCGAACGGGCGAGCAATCCTCGGACTTGGCGTCGCTCACCCCGGCGTCGTCGAGGACTTTCATGGTGCTGCGTTCGAGCGACCGCTCGCGCGGATGGCCGAGTACATCGAACTCGTCCGCCGATATCTCCGCGGCGAGGCCGAGGGATTCGACGGTGAGTTCTTCTCGCCCGCACGAACGAGTTTCTGGGAGGCCTTCGAACCGGAACGAGCGGCGATTCCCATCTACAACGGCGCGCTCGGCCCGGGCAACGTCCGGCTAACCGGCGAGTACGCCGACGGCTGGCTTCCGAACCTCTACCCGGAATCGCAGTTCGCGGAGGCACAGGAGTGGCTCGCCGAGGGGGCACGGCGGGCCGACCGAGATCCCGCGAGCGTTGACGTGGCGATGTACGTGTTGACGGCAGTCCACGAGGACCGCGAGCGCGCCAAGCGGGCCGCAGCCGAACACATCGCCTACTATCTGCGGGACATTCCGGGGTACTACGCCCGTGCCGCCGAAGAAGCGGGCTTTTCTGACGACGTCGAGGTCGTCCGGGCAGCGCCGACGACGGAGGCTGGGGCCGAGCGCATCAGCGACGACCTGCTCGACCGACTCGCAGTGGTCGGCACGCCAGCGGAAGCGCGGTCGCAACTGGCCGAGTTGCGGGCGATGGGCGTGGACCTGCCGATCGTTCGGGCACCGGCGGGAACCGACAAAGAGTGGGTCGACCGGACGCTGCAGACGTTCGCGCCGACGAAGTGAGGTCACCCACAGAATTATACGACTGCTCGGCATACTGGCGGATGTTCACATGACAGAGCGCATCTGGGAGGACCTGCTTACCGAGCGTGACAAGCAGGTTATCTCCGCAGCCGGATACGACAAGGAGGGTGCATCGTCCTGGGAGTCCAGAGGGATGGGGACCAACCCCATGGTTCTGGTCATCGACATGCAGCGGCTCGTCGTCGGCGAGGACGAACCCATCTTGGACGCCGTCGAGGACTACCGGACCGCGATGGGCGAGATTGCGTGGGACGCAATCGACCACATCCAGCCGTTCCTCGACTTCGCCCGCGAGCAGGGACTGCCGGTCACGTACACGCGGGTCGTCCCGTCGAGTTACGACGACCCCGACCACGAGGACCTCACTATCGTCGACGCTGTCGCGCCCGAAGACGGCGAGACGGTCATCGACAAATCGTACGCGTCGGCCTTCTACGGGACGGACATCCTCTCGCGGCTGGTTCGCGGCGGCCACGACTCGGTCATCATCGTCGGCAACTCGACGAGTGGCTGCGTCCGCGCGACGGCCATCGACGCTCAGCAGAACGGCTTCAACGTCGTCCTCCCCCAGGAGTGTCTGTTCGACCGCATCGAGGCCAGCCACAAGATTGCCCTGATGGACCTCTGGATGAAGTACGCCGAAGTCCTCGAACGCGAGGAAGTCGAGGAGTGGGTCGAGGGGATTAGCGAATGAGACAACTGGAGAACCACCAATGACACACGACCTCGTCATCGCGAACGGCACCGTCGTCACACCTGAACTGGGAACATTCGAAGCGGATGTCGCAGCCGACGGCGACGAAATTTCGGCCATCGCCCGCTCGAAGAGTCTGGAGGGCGACCGGGTTATCGACGCCGAGGGCAAGTACGTCCTGCCGGGCGCTATCGACCCGCACACCCACCACGGCATCTACCGCGGGCTGGAGGCCGACGCCGAGACCGAATCGCGCTCCGACCTGGTCGGCGGGGTGACGACCATCGGCAACTACTTCCGCCGGGGTGGCTCCTACGAGGAGATTATGGACGGCTACTTCGCGGAAGCCGAACCCAACTACTACCACGATTACTTCTTCTCGCTGGGACTGCTCTCGTACGAGCACATCGAGGAGATTCCGTACATCGTCGAGGAACTCGGGATTACGTCGTTCAAGTGGTACAAGAACTACAAGGACGTCGCGCCGGAGAAGTTCGGCGTCGACAGCGAGATGCACGACGACTGGGCCGACGCGTTCATTCAGGCGCTCGCGAAACAGAACGCCCCGACGACGCTGGGGCATCACTCCGAGAACATGGAGATTACGAGCGCGCTCGGCGACAACCCGTATCTCGATTCGGGCGTCGACGAGGACCAGGAGTACCGCGACTACGACGTGCTCGTCGAGCAGTTCCCCGACTACGCCGAGACACAGAGTATGACCGCCAGCGGGTCGCTGGCCCGCCAGCACGACTACGACGACGACTTCTACGCGGTCCACATCTCCGCCGGCCGGACCGCCGACGAACTCGCCATGCTCCACGACGCCGGCTGGGAGATTGCCGGCGAGACCTGCACCCACTATCTCTGTCTGACGAGCGAGGAGTGCGACGAACGGCACAACGTCAACCCACCGGTGCGCTCGAAGGAAGACCAGGAAACGCTCTGGAAGCGCGTCGCCGACGGCACCATCTCCTGTATCGGCACGGACCACTGTGCCAACCTGCGCGAGGACAAGGTCGGCGAGGACGTGCCCGACAGCCTGCCGGGGTTCCCGTCGACGGCAACGCTGCTCCCGCTCATCCTCTCGGAGGGTGTCCACGAGGACCGCATCTCGCTGGAGCGGGCCGTCGAAGTCACGTCGACGGAGACGGCGAAAGCGTTCGACATATATCCGAAGAAGGGTTCGATTCAGGTAGGAACGGACGCGGACCTGACAGTCGTCGACCTAGAGGAGACGAAGACGGTGACGCCGGAACTGCTACAGAGCGGCGCGGACTACTCACCCTACGAGGGTCGCGAGGTGACCGGATGGCCGACACACACGGTTGTTCGCGGACAGGTCGCCTACGAGGACGGCGAAGTCGTCGGCGAACGGGGCCACGGCACCCACATCGACCGCCCCATCTGACGGCCGCGAACTGCGCACAGAGCTGACCATGACAGGATACAGACACGCAATGGAGACGAGGAGAACAGGCCACACCGCCAGCGGCGGTGCCGAAACACGCGGAGGCGACGTATGAGCGACGCCACGGACGAGGCTGCAGACGCCACGGGCGACACCGAGGACAAGCAACGAGGACCGCTCGACGGCCTGACGGTCGTCGAAGCCGGGTCGATGATTTCCGCGGGGACGGTCGGCCGCTTCCTCGCGGACTTCGGCGCGGAGGTCATCAAGGTCGAACACCCGAAGACCGGCGACCACCTCCGCCAGTTCGGCCCCCAGAAAGAGGGGACCGGTCTCTGGTGGAAGTACCTCGGCCGCAACAAAAAGTCGGTGACGCTGGACATCTCGACCGAGGAGGGACAGGTCGTCTTCGAGGACCTCGTCAGCGAGGCCGACGCGCTCATCGAGAACTTCCGACCAGGGACCTTAGAGCGGTGGAATCTCGGGTACGACCACCTCTCGGAGCTCAATCCCGACCTCGTGATGCTCCGTCTGACTGGCTTCGGTCAGACCGGGCCGTACAGCGAGCGCCCCGGCTTCGGAACGCTCGCGGAAGCAATGAGCGGCTTTGCCTACCTGAACGGCTATCCCGACAAGGAGCCGCTGCTCCCGCCGACGGGACTGGCCGACGGCATCGCGGCGATGTTCTCGACGTTCGCCATCATGTTCGCGCTGTACAACCGCGACGCCAACGGCGGCAGCGGCCAGTACATCGACACCAGCCTCATCGAGCCGATTTTCTCGCTCATCGGTCCCCAGCCGCTTCGCTACCAGCAACTCGACGAAATCGAGAAGCGGTCGGGTAACCGCTCGACCTCCTCGGCACCGCGGAACGTCTACCAGACGAGTGACGGTCGTGCGGTCGCCATCTCGGCGAGTGCCCAGCCCATCGCGATGCGCGTCTTCGACGCCATCGAGCGCCCGGAGCTGAAGGACGACCCGCGATTCGAGGACAACGAGAAGCGCCTGGAAAACGTCGAGGAGCTCGACGCTATCATCCAGGACTGGATGGACGACCACACCCGCGAGGAGGTCATCGACCGCTTCGAGGAGTACGAGGCGACCATCGCGCCCATCTACAACGTCGCGGACATCATGGAGGACGAACACTACCAGGCCCGCGACGCGCTCGTCGAAATCGAGGACGACCAGCTGGGCGAGGGACTGGTCCAGAACACGTTCCCGCGGTTCTCGGAGACGCCCGGTGAGATTACCCACCTCGGTCCGCAACTGGGCGCACACAACGAGGAGGTCTACGGTGAACACCTCTCCTACGACGAGGAGACGCTTGTGGATCTCCGGTCGGAGGGGGTCATATGATGGACCTACCAGACGACGTGACCGTCGTCGAGATGCTTCCCCGTGACGGCTTCCAGCGACTCGACGAGTTCGTCCCGACCGAGGAGAAAGTTGAGATTATCGACGCACTCTCGACGACGGGCGTCGACGAAATTGAGATCACCTCCTTTACCCACCCGAAGGCCGTCCCGACGCTGCGGGACGCCGACGAGGTCGCCCAGCGCATCGAGCGTCACGACGACGTGACCTGCCGGGCGCTGGTGCCCAACCCTGTCGGGATGGAGCGAGCAATCGACGCCGAGGTCGACAAGGTCAACGCGCTCGTGACGGTCAGCGAGACCTACAGCGAGCACAACCAGAACAGGACCGTCGAGGAGATTCTGGCCGGCGTCGAGGAGATCGTCGAGATGGCCGACGGCACCGACATCGAGGTCGAGGCCGGCATCGGGACGAGTTTCTACTGTCCCTACGAGGGACGGATTTCGATGGAAGAGACGCTCTCGGTCGTCGACCGCGTCGTCGACGCGGGCGTCGACGAGGTGACGCTGGCGACGACGATGGGACTGGCCAACCCGGTCGAAATCGACGAGATGTACACGGAAGTGTTCGAGCGCTATCCCGACCTCGACGTGGGGCTGCACCTCCACGACACGAACGGGATGAGCCTGGCGAACACGCTGACGGCAATGCAGTGTGGCGTCGACCGCTTCGACACCTCTCACTGCGGACTGGGCGGCGGAGTCGTCCTGCCCGAAGGGCTGGCCGGCGTCGGCAACACGCCGACTGAGGACATCGTCCAGATGCTGACCGGGATGGGCGTCGGAACGAACGCAGATTTCGAGCGCGTCGAGGAGGTCGCTCACGACGTGTCTGACCGACTCGACCTCGGTGCGACGAGTCACGTCCTGATGGGCGGGACCGTCGAGCGCGTGCTCGAAACGGTTGCGGAGGACAAATCATGACAGGAAAGACGATATCGGAGAAACTGCTTTCGGAGAAATCGGGCGAAGACGTTCGGGCTGGCGACTACGTGGAGGCCAGCATCGACGTGATGATGACCCACGACGTGACCGGCCCGCTCACCTTCGAGGTGTTCGAGGACGTGACCGGCGAGGACGCTGAACTGGTCGACCCCGACAACACCGTGATCACGATCGACCACCACGCGCCCGCGGACGGCGTCGAGGCCGCGAACAACCACAACATCGTCCGCGAGTTCGCCGAGGAGTACGGCGCACAGCAGTACGAGGTCGGCGACGGCATCTGTCACCAGGTGCTCGTCGAGGAGGGCTTCGTCGCGCCGGGTGATCTGGTTATCGGCGCAGACTCACACTCGACGACGTTCGGCGGCGTCGGCGGCTTCGGCACCGGCGTCGGCTCGACGGACCTCGGAACAACGCTCGCGACCGGCGACCTCTGGTTCCGCGTGCCCGAGACGCTGCGCTTCGAAGTCGAGGGCGACCTGCCCGACGGCGTCTACGCGAAGGACCTCATCCTGAAATTCATCGGCGACGTGGGCTTCGACGGCTGTACGTACAAAACGGCAGAGTACGGCGGCTCGGCAATCGAATCGCTCCCCATCCATGAGCGGCTCGTCCTCTCGAACATGGCAATCGAGATGGGCGGCAAGGCCGGCATCGTCGCACCCGACGAGCGCACCGTGGACTTCCTCGACGCACAGACCGGCGAACGTCCCGAGATTCCCGACTACACCCAACCTGACGAGGACGCTGAGTACGAAGAAATCCACACCTACCAGGCCGAAGACATCGCACCGCAGGTATCGACGCCGTCGAACCCCGAGAACGCCGTCGATGTCGACGAAGTCGTCGGGACGCCGATTGACCAGCTGTTCGTCGGGACCTGTACCAACGGCCGGTACGAGGACATCCGCATCGTCGCGGATATCATCGAGGGCGAGCAGCTCGCACCCGACACACGGATGGTCGTCGTCCCGGCCTCGCGGTCGGTCTACGAGAAGATGATGGACACCGGCGTCCTGAAGACGTTCGTCGACGCGGGCGCAATCGTCCAGAGCGCGGGCTGTGGCCCCTGCTTCGGGACCCACCAGGGCGTGCTGGGCGACGGCGACGTCTGTCTGGCGACGGCAAACCGGAACTTCCCCGGCCGCGAGGGGTCGATGGAGAGTGAAGTGTACCTCGCCAGTCCGGCGACGGTCGGCGTCTCGGCGCTGTACGGCGAGATCACCGACCCCCGCAGCGTGGAGTTGAATCGCTACGACGATTACATTCTCGAGGAGGCAGAGGCATGACCGAAGCCGACACAGAACGCGATATCGACACGACCGAACCCGGCCGAGCGTGGGTGTTCGGCAGCGACATCGACACGGACCAGATTATCCCCTCGCGATTCCTCGTCTCCAGCGACCCGGCGGAACTGGGCGAGCACGCGTTCAACGACCTCCGACCGGAGTTTTCGGAGCACGTCGAGTCCGGCGATTTCGTCGTCGGCGGCCACAACTTCGGCAGTGGCTCCTCCCGTGAGCACGCCCCGCTCTCGTTGCTCGGTGCGGGCGTCGACGGCGTCGTCGCACAGTCGTTTGCCCGTATCTTCTACCGGAACGGAATCAATCTCGGCCTCCCGGTGCTCATCTGTCCGGCGGCCGACCAGATAGACGACGGCGACGACATCAGCCTCCGTCTCGACGAGGGGGCGGTCATTAACCACACGGCCGACGAGCGTTACGACGCCGACCCACTTCCGGAGTTCCTCCAGACGCTCGTCGACAAGGGCGGTCTCAAACCCTACACGAAAGCGAAACTCGGCACTGAATAGTATAGAAAATCAGAATAGAACGTATTATACTAGCTTTTCCTACTATTGGAGGATATTCGAGTGGGGCTTTATTTGTAGTTTTATATTTTGATATTTATATTCTGAGTATTTTTTCTCAGTTTTATCTAATTATTGTCGCTATACAGTTTTATCCTCCATTGTAACTAACCAGACTATATTTTCTGACAGTAATAATATATACAAGTTTTTCTGATTATTTTGGGCGGTCGGACGGTCGAAAAACACGGTGGTCGATGGAGAGATGCCACGGTACTTCGAGAAAATCCGGTCTCAGCTACCTACCGGCGGTACTGGCGAGCGAGGATGACCGCCCCGGCGAGAAACGCGCCCACGAGCGCCCAGAACGCGAGCGCGTACGTGGCGACATCGGCGACGATGCCGACGAACCCGGGACCGACCGCGTTCGCACCCAGAAAGACGCCGCGGGCAGCACCGAGGTCACCACCGACGCTGTCGGCTGGTGCAGCCTCCATCACCACTGCATCGGCGATCGGGAACTGCGTCTTGTATCCCACGGACGTGAGGACGGTACCGAGAGCGACGAGTGGGAGCGAAGACGCGAGGATGATAAGCGCCAGCCCGGCGGCGGCGACGAGTAGACCGATGATGCTGACGAGCAGGCGCGGGAAGCGGTCGCTTACCTCTCCCGCGGTTGGTTTGACCAGGATGCCGACCGCGAAGATGAGCGCGAATGCGCCACTGGCAAGCGTCGCGGAAAAGCCGCTGTTCTCGACCAGCAACAGCGGATAGAAATTTGTGAGACCGCCGACCGCGAAATAGAAGAGAGCGTACGCGAGCAATCGCTCGCGCTGGATGCGGGTCGCGACGATGCGCCGCACCGTCTCACCGGGTTCGAGCGGGACGCGCTCGACGGTGTATCGCTCGCGGTTCCAGCCGACGAACAGCACCGTGACGAGCACGACCAGGACGACAATGGGAACGAACGCGACCCGCCAAACTGTCGTCGCGAGGACGACAGCAGCGAGTCCCGCTGCGATGAGGCCACCGAGGTCGGTCCCCGCCGAGAAGATGCCCAGCGCTCGACCGCGACTGCCAGCGAAGAGGTCCCCGAGCAGGACGCGCGCGGGGCTGGCAAACAGCCCCTTCCCGATGCCAAGCAAGAGGAGACCGATGACGAACGCGACCGTCGTCGGTCCGATTCCCACGAGGGCAAATCCAACCAGGAGGACGAGAAACCCGGGCAGGATGAGCGACGCCCGAGAGAGGCTATCGGAGTAGGTCCCACTGGGATACTGCGTGACGGCGTAGACGAGCCCGAAGGCCGTCAGCGCGAGGCCGGCCCCGCCAGAGGAGAGTGCAAATTCGGCAGTGATGGGCGGGAGCAGCGGCGGGAGGAGAAAGCGTCCGGCCTGCAGCGTCGCCCACCCCAGCGAGAGAACCAGCAACATCCGGTTGCGGTAGCTGGCGGCCGGCAGTGCGCCACGGAGCCGTTCAGCCTGCACGTCAGGGGGTAGCGCTGGGACGCATTTGAGCCTGCGGAAACGGGGTCGGCAAATCTACGACATCGAGGACAAACTGTTCGACCGACAGCGCGTCAGCGACATATCAACGGCGATCTCGACTCATAGTGCGTCGGCGATGGCGGGCGCGACGCTCACTTCACTGACTGACCGCTCGATTGTGTCAGTCCCGTAAATCGCCTCGACACCGGCACGCGAGAGTTTCAGAACGGCGTTGCTCGCTAACAGCGGGTGGACGCAGGTGACGTAGACGGCGCGCGCGGCGCGCTCGTTCAACACGGCGACGGATTCGCTCATCGTCGACCCGGTGGCGATGATATCGTCGACGAGGACGACATCGCGGTCGCCGACGGCGGCGTCACTGGGCGTGATTTCCACCTCCGTCCCGGAGAGACGCTTCTTTTCGAAGTAGTCAGTGTCACCGCGGCCGTAGGCGTTGGCGACGGTGGCTGCGAGGTCGATTGCGCCCTCGTCGGGGGAGAGAAAGAGTGGCTCCGTCAGGTCGGTGGGAAGCGGGTCTGCGAGGCAGCCAGCGGCGTCGACAGACTCGGCGGAAACAGTGAAGTACTCACAGACAGCGTCTTCATGTGGATTGACAGTCAGCACGCGGTCGGTACCAGTCGAGATGGCGCGCGCGACCGCGCGAGCGGAAACTGGTTCGCCAACCTCGAATGCGCGGTCCTGACGGGCGTAGCCCATATACGGGAGAACGGTCGTTATCTCGCCGGCACCGGCTTCGCGGGCGGCGTCCTGCAACTGGAGACACTCGACGTGGGCCTCGTCTGAGACCGTCGAGGCGACGACGATAGCGTGGTCGTCGACCTCGCCGACGCGTGCCATCCCCTCGCCATCGGGGAACCGCTCGAACTCGACAGGCGCGAGCGATTGGTCGGTCACCGCGGCGAGTTCGGCCGCGAGCGCCTGCGTTTTGGACCCGGAGACAATCATGTTGGAGGTGTCGCCATGCGCCCTAAACCACTTTTCGATACCCACCCACCGGGCTGCCTACTCCAGCAGCCCCATGTCCTCGGCGACGAGGTTCTGGACCTGCTCGGCGAGTGCCGGGTCGACCTGCGCGTGTTCCTCGCCGTCGTGTTGGTTCTCGTTGTGCGTTGCCAGCATCTCCCCGACTTCGGAGAGCGGAATCGTGGTCTCGGTCCCGCACTCCTCGCAGACGATTGGGACCTCGGGGTCGTCGGTGTCGGCAGTCATACCTGCCAGTAGACACGAGGGGGGCAAAACCGGTCCGGTTCTCCTCGCTCCCAATCTGAACTGTACCTGAATATCTCCTCGAATAGAAAGGGTGAGCAACCATCGTCTTTTTAATACTACCAGATGTGTATTTTTCACAGCCTTCAGATTCGAAGTCGCTGCTAAGATCAAAGACAGAGCATGAGTCTATTATTTGCCGGACACGTTGGCGCATTCGCTCTCGCTACGCTGGCGTGTTTCGGGAGCGTCCCGCGTGCCAGGAAGATTCAACACCCGGGAACCAGGGTGGGGCTGGTCGCGCTCCTGGTAACGAGTGGGCTCTGGGCGGGGTTTCAGATGAGCTATCTGGTCGCCCCAGTTCCCAGCGTCCAGAGCGGTCTGTACACGCTCGGACTGGTCGCGGGACTCGCCGCTGTCGGGGCCTGGCTGTACTTTACAGCCGCCTACACCGGCCGGCAACCACGACCCATCCTCTCGCGATGGTCTGTCATCGGTGTCTTTCTGTTCTTCGTCGTGCTGAAGGCGACGAACCCGCTGCATCACCTGTACTTTACAACAAGTCAGATGACGACCCCGTTCTCCCATCTGGCGATACAGTACGGCGTCGTCCACTGGGTCGCACTCGGTCTCGCCTACTCGGTTTCCTCGGTCGGCTTTTTCATGCTTCTCGAGCGGTTCTATTACGCCGGCACAGACACGCGCCCCCTGGTGTTTCTCGTTTCGCTCACCGCCCTGCCGGTCGGCTTCAACGTGCTGGGTATCGTTCGTCCGCAGTTGCTCTCGCTGACCTACGAGCCACTCGGTGTGGCCGTCTTCGCCGTCGGTGTCCTGTTCGTCTACTTCAACCAGTTTCAGGCTGTCCGGCTCGCGGGGGACGCCGACGACCCGGTCGTCTTTCTCGATCGCGGTGAGACGATTCGGGACTACTCCCGGAAAGCCAGTGACCTCTTCCCCGAACTCGGCGGGTCGAGGGGGAAGCCACTCGGAAGCGTGGCTCCGGAACTTGCCACACACATGGCCGCCGACGCCGGTCCGCTGGAACTGGAACGCGGTGGTGAACGACGGTTCTATCAGGTGTCGACGAACCCGTTTATTACCGGAGAGACGGCAACAGGAAAGTCACTCGTCATCGCCGACGTGACCAAAACAGAGCAGTATCGTCGGGATCTCGAACAAAAAAACGAGCAGTTGGAGGCACTGAATCGGGTCGTCCGGCACGACATCCGCAACGACATGAACATCGTTCTCCTGTGGAGCGAGATACTCGAAGACCACGTCGACGAGACAGGAGACGATGCCCTGGGTCGCGTCCGTAACGCCGCAGAACACACGGTCGAACTTACCAAGATAGCCAGAGAGTTCGTCGACTCGCTCGCAGGCGACGAGGCACTGGAGTTGAAACCAATCGACCTTCGAACCTATCTCAAAAATGAACTCGAACAGGCGAAAAACGCCTATCCGGACGCGGAGTGTCACGCTCCCAGCGAGATTCCGGCCGGCTCGGTCCAGGCAAACGAGCTCCTCTCGTCGGTCTTCCGGAATCTGCTGAACAACGCCGTCCAGCACAACGACAAAGAGACGCCCGTTATCACCGTCTCGACGGCGGAAACCGGTGAGACGGTCACCGTTCGCGTCGCCGACAACGGCCCGGGAATTCCAGCAGACCGGCGGGACGAAATCTTCGGGAAAGGTGAGAAGGGACTCGACAGCGAGGGGACTGGCATCGGGCTCTATCTCGTCGAGCAACTGGTCCAGCAGTTCGGGGGGAGTGTCTGGGTCGAACACAACGAACCGACTGGAGCGGTCTTCGTCGTCGAACTCCAGAAGATTCTCGACGAGCCTGACAGTCAACAGACAACCGCAATCGAAAACCGAGAGCAGACAGATATCGGCGTCTGACGAGGCGGTCAGGGAACAGCCAGGCCGACGACGTTTCGCACACCCAGCGCTCGCGAGCGCCAGCCGCCCTGTCCGTCGGGCGTGATCTCGGGCGCGGCGTCGACGAAGACGGTGCCGTCGGCGGTCACCGCGTAGAGACTCTCGCCGTAACCGATGTCAGCAACGGCCGTGTCGGTCGGCAGGTCGTGCACCTGCCAGTCGCCGTCACGACGAATCAGCAGTCCGTCCTCGCTGACGGCGTGAGCGCGTTCGTCGTCAGCAGCCACGAGCGTACAGTCTCCGCCAGCGACGCGCGTCCAGCCGTCGTCGTAGGCCAGTACGCCGTCGGCCGTCGCAGCGTACGGCCCGGCCGCAGCCACGTCGCGGACGGTCGGTCCCGCATCGAGGTCGAACAGTCCGGCGGCGACCCGGACGACGCTGTCACGCGTAGCCAGCAGGTTGCCGTCCATCCGGCGGGGTCCGGTGACGCTTCCGACGGTCACCCAGTCGTCACCCTCCAGTCGGGCGACGGTGCCGTCGGGGGCGACGGCGAGTGGCGTGCCGTCGTCGAGCCCGACCACGTCGGCCGGTCCGAAGTTCGCCTCGGCGAAGCCGTCGTCGGTCCCCACGAGCACGTCAGATTCGGTCCCGACGACGAGTTTGCCGTCCGCGCCGGCGATAGAGGTGGCGGGGTCGTCGTGGACCATGGAAAACCGCCCGATCTGGTCGCCGGCGACTTCGACGCGCGTGACGCCCATGTCGGAGGCGACGAAAGCAGTCGTCTCGTCGCGTGTCTCCCCGTAGACGCGCTTTTCGTCGAGCGTGATGTCGTCTTCGGCAGGCATCTACAGCGCCTCCTTGTACGCTTCCAGCGTCTCCTCGATGTCTTCCTCGGTGTGTGCCGCGCAGACGAACTGCGACTCAAACTGATTTGCCGGCAAGAGGACGCCCTCCTCTTGCATTTGCGAACGGAAGAGTCGGACCCACCGCTCGGTCTCGGCGGCTTTCACGTCGTGGCCGTTCTTCGGGCAGGCGTCGTAGCGCGGACAGGAGGGGCGCTGCCGGCAGCCCGCTTCGCAGTGGTCGGTGCGGTCGGTGCGCGCGTCGCCACCGTTGCGGGTGAAGATGACCTTGAACATCGAGTCGCTGCCGACGACGGTGTACTCCGGGGCCTCGTCGGCGAGGATATCGGTCAGCCCCGAGCGCAACTGGTCGGCCAGCCCGTTGACGTGGTCGTAGACATCGTTCTCGGCGGCGTATCGTAACGTCTCCAGTCCGGCGGCCATCGTTACCGGATGCCCGGAGAACGTTCCCGACTGGAACACGTCGCCCGCGGGCGTGAACTGCTCGATGAGTTCCGACCGGCCGCCGATCGCACCGACGGGGAAGCCGCCGCCAATTATCTTGGCGAAGGTCGTCAGGTCCGGTTCGATGTCGAACTTGCCCTGGGCACACTGGAGACCGCCGACGCGGAAGCCGGTGATGACCTCGTCGAAGACCAGCAGCGACCCGTACTCCTCGGTCACCTCCCGGAGGTGGTCGTGGTAGCCGTCTTCGGGGTAGACGATGCCGTAGTTGCCGAGAATCGGTTCGGTGAGGACGGCGGCGATGTCCTCGCCGTGGGCCTCGAAGACGCGGTCGATCGCCGCCTCGTCGTTGAACGGGACGGCGATGGTGTGTTCGGCAAACGAGTCGGGGATACCGGGCGAGGAGGGGACCGTGTGATCGCCCTCGCCGTCGACGAGCGTGGACTCCTGAGCACCGTGATAGCCGCCCTGCATGACGACGATCTTGTCACGGCCGGTGTAGGCGCGGGCGAGTCGGACCGCCGACACCGTCGCCTCGGTCCCGCTGTTGACGAAGCGGAGCATCTCGACGCTGGCGACGTGGCGGGTGATGAACTCGGCCAGTTCCACCTCGACTTCCGTCGGAACGCCGTACATCGGCCCCTCGGCGGCGTACTGCAGGACGACCGACTGGACCCGGTCGGGCATGTCGTGGCCCAGCAGGAGCGGGCCGTAGCCCATCACGTAGTCGATGTAGCGATTCCCGTCGGCGTCGATGACGTGGCCGCCGTCGCCGCGCTCGACGAAGATTGGATACGGTTGTGTGGCTCGGACAGAGGAGTTGACCCCGCCCGCCAGGACAGAGAGTGCGCGGTCGTACAGCGACCGGGACTGCTCGTGAGTCATAGCTGGCGGTTCGGGGGGCAGCAGAAAGAAGCTAACGCGTCACGCGTGCGGTGGCGCGCGGTCGCAGACGACGAGACGGGGCGGCTAGACCGCGTCGGGGCCGCGTTTGCCGGTCCGAATCTGGACCGCGCTGTCGACGGGCATCACGAAGATTTTCCCGTCACCGGGTTCGCCCGTGTGGGCGGCCTCTTCGATGGCGTCGACGACATCGTCCGATGGGATGTCCGCGACGACACATTCGAGTTTGACCTTCTGATGCAGGTCGACGACGTACTCCTCGCCGCGCCACTGCCCCTTCTTCGAGGGCTGTGAGCCGCGGCCGGAGACGTTCGTCACCGTCAGCGACGGCGCGCCGGCTTCTGCGAGACTTTGCTTGACATCGCCCAGTTTGTCTGGACGAATGTACGCGATGATCATTTCGATTTCGCTCATTCGTTGTCACCTTCAGTGATATCCGAACCGCCGTCCGTCTTGAAAGTTGGGCCACCGTCTGCAACGACGCTGTCCGAGCCACCGAACTCGGGGTAGGTCTCGACGCCGTGTTCGGAGACGTCCAGTCCCTCCTGTTCGTGCTCGGGAGTGACGCGTGCCTGTCCCGTCGCCTTGAGGACGTACCAGATGAGGCCGGTCGCGACGACCGTCCAGCCAAGGATAGCGGCGACGCCGACAACCTGTGCGAGGAACGCGTTCGCAACCGACGGGCCGAGGTCAGCAGCGACGAAGGGGAACGCGAGCGTGCCCAGCACGCCGGCGCTCCCGTGGACGGGGAAGACCGCACACACGTCGTCGATGCCCAGTTTCTCGGTCAGTTCGAAGACGAGTGGGAGCTGTGCGCCGGCGAGCAGACCGATGAGGAGGGCACCCCACCACGTCGCAGCGTCCGGAATCGCCGTGATACCGACGAGCCCGGCGAGCAGACCGTTGGCGACGTAGAGCGTGTCGACCTTGCCAGTCTTGGCCCAGGCGACGAGCGCGGCACCGATGGCACCCATGGCCATCGACACCGTGGTCGTCATGACGACGCGACCGAGGACTGCACCGTTGAAGGCTATCCCGCCCGTGATTGCGCCGTCCTCGACAGTCACCGCGGAGACGCTGAGTATGGACGCGGTCCCGACGTTGAAGCCGTACCAGCCGAAGGCCAGGAGGAGCGTCCCGAGTACTGCGAACGTCATCGAGTGACCGGGGATGACGTTCACCGAGCCGTCGTCGTTGAACCGTCCGATGCGGGGACCGAGCACGTACGCGGCCGTCAGGCCGGCGACACCGCCCATCGCGTGGACGATGGTTCCGCCAGCGAAGTCGTAGAAGACCGCATCACCGAACTGTATGTATCCACCAGCCCACGTGATGCCGGTGACGACCGGGTAGATGACCGCCGCCAGCAGGAACGTGTAGGTCACGTACGCGCGGAGTTTCGCGCGGCCGGCGACAGCACCGGAAACAATCGTCGCCGCCGTCATGGCGAAGACGGCGCCGTAGAACCAGCCGTTGCCCCAGCTTGCGGGGTCGTCAACGGGAACGAAGTTGAAGCCCCCCCCGCCGACGAGACTGCTTACCCCAGCACCGATGAGGAAAAACACCGTTACTCCGACGCTCCACGTCAGGAGGTTCTTCGTCAACTGGTTTGCCACGTTCTTCGACCGTACCTGCCCCGCCTCCAGCATGGCGAAGCCAGCGTGCATGAAGAAAATGAGGAAGGAGACGGTCAGTATCCACATGTAATTGATACTCGCTCCGAGCGCGTTGATGTTCTCTGCGAACGTCTCTGCCGTTACCTGTAATGGGATTGGATCTATCATTCTGAATTTCTCACCTGTATTGTGTCTTTGATCTTGCGTGTTCGTTTGTCCACCTTTCTTCGCGATACCTACGATATCGTTGTTCTTCTCACGAGATACCCTACCGGAAGACACATACATAAGCATTGGCTTTACAGAATTGCATAAATAGCGTTTGAGATGGACATTCAGCCATAATTCAAAAGAATATTAGCTGTATAAGGATGTAAACTGTCCAGAATTAGTGAGTTTGTCAGCTCGTTTTCGGACATTTGTCGACCGGCATGGAAGCCATCCCCCGCAAAAATCGGTGGTTTCGCGCCGCGCGCGCCGGTTCACGCCGCGATGACGAGTGAGCGAAATATTTGCCAGCCACAGAGCGGTTAAGTTCTTAAATATATTCATCATCACCGTGTGCGTATCCACTGTATTCGAGTTATAGAGATGATATTCATGGATTTTGACCATCGACATCTGAAAGAACGCGGTGAGAGATGATGCGTGGACAGACGAGTGAGCAGTCAGCAGACGAAGCGGGCCAACACGCCGATAGCCGAGCGATTGCGAACGCGACGGGCGCGGTCGGTGCCGTTCGAACGGCCTCGGAGACCGTCGACGAGCAGTTGGCCGCTATCGACGGGCTCGCGGGCGCGCAAGCGGACGAAATCGGGACCGTCGTCACCGAAGTGTCGGAGTTGAGCGCGACGATCGAAGAAGTCGCCGCGAGTTCCGAGCAGGTCGCCCAGCGCAGTGAAAACGCCGCGGACCGGGCTGCAGACGGCCGCGCTGCGGCCGCCGACGCGATGGCAGTCGTCGAATCAGTTCAGGAGACCAGCGAGGAACTGGCTGCCGAAATCAGACGGCTCAACGACCGAATCGACACTATCGAAAACGCGCTGGCTGGCATCGACGACATCGCCGAGCAGACGAACATGTTGGCGCTCAACGCCTCTATCGAGGCCGCACGCGCCGGCAACGGCGGTGGCGCAGACGGCTTTGCCGTCGTCGCCGACGAAATCAAGAGCCTCGCCGCCGAGTCACAGGCACAGGCCGACACCATCGAGTCCGCACTGGCGGACGTACAGGCGGCCGCCGACGAGACGGTCGCCCAGCTGGAGGCGACGACCGAGCAGATCGCGACGGGGACGGACCACGTCGCCGACGCGATGGACGAGTTCGACGCCGTCGCCGAAACCGTCGAGCGAACGGCCGACGACGTGCAGTCGGTGTCGGTCGCGACCGACGACCTCGCCGACTCCAGCGAGACGATTGCCGCCCAGTCGGAACAGGTCGCCGACCGGGCGGGTGACATCGAGGACAGTATCGCCGACATTCGGACCGCTCGGACCGAACAGACGGCGATGCTCCGGGAAGTCGAAGACGCCCTCTCGACGGCCGACCGGGGTCCCACAACGACGCAGTCGGTCCCGACCGGCATAGACGCCATCGACGACCGCTGTGGTGGGCTCGTCGAGGGCGGCCAGAGCGTTCTCGAATCCGACGGTGCCGCTCTCGACGACGTGGTCGGGCAGCTGGTCGTCGCGGCGCTGGCCGACGGCCGGGCGGTGTCGCTGACGCCGACGCCGACGCTGGACCGCGACACGCTCGCGGCAGCGTTCGAGGGGAGCGACGACTCGCTGGATGGCGCCATCCGCGAGGACCGCCTGTTCGTGCTCGACGCCTTCGACACCTGGGGACGCGGGTCGAACGTCTTCGACCTCCAGAGCCGGTCGCTGGGAGAAGTCAACCGTGAGACAGACCGCAAGCGTGACGCACCGCTGCTTATTGTCGGGAACATCGCCGGCGAGATTGCCGTCCTCGGCGAACAGCAGGCGCGGGCGGCCCGCTACGAGAACGACGGGAGCGTTTTCGAAGAGAGCGACACCGTCTTGAACGTCATCGATGGCGAGCGAGTCGGCGATTCGTTCGGGGCCTTCTACGTCGGGGCCGCAGACCAGGTGTTCAGCGTCGAGAGCGAGCGCGGCGACCGTCGCCTGACCGTCGTCGACTCGCCCGGTATCACGGGAGAACCGTCGACTCGGCTTGGATCCCCCCGGGCCACTGACAGATGAGCGAGAGTGACCCCTACGGCCGGCTCTTCGAGCTCAGCCGGGACGCCGTCGCCGAAATCGAACTCATCGACCAGATTCCCATCGTTCGGGCGGTCAATCCAGCGTTCGTCGAGGTGTTCGGCTACGACGAGACGGCCATCGTCGGGGAGTCGATAAACGACTTCATCGTCCCCAGCCCCCACGCTGGCGAGGCGTCGACGTTCGACAAACGGACCGCCGACGGCGAGAGTAACTGGGCGACGGTCTCCCGGCAGACCGCCGACGGCGTTCGGGAGTTTCTCTACCGCGGCGTCCCGTTCGAGCGCGACGGCGAACAGCGCGGGCTCGCGATCTACACCGATATCACGGACCAGCGCCGCCGCGAACAGCACCACCAGGTCCTCCACCGCGTCCTTCGGCACAATCTGCGCAACGACCTCACCCAGATTCTCGCGGCCGCCACCACACTGCTCGACGAGAGGGACGACGAGGTCGTACAGATGCAAGCCCGTCGAATCCGCGCGACCGTCGACGACCTGGAGGAACTGAGCAGCGCGGCCAGCACGGTCGAGGACCTCCTCGGTGCCGACAGCGTCGAGCGCCAATCCGTCGACATCACCGAGACACTGCAGCTGCTCGTCAGTCGGTACCGGGAGACATATCCGGATGCGACTATCGAGGCCAGCATCGGTGAGCCGCGAGAGGTAACCGGCGATCACCGCCTCGGCGCTGCGCTCGATGCGCTCCTCGAGAACGCCCTCGAACACAGCACCCCCGCCCCGAGACAGAACGGCGACACGGACGGTCCAGTCGTCCGGGTCAGCGTGACGACCACCGAGACCGAGGCGGTCGCGACAATCGCCGACAACGGTCCCGGCATCCCGGAATACGAGCGTGCAGCGGTCTTCGACGAGCGGCCGCTCTCACAGCTCTCCCACGGGAGCGGGCTGGGGCTGTGGCTGGCCAAGTGGGTTATCGAGGGTTACGGCGGCCGACTCACCTACGAGCGACGCGGCGGCGAGACAATCGTGGCCGCACGAGTCCCGCTCGCTTCAAACGGCCACGCTGTCCCCGGTCAGCCCCAGAGCTGAGACCGGGGGACAACCGGAGAGACGGGCGCTACAGTGTTTCGGCCACGTCCTCGGCGAAGTACGTGAGAATGAGGTCCGCGCCCGCCCGCTTGATAGACAGCAGCGACTCGTAAGCGACGGCATCGAGGTCCAGCCATCCCTTCTCGGCGGCGGCGTGGAGCATCGCGTACTCGCCGGAGACGTTGTACGCCGCGACTGGCTGGTCGACCTGGTCGCGCACGCCAGCGACGATATCGAGATAGGGAAGCGCCGGTTTGACCATCAACACGTCTGCGCCCTGTTCGACATCGAGCCTGACTTCACGGGTGGCTTCGCGTGCGTTCGCGGGATCCATCTGGTAGTGCCGGCGGTCGCCGAAGGCCGGCGCACCGTCGGCAGCGTCACGGAACGGCCCGTAGAAGGCCGACTCGTATTTCGCGGCGTAACTCATGATTGCCACGTCCTCGTAGCCGTCGGCGTCGAGGGCGTCCCGGATCGTCCCAACCATCCCATCCATCATCCCGGACGGGGCGACCATATCTGCACCTGCCTCGGCGTGAGAGGTAGCAATCTCACCAAGCAGGTCGAGCGTCTCGTCGTTCTCGACGGTGAGGTGGGGATCTTCCGCAGCACACTCCTCGACAATCCCGCAGTGACCGTGGCTGGTGTACTCACAGAGACAGACGTCGGTAATGACGTAGGCGTCCGTCTCGCCGGTGATGCGACGGGTGGCCTCCTGCACGACGCCGTCCTCGGCCCACGCGCGAGTGCCGCGCTCGTCTTTCGAGTCGGGAATGCCGAAGACGATGACCGCCTCGACGCCCGTCTCGCGGATTTCCTCGACGCGAGCGACGGCCTCGTCGACGGGCACGCGTTCGTGGCCGGGCATCGACTCGATCGGCTGGCGCTGGTCGGTCGTGGCATCGACGAAGACGGGTGCGATGAGGTCCGACGCCGAGAGGTCGGTTTCCCGCACCAGCGGCCGAATACCGTCGGTCCGCAGGCGGCGCGGTCGGCGTGAGAGGTCCATATCCGGCATTGTCGCGGCGACGGCAAAGCCGTGTCGCTCCCGCCTCCCGTAGTCCGCGTCGAATCAACCCGAAGACGTTTGACGGTTCTGCGATTACACCGCCACAGATGAGTAGCGATGACAGTACCCGCTCGCGCCTGTCTTCGCGTCAGATTGGCCTGGCACTACTCACGACTGCTGTCATCGCAGCCCTGGTCTGGACTGCAGCCAGGACGGGATATCTCACGATTCCAGCAGGGACGACCGACGTTGCCCGGTCGCTGCTCGAACGCTACGGTCTCCCCGCGCTCTTCGTCGTCTTCATCGTCGAGGGCGCGATGTTGCTCTACTTCGCCCCCAGCGAGAGTCTGGTCCCGGCAGCAGTCGTCCTGCTCGGTGAGACGACAGCAGATATCGCCACTATCGTCGGCGTGGCCGTCATCGGCGCGACGATCGGCCAGACCGGGCTGTTCTTGCTCGCAAAGCGAGGCGGTCGCGAAGTGCTCCGTGAGCGCCGCTGGGTTGCCGTCAGCGAAGCGAATCTCGACCGCTTCGAGGGGTGGTTCGACCGCTGGGGCGCGCTGGTCGTACCGGTCAGCAACACGCTGCTGTTCACCCGCGGCATGCTGACGATTCCCGCCGGTCTCGCGGAGATGGACACGCGCACGTTCGTCGTCCTCTCTGCGCTCGGCACGCTCTCGTTCGAACTCATCCTCGCGGCTGTCACGCTCGGCGTCGTTGGCTGGCTGTAACGAGCAGCCGACCTGCCGACACTTAGAGCGCGGTCGGGTCGACCTTGCCAGCGACGTACACCAGCGTCGACAGCAGGAGTGCGATACTCGCCGGAAGCAGCCAGACGAACGCCGTCAGGAGAATCCCGCTGGCCTGGATTCCGAAGACGAGCAGGATGACCGGTGCACAGCAGGTACTCCCCGCCAGCAGCCCCGGAATCGAGGCGAACACGCCGGCACTGGTGCTCAGCCCGCACGACCGCGGCTGCGTTACCGCCAGATACGAGAACGCGAGGTTCAGGCCAACGAGCGAGGCAATCGCCAGCCCCAGTAACGTGTTTATCGGCGAGAACTCCCAGACAAGCACCCCGAGTTCGAGAAGGGCGACCGGCTGGAACAGGAAGGCACCCGGTGCCGGCCGAAACGTTCGCGAAAGGGGATTGTCGGCGACGAACACTGAAAGCCCGGCTCCCGAGGAGACGACGATGTCGCCCAGTACCCAGAGGAAGGTTCCGAGATACGCGACTGTCACCGCCAGCAGGACGGCGAGCGGACCGGGCTGGCGAACGACACCGCGGGCGACCAGCCGCGTCGTGGCGATTCGTGTCCGTATTCGCGCCAGACTCGCAGTGAACCGGGTCGAGAGGGAGTGTGTCTCTGTCATGGTAGCGCTCAGGCCACAACCTCGGTGTCCGGATAGAAGCCCGCCCAGGCGAACCACATGGCGTCGAACGCGTTCACCGGCTCCAGCGGGAGACTGTCTGCCGCGTACTGGTTTCCGTCGGGCCCTTCGTACCCCTCCTCGACGGCCGCAATCGTCCGGTCCTCGGGGTTGCGGTAGACCCACGCCGAATCGAGCGCGTCGTGGGACGCGGCGAGATACGGCACGCCGCCAACGGTCGTTTCGAGCAGCGGTTCCTCCCGGAGGCGCTCCTTGCTGAACGCAACCTTTCCGTCGCTGGTGCGGGCACCGATGAACACCGATTTGGGGTGGTGGCGGTCGTCCGCTCGGAGCGGGCTGAACAGCAGATTCTCGTTTTTGTAATAGCCACTCCGAGGGTTGTACGTCCCGTAGGGGTCGCGGTTGTAGCCGACCGGTTCGCCCGTGTCCTCGGTCAGGACCTCGGTGTCTTCGTGGACGGTTCGCCAGCGCTCCCACGTCGTCCAGATCACGCGAAACTCACGCAGCGACCGTCCGAGAAACGCGTCGTTCTCGCCGCGGACGAGCGTCCCGAGGACCTGGGGCCACCACGACTCCGAAACGCGGTCGTACATAATCAGGTTGCTGTTGACGAGCATCCCGGAGACGCCGAATTCGTCGTCGCCGCGGTCGAATCCTATCGCAGTCCCGGTCAACGGACAGTACGTGACCGCGACGTTGTGCCCGGCCAGTTCGTCGTTGACGATTTCGTGTCGGACGAGAATGTACTGCGGGTACGCCCGCGCCTGCCCGTCGAGTTCGACCCCGAACACCGGGTCGCCAGGATCTAGTCGCTCGCCGACATCGCTCGCGTCTTCGAACTGCGGGTCGTCTATCGACGGGATGCCATCTTTCGGAACGCCGCCCGATACGGCGTTGTCCGCGAACCCGGCGTACTCGCGTGACAGTTCGACATCGTGAGAGAAGAACGGCCAGTCGTCGCCAGTGGTCGCGCTTGCACCGACAACCGGCTCCCCGGTCGGTTCGGGTGTGTCACCACCCGTAACCGCGTCGAGACAGCCGGCTAGACCGGCTATTCCGGCACCCGCCACCGTCTGCAAGAAGCGTCGCCGGGACGGAGTGGCACTCATATCAAGACAGGATATGTTCGGTCTGAGGATAAACCGCGCCCGGAAGTGTGACAGACAGACACGAACGCAGCCGTAGTTTTATATCCGAATCCGGGGCCAGCCCAGGCCATGACACGATGTCCAGCCTGCGATAGCGCCGTCGGAGACAGGACAGTCTGTCCGGCGTGTGGCACCGGAATCGAACGGGAACAGGCCCACCAGAAAGGAGGGCGCCAGTACCAGTCCGCCGACCACCGTCAGCGACAGTCAGCAGAGCAGCCACGGCAGCAACGCCCAGCGGCCAGCGACGAGGGGCGACAAGCCACCAACCGCCGGCGTTCCGCCGGTAGGCCACCGCTGCCGTCTGGTATCAAACTGCTCTGTGGGCTGCTCGTCCTGTCGGGAATCGGGTCGCTGTTTGTGGGACTCCAACTCCAGAGCATCGGACAGACGGCCGGCGCGTACGGCGCGAGCGCCGCCGGAAACTCGATGGGGACCACCGCGCTGGTCGTGCTGGCCTTTGGTGTCGGCGAACTCGTCGCTGCAGCCGGTCTGTGGACCAGAAAATCGTGGGGCTGGACAGCCGGGATGGCCGTTAGTGGCTCTGGCATCCTGACAAGCGGGCTGCTAATGACAAACTCCTTCACGAGCGGTATCGGACTCATGGGGTTGCTGCTGAACGCCGGTCTGGGCTGGTACATCTACAATCAGCGGTGGGTGTTTCGGGATCGGTCCAGGCGAGGGCAGCAACAAACTCAGCCACAGCAGCGGCGGCAGTACAAGCAATAAAAAGGGGTTACTGATCAGGCCTCGATAGCGTCGACGAGCAGTTCGGTGAGGTCGACGATCTCGAGGTCGTCCTCGAAGCCGCCAGTCTTGCGGCCGTCCTCGAACATCGTGACGCACATCGGGCAGGCGACGACGAACTGTTCGATGCCATCCGAGGAGCGTGGCTCCTCGCAGTCCTCGACAGCCTCTCGGAGACGCTCCTCGCTGGGTTTGTGGTCCTCGTCGTGGTCCATCCAGAGGCCACCGCCACCGCCGCCACAACAGAAGGAGTTGTTGCGGTTGCGCGGCATCTCGACCAGTTCCGCGCCGGTCGCGCGCACGAGTTCCCGCGGCGCTTCGTACTCGTCGTTGTACCGACCCAGGTGACAGGGGTCGTGATAGGTGACTGTCCTGTCAACGCTCCCCAGGTCGAGTTTCCCGGCGGTGACCAGTCGGTCGACGACTTGCGTGTAATGGGCCACTTCGATATCGCCGTCGGCGTTCCAGTAGCCCTCGACGGGAGCTTCGAGCATCGGGTCGTCGGCGAATTCGGCGAAGTCGATCTCCGAATACTCGTTTTCGATGGTGTTGTACGAGTGTGGGTCCGTACAGACGATGGTCTCGAACTCACACTCTTCGAGTGCGCCAATCAGCGTCGACGCCTGCTCGACGTACAGTAACTCTTCGCCGAGCCGGCGGATGTCGTTGCCGTCGTAGACCTCGTCCTCGTAGAGGATACCGTAGTCGACACCGGCATGTTCGAAGATGCGAGCGAGCGCGCGTGCGACGTTGCGATTACGCTCGTCGTAGCTGGGGTAGTCGCCGACGTACCAGAGATACTCGACGGACTGTTCGCGGGCGTCCGGAACCTCGAAATCCAGTTCGTCGGTCCAGTCAGGACGGGAGCGGGCCGAGTCCCCGAAGGTGTTGCCCTGTTGCATCAGGTTCTGGAAGACGTCCTGAATGTGGCCGTCGACGTCGCCCTGCTCGACGAGCTGTCGATTCATGTCCGTAAAGTGCGTGAGATGCTCGATGTCGACCGGGCAAGCGTCCATGCAGGCCATACAGGAGAGACACGACTCCATCGTGCTCGCATCGATGACGGACGTGCCCCCGTCGGCGACGATGGGCAGCTCCTCGCCGCCAGCGTCGTGCTGTTCGCGGTAGCTTTTGAGGTCGAGAATGACGTCACGGGGGTCCAGCGGCCGCCCCGCCTCGTTTGCCGGGCAGACGGACGAACACCGGCCACACTTCGTACAGGCGTCCTGGTCGAGGAGTTGCTTCCAGGTGAAATCGTCCACGTCGTCAAGTTCCGTATCCGCTTGCGGGTCCAGGGGGACGCCGGGGAGGCGACTGCCGGCCTTCTCGTCGCGGGTAACGAGGTTTGCGAACGACGAGAGCATGTGCAGTGGCTTCGCGTAGGGCACCCAGGCGACGAACCACAGCGCAAGCAGTGAGTGACTCCACCAGACGATAGGATAGGCGGCAACGGCCGCCTCCGGGGAGATGCCCGCGCCAGCGCCGACGGCGGCGAGGAAGTACCCGACGAAACTCACTGTTTCGAACGTGGGGAAGTTCTGCCCGAGGATACGAACAGCTTCAGTGAGGTAGCCGCCGACGCCGAGGAGAAAGAGCGACCAGAGAAAGAGGTCGTCCTCGCGGCCGGTGTGTTTGCCCCAGAGTCGGTCCGAGCGGGCGACGTAACGCCGGTAGATGGCGACAGCGATGCCGACGACGAAGAAAAGTCCCATCGCGTCCATTACCAGCGAGTAGGAGAGATAGAAATCACCGACGAAGAAAGAATCGCCGGTCAGCGGGCGGTAGAGGTCCATATCGATGCCGAGAATCGTCGTCCCGATGAGCAGGGTGAGAAAGCCCCAGAGAATCGCGGCGTGCATCAGCCCGGCGACGATGTCGCGGTCGAGTTGCTTCTCGTTAGAGAGCGCCAGCCGTGCACTCGACCGGATACGGCTTCCGAGGTCGTCGAGTCTGGGGAACGGGTCGTCTGTGCCCTGGGTATAGCGCGTGACTCGCTGGTAGATACCGACGAGAAACACCAGAATCGCCACGGCAGCCAGATAATAAAAGATCGCCTTCCCGACGTACCCGATCTGCCAGAATGTCGGCCGCGTAACCTGCTCGGCCTGCAAGAGTACCATACGCACATACGATTTCGCTGCGTGTATAAGTGTTACCACGGCCGCCTACCGGCTGGAAAGTAGACGGTCAGCTATCGGTTAGTCAGTGTGTTACCATAGTTCAGGGGATGGCTTTTTATGTTTCAACGAACTGGAAACATGGCACGATGGACGACAAAACAGCGGAACTCCGCGACATCTTCATCGACGTGGCCGACGGGGAGACGGTCACGGAGTCCCAGACGGAACAGCGGGGGTCACTACTCCGGGACGAGTCTGTCGACGAGCGCCTGGCAGACGTCATCGACCGGATGCGCGAGCGGTTCGACTTCCAGACGTCGCTCGCGACAGAGGAACTCTGTACCATCGTCACGGAGTTCTACGACGGGAAAAGCGACGACGGCATCGCGACAGTGTTGAAAGTCCCGCGCGACCTCGTCTTCGACGCCCGGATGGACCTGCATCTGGTTCGCGACGAGGATACGGGCGATATCGACACGACGACACTCCGGGCGCGACTCGCTGCCGACGAACCTGTCGGAGCAGTCGCGGCCGATCTCGATGCGAAATCGGGGGATATCGAGCAGGCGGTCCGTGCGGTGCGCGCCGAAAACCGGTCGAAACGCGTCAGTCAACGCTTCCGGACCGAGTTCGAAGAGATTCTGACCGACGCCGACATCGCCGACCACCTCACTGCTGACGTGCAGGACGACGGTCTCGACGAAGCCACAGAAGGACTCGAAGTCGACGTGGAATTTTAAGTCCGAGCGGGCGACCAGCCCGCCCCATGCACGCGTTCCGCGACGTTGCCACGGCCGCCTACTGCCCGCGCAAACTCTACTACCGTCGCCGCCAGCCCGACGACGTCAAGACACCGGATTCCGTCGAGCAGCGGCGCGCACTCGCCTTCCAGTACGAGCGACTGCTGACCGACGACGACGCGCTCCGGTCGGCGCCGATTGCCGTCTCGCCGACAACCTATCGCTCGCGGCTTGGCTGTCTGAAAGCGCGTCTCTCGGCGTGGGACGCGCTCGCGTCCCCGGACGAGCGTGACGTGGTGTTGACCGGGCGAGAGTGTCGTGGAGTCGTCCACAAACTACTCGACGACGAGCCGACGCTGTCGCTCGTCTTCGCCGGTGACCCACCAGAACAGGGCGTCTGGCAGCCCCAGAGTGTTCATCTCGTCGCGGCGGCGAAAGCGCTCTCGTGGGAGCGCGAGACGAGCGTCGAGCGCGTCTTCGCGGAGTATCCCGCACACGGCATCGTCCGCGAGATCTCGCTCGGGAGTAGACGACGGGCACAATACCGCGAGGCCGTCCGAACCGCCGACACTATCGACGGTCCGCCCGCACGCGCGGCAAGCGACGCGAAGTGCTCGCCGTGTGAGTTCAGCGGCGAGTGTGGGACACAGACACGGTCGTTGCGGTCGCTGCTGGGCGGTGATTAAACGGTGACTGCTGCGGGCGTCAGTGCTCGGCCAGCCACGCCTCGATGTCGTCGGCAAGCGGCCCGCGCCGGTGAATCTCGCCGGTCGACGGGTCGACGACGGTGGAGCCGCCCCCCGGCGTTTCTCCGCCGTCCAGCACGACGGCGGCAGCCTCGCGGATCGGTGCGTGAACGTCCGCGATACGGCGGGCACTCGGCTTACCGCTGACGTTCGCGCTGGTCGCCGTTACCGGCGTGTCGGCGGCATCGAGGAGGGTGAGCGCCAAGTCGTGGTCGGGCACGCGCACGCCGACGCGCTCGCGACCGGCCGTCAGTACGTCGGGGACGCGCTCGCCCCGCTGGACCAGGACCGTCACCGGACCGGGGAGGAACGCGTCCATGAACGCGCGCTCGCGGTCGGTCGGCTCGGTGTACGTCGCGGCGGCGGCGACGCTCTCGACGGCCAGGGAGACTGGCTTGTCGCGGTCACGTTCCTTCGCCTCGAAGACCCGTTCGACGGCGGCGGAATCGAGTGCGTCCGCGCCGAGTCCGTACACGGTCTCGGTTGGGTAGACGACGAATTCGCCGTTTGCGATGGCGGCCGCAGCGACATCCACGTCGGTCGTCTGCATCGTCAGAGCGCGTCGATGGCCGCTTCCAGTTCGTCGTAATCGGGGAAATCCGGCCACTCCTCGGCGACCCACGCGTACTGGACGGTTCGCTCCTCGTCCATGACGAAGACGGCAGGGCGGGGTTCGCTGATGCCGGCCATTCCGTCGAGGTCGTGGGCGATGCCGTACTGCTCTGCGACCCCATTGGCGGGGTCGGCAAAGAGGTCGAAGGACATCTCGCGCTCTTCGATGAGCGTCTTGTGTTCGTAGGGCGTCGAGATCGAAAGCCCGACCGTCGTGGCGTCGTACGCGTCGAAGTTGCGGTCCCGGAGTTCGTTCCAGATGTACGTTGCCGGAAAGGCCCCGTCCATCGGATAGAAGACGAGCACGACCGGCCCGTCGGCGGCCAGGTCGGAGAGCGACGCGTCCTCCCAGTACTCGTCGTTGACCAGCGGCCGGGTGAAATCAGGGGCCTGCTCGCCCTCGGTGACGTAGTCGGCGTCGGGGAGGTCGACCACCTCGAAGTCCAGTTCCATCTACGCCCCCTCCTCGGCCGTCGCGGCGTCGGTCGCGGCGGTCAGCGTTCCCTCGTCGCCGTACGTGGTTTCGAGATAGGAGACGATGTTCGCGCTCTCGGTGAGCGTCGCGCCGGTGTTGTCGTCGACCAGCGCGGGGACGGTACGCTTGCCGGAGAGTCGCTTGACGACGTTCCGGTCCGAGTGCATCGGTTCGACGAACCGCGACCGGTAGTCGATGTCGTACTCGTCGAGCAGTCGGACGACGCGTTCACAGAACGGACACGCCTGCAGTCGGTAGAGTGTCATTGCCGGGGCGCTCATGGAGGCCAGTTGGAGCGAGAGTGGGGTAAGCGTGTCGGCGCACGACAGTCGCGCGAAATCCGTGGAGCAAAACCTCGTCCATGACAACGTTTAATCCGGCTGACGGACAAATCCGGACGTTAATGTGGGCACACACTGTCGCCACGGCGGCGGTCGCGCCGCTGGCAGTCGATATCCTCGGTGTCTCCCTGAGTGACACCCTCTTCGTCGGCCTCGGCCTCGTCGCTATCTTCCTACTGTTGGTCCTCTCGGCGTTCTTTTCGTCCTCGGAGATAGCCATGTTTTCGCTGGCTGACCACCGCGTTGAGGCACTGGCCGAAGAGAGTACGACCGGAAAGCTGCTCAAGCACCTTCGCGAAGACCCACACCGGTTGCTCGTGACGATTCTGGTCGGCAACAATCTCGTCAACATCGCGATGTCCTCGATTGCGACTGGGCTGTTGAGTTTCTACCTCGGAAACGGCGGCCTGGCAGTCGTGCTGGCGACCGTTGGTATCACTGCACTCGTGTTGCTCTTCGGCGAGACTGCCCCCAAATCCTACGCCATCGAGAACACCGAGTCGTGGGCACTGCGCATCTCCCGTCCGCTGCAGTGGGCCGAACGACTGTTGATGCCGCTGATCGTACTCTTCGACTATCTCACCCGGATCATCAACAAGGTTACCGGTGGCCGCGGCGCTATCGAAACGTCCTACATCACCCGCCAGGAGATTCGCGACATCATCGAGACGGGCGAGCGCGAGGGCGTGCTCGACGAAGACGAGCGTGAGATGCTCCACCGGACGCTCCGCTTCAATCGGACCATCGCCAAGGAAGTGATGACACCCCGGCTGGACATGACCGCCATCTCGAAAGACGCCTCCATCGAGGAGGCTATCGAGACGTGCATCCACAGCGGACACGCTCGGACCCCAGTCTACGAGGGGAGTCTGGACAACGTCATCGGTGTTGTTCACATCCGCGATCTGGTTCGGGACCTGAACTACGGCGAACTCGAGACCGACGTCCACCTGGAAGACCTCATCCAGCCGACGCTACACGTCCCCGAGTCGAAAAACGTCGACGAGCTGCTCGCGGAGATGCGCGACGAGCGCATGCACATGGTCATCGTCATCGACGAGTTCGGGACCACCGAGGGGCTGGTGACGATGGAAGACTTGACCGAGGAAATCGTCGGCGAGATTCTGGAAGGCGAAGAAAAGGAGCCGATCGAGTTCATCGACGACGACACCGCGATCGTCAAAGGCGAGGTCAACGTCGACGAAGTCAACGAGCAGTTAGAGATCGACATCCCGGAGGGCGAGGAGTTCGAGACCATCGCCGGGTTCATCTTCAACCGCGCCGGTCGACTCGTCGAGGAAGGCGAAGTTATCGAGTACGACGGGGTGGAAATTCGGGTCGAGCAAGTCGAGAACACCCGCATCATGAAAGCGCGCATCAGCGGCTTCGCCGACGAGGAAGAAACCGAACTGGAACCCGAAGACGACACGGAAGCAGAGACAGACGCAGACGAAGCGGTGCAGGATTGAGAGCTACAGAACCATCGAGACGCCCGTGAACACACCGTAGCTGATTGCGAATGCACCGACCAGCGACCCGATCCAGGCCAGTACCGTATACCCCATTTTCGACCCGGAGACGCCGCCGCCCTCGCCGCTTGCCGCGTAGCCGCTGCCGATGATGGCCGAGACGATAATCTCGTTGAACGAGACCGGGATCCCGAAGAAAACCGCGGCCTGGGCGATGGCAAAGGAGGGGATGAGCGCCGCGATAGAGCGGCGCGGCCCCAGCGAGGAGTAGTCCTGACTGAGTGCCTTTATCATCCGCGGCGCACCGGTCCAGGAGCCGATCAGGAGCCCGAGCCCACCACCGAACAGGAGCGGAACCAGCGGAATCCCCACCGAATCGGTCAGCGGGAGCAGCGGGCCGAGTGCCAGCCCGACCTGACTCCCACCGGCCGAAAAGGCGACGAGACCGCCGAGAACGAGCAGGAAGTGGCGCTGGCCGCGGGCCTCGTCACCGACCATGTCGTAGCCGAGTGCGAGCGCGACGAGGAGTCCGACAGCGAGCGTGACAGCGACGTGGGTGAGAAGACCGCCACCGAACTGCGAAACGGCCGCCTCCGCGAGCGAGAGTTGCTCGCCGGCCGGGCCGAAGAAGACGAACCGGATGTTCGCGAGCAGGAAGCCGACGACGGCAGCGAGTGCCGGAACGAGTAGTAGTTCCGGCATCCGCTCGTTCCGGAGCAGGCGCGCGGTCCCGTAGGCGATGCCGCCGCCGACGAACGGCGTGGCGATCCAGAGCGTCCCGATCTGCTGGTATTTCGCCCACGCGGGGTCGCCGCCCAGCGCCAGTCCGACACCGATGACCGCCCCCGTGACGGTGAACGCGGTGGCTATCGGATAGCCGGCGAAGACGCCGATAGCGACGAGAGCAGCGGCCGTCGTCAGTCCGACAATCGCGGCGGGGGGTGTCAGCGCCTGGTTCAACACGAGCGAGTTCCCGACCGCCTCGGTGACGTTGGCACCCTGGAGCACGGCACCGAGCAGGCCCAGAATCCCGACGAAAAACCCGGCTCGCATGACAGAGATAGCGTTCGCACCGACCGCGGGTGCGAAGGGTGTCGATCCCGAGGAGCCGGCACCGATTGCCCACGCCATGAACAGACTCGCAGCGCCAGCGACGAGGAGTGTCGCGAGCGTCCCTCCGGTGACCATTACGCCGGCGTACAGGTGGGAACGATAAGAGCCTGCCGGGTGCGGTTACGCGACCCGACGGACGGCGTCATTCGGGATTCGAAGTCGTTTTCGCGTCGGCAGTCTGGTCGGGTTCGGGAGCCTCGACACCTTCGGCGGCCTCGACGACCTCGGTCTCTTTTTCGGTGTCGACGTGCCAGCGGTCGACGTCCTCCTCGAAGTCCGCGAGCTTGTTCGAGACGCGAATGCTCAGGTCGTCGTCGTTGATAGCGACCTCGAAGACGTAGTCAGGGCCATCGCCGCGGCCGACCCGCTTGAGGTTGGCGCTGACGAGTTCGTTGTCGAAGTAGTAGGGGGCGATCTGCGTCATCACGTTGCGGTAGACCGCACCCTCGACGGCGCGGAGCGCCTTCCGGCCGGCCGAGTCGGCGGCGCGAGCGACGTGGTCCAGACTGTCGCCCCACTTGTCGACGGCCTCGTCGGGCTCGTCGAGACTCTCGTAGGATTCGGCGAGTTTCTCGCCGGCGGTCTGGAGGTCCTCGTCGGGCTCGACGCCTTCCTGTTCGCCCTTCCCTTCCTCGACACTCGCCTTGTCTGCGGTCTTCTCGCTGACGTCTTCGTGGATGCGCTCGTGGCTCTTGGGTCGCCACTCGTCGAACTCGTCGAGTGCCTCCGAATCGACGGTGACATTTTCGTCCTCGCCGAGATCCCGAAGCGCGCTAACGATGCGCTCGCCGTGTTCGACAGCATCGACCCAGTCGCCGCGAACTTTGAAGCCTGAGACGCTCTCTTCGAATTCAGCCATGAGTAAATAGTGCAGGACGAGTGGCGGTCTGGTTGACACCCGAATCCATCGGTTGTCACGCTGTATGAAGTCGATGTGAATAAGTGTGCCGCCCAAGCGGCGAGATGCCACTGCTAGCACGTCACAGCTTCGAGCACCCGCGGTTTCGGTCTCGTCGGCTGCCACAGATCGCCAACAGGATGTGCCGTTTGTACCACTCACACGTCTGGTTATTATCGGATATCCGCCTCTTTCGCTACTATTAATTGTTCGTCTGTTGAGAAGCATAGTATGCGACGCCGGACGTATCTGACCGCAAGCCTCGCTGCTGCCGTCGGGCTGGCAGGCTGTGAGAACGTACTCGACGAGGCGAACCAATCGGACGAACCAGACGAGCAAACCACTGAGGACGAAAACGAGGGCGACCCGCGTCTCGAACTGGCCGAGGAGTTCGTCTTCGCTGCGATCAGCGGGGACGGCGAAACCGCGATAGAGCTGTTGCACCCGGAGTCACCGCTCCGTGAGATCGACTTCGAGAACCAGGAACCGGATGATCTCGAAGACCTCAGAATCGAAGAGAGCGAAGTCGTCGAGGAGAGTGACGACAGCGCGACGGTCCGCCTCGCCGTACAGATTGCCGTCGACGGCAACGAGCAGACCGAGGAACTCGGTCTCGAACTGCGACAGTCGGAGGGAGCGTGGACCGTCTGGGACACCGTCGAGTTACCTGCTGGCGACGATGGCACCAGCTCCGTGCCACAGGTTTCGTTCGCGATAGAGTACAATAGCGATGAAGGCACACTGTCGATAACACACGAGGCCGGCGACACGGTCGTCGCGAGCAACCTGTTCGTGTCCGGTGACGGCATCGCACAGACTGGAACCTGGGAAGAACTCGGCGGGTCAACCAGCGGGACGAGCGGTGGCGAGTCGGCGGTCACCGCTGGCGACCGCGTCACCGTCGACGTCTCGTCCGAGTACTCGGTGCGGGTGGGCTGGGACTCCGGTCAGGACTCTGCAACGCTGGCCAGTAAAACCGGGAGCGCAGACGAGGAAACCTCGGGCCTCCGAATCGGTGCGTTAGTGAACCTCTCTGGTTCGCTCTCGGAAGACGGAATACAGGTGGCGAACGGCTTTCTGTCCGGACTGTCGTACAAAGACGGGGCGACTCCCCCCGAGTGGAATGGGGCAGGCGAGTACGACCTGACGGTGGGCGAACAGCCCGTGAGCGTCCTGGTGCGCGACGCAGAGACCGATCCGGACCGGACGGCGTCGGTTGCATCCGAACTCGTCACCGACGAAGATGTCGACGTGTTGTTCGGGGGCGGGACTGCTGCGGGTGCGTTCCCGGTGAGCCGAATCGCCGAACAACAGGAAGTGCCGTACCTGGCGTGTCCGGTGACGGCGACTGAACTCACTGGCGAGTCGTGCAACGAGTTCGTCTTCCGGACGACAGCGACGTCGGCGATGATGGCCCGGACGGGGGGACGGTACATCGTCGAGGAGACGGATATCGAGCGGGTCGCGCTGGTCGCCAACGACTTTGCCATGGGTCAGGAGTGGGTCAGCAACTACCGGCAGATACTGGCGGACGGGGACGTCGACGTGGTCTACGAGGAGTTCGTCCCACTGGGGAACAACAGATGGGACGGCGTGCTCGAAGAGGTAGAGAGCGCCGGGGCAGACGCCATCGTCGGTGGGTTTATCCCCAACTCGCAGGCGACGTTCCTCCAGGCCTTTCTCGCGGCCAACTCCGACGTACAGTTCCTCAGCCACTTCTGGACGGCGGCGGGACTCAGGGGCCCAGGATCGATCCTCGAAGACGCCCTCGGCTCGAACTTCACGGCACGGGACGTGCGGGAGGCGAACGTCGGCCCGTTCGTCACGCGCTATCACTGGAACCAGTTCGACAACCCGGTCAACGACTGGTTCGTCAACGCACACACCGATGTCTACGGGACGGTTCCCGACACGTTCGCCAGCAGCGCCTTCACCGCGGCCTCGGCGATCGTTCAGGCCGCCAGGGAGCGGGGTGAGTGGACGAGCGACGCAGTCGTCAACGGATTGGAGGGGATGACCGTCGAGGACACTCCCAAGGGTTCCGGCGGCTACAGCTTCCAGGAGTTCAACAACCAGGCGCGCTCGGACGTGACCGTCGCGCCGATAGTCGCGGCTGACCGCGACGACTGGCGGGCACCCATCCAGCCGGGCAGCCCGCTGTTCCGCGTGGCCGGTTCGGAGGCGACACTCCCGTCATCGGCGGTCGACTGTACCCTCCGCTGATCCGCTTGCCTGGCCAGGGTATTCCGCGCATGCCGCCGTTTTTGCGTGTCCAGTTCGTAGGCCGCGTGATGCCATCTGCACTATTCGTCGTCAGCGAACACGGTTACTGGGGAGAGGAGTGTATCGAGCCGCTCCAGACGCTCGACGCGGCGGGGGTCGACATCACAGTCGCGACACCGAGTGGCGACCCGCCCGTCGTCGACAAGCGCTCTGCCGACCCCGAGGAAGTCGGCGAGGAGACCGCCGAACGCGTCAGGGAAGCCGACGAGACGGACGAGCGGCTGAACAACCCGGTGCCGCTCACCGAACCCGCGGCCGAGGAATTCGACGCCGTCGTCTTCCCCGGCGGCCACGGCGCCGAGTGGGACATCAACCAGGACCAGCACGCCCGCCGACTCCTCCGGAACGCCGTCGCGGACGAGGACGGCAAAGCGCTGGTCGTCTGTCACGCGGTCGGGATTCTGGCCTTTACTCGCGAGGAGAGTGGCGACTTCCTCGTCGCCGGCCGCGACGTGACCGGCTTCCCCAACGAGTGGGAGGAGGGGCTCCTCGACGAGGCCGAGCGGCTGACTGACGGCCGAAAGCTCCCCTACTGGGTCGAGGACGAAGTAATTGCAGCCGGCGGAAACTGGGACGCCGAACTCGGCGAGGAGACGAGCGTCACTGTCGACGGCGACCTCGTCACTGCTCGCGGTCCGCCATCCTCCGGGGTAGCCGCGCGGACGCTCCTGTCAGAACTCGGTGTCGAGACGCCGGAGCCCTGAGATATTTGGGCCGACCGGCCGAGTGGCCGGTATGGCAATCGAAGTGCGCGAGCACGCATCGGTCGTGACGCACGCGCTGGCACAGCACACGCTGACCGAACTGCGCAGCGTACAGACGCGACAGACGCAGTTTCGCAAGGGACTGGTCAAACTCGGTCGCATCTGCGGATACGAAATCGCCGACGCCCGACTGAACACCGAATCGGTCCCGGTCGAGACGCCACTGGCCGAAACCACCGGGGAGCGTATCACGAATCTCGACGACGTAGTCGTCGTGAACGTCCTCCGCGCGGCGACGCCGTTCGTCGAGGGGCTGTTGAAAGCGTTTCCCGAATCCCGCCAGGGCGTCATCTCGGCCAGTCGCGACGAGGACGCCGGAATGGACGACGGCGAGTTTCCCATCGAAGTACAGTACGTCAAGCTACCCGAGATCCGGCCGGAAGATACGGTGGTCGTCGCGGACCCGATGCTCGCCACCGGAAGCACGATGGTCGCCGTCCTCGAGGAACTGACCGACGGCGCACCGACGCCGGAGAACCTCTTCGTGCTCTCTGCGGTCAGCGCACCCCAGGGACTGGACCGAGTGAGCGAGGCGTGTCCCGAAGCGGAACTACTAACCGTCAGCGTAGACGAGACCCTCGACGAACACGGCTTCATCGTCCCCGGTCTGGGCGACGCCGGCGACCGCGCCTTCGGCACGGAGTGAGAGTGCCCGGTCGTCCATCCCCTCAACGAGGATTTCGACGTTTGTTGAACCCCTTTGCTTCGACTGGAAATTCGACAGACAGCGACAGGATTCAATCTGCACTGGAAGTCATGTGTCGTGCTGTCACGGACCAGGTTCGGGATACGTGCTAGTTAATTGTCGAATTCTCCAGCGAGCGTCGCGCGGCCGCTGGTCGCGCTACGGATGCGGTCGCGGAGGCCGGCGGCGCTGGCCTCGGGCGCACGCACGTCGAAGCGAACGTTCGCCTCGTAGGCGGCCTCGAACTCGCAGTCTGCGGATTCGAGGATGCCCCGAACCGAGCCCGAATCGTCGTACTCAACGGTGACCGAGAACTGTTCGTGGGGCACCTCCTCGACGACGCCGGCGTCGTCGAGGGCGTCTTTGACGCCGCGCGAGTACGCGCGAGCGAGACCGCCGACGCCCAGTTTCGTCCCGCCGTAGTAGCGGGTGACAACAGCGACGACGTTCTCCACGTCTTCCTGCTGGAGGACGTTCAGCGCGGGTTTGCCGGCCGACCCGCTGGGTTCGTCGGCGTCGCTTGCCCACTCCCGGAGCGGCTGGGCGCGGACGCGATACGCGGGAACGTTGTGGGTCGCGTCGGCGTACTCCTCGCTGACGGTCGCAATAAAGTCCTCTGCCTCGTCGACCGAGCGGGCGGGCGCGACGTGGCCGATGAACTCAGAACCCGAGATCTCGAAGCGGGCCTGCCCGCGTCCGGCGACGGTCCGGAAGGCGTCTGTCACGGTCGAGCGTTCGACATCGGTGGATTTGTGCGTTTCGTCACTTCCGCCGGATTCATTCCGTCGCTCACTCGCGGCCGCCCCACACGCGTTTCTCGGGAATCCGAATCTCCATCGGCCCGGTAACGCGAATCTGACAGGAGAGTCGAGGATAACCAAAGCGGTCGGCGAGGGTATCGTGCCAGTGTTCTGGAGCGGGCTCGTCGCCGAGAACCCGGACGCCACAGGTTGCACAGAGGCCACGGCCGCCGCAGTTGAGACGCCGACCGGCTTTGCTGTGCGGTGAGATGTCGGCCGCGCGAAGGGCGTCGCGGAGCACGGTGCCGCGCTCGACAGCAAGCGTGTCGGTCGCGTCGCCGCGGTGGACGACCACTCTGACGGTGTCGGTCACTCTAATTCGATTCGGTGGACAAAGTCCATCGACTTGATGTCGTTGAGGAGGTCGCCCGGCAGCGGATCGTCGGTGATGACGTACAGCCGCGGCTCGTCGGTGAACTCCGGGTCCTCGCTGATCGTCTGGCGGATCGAGATGCCGCGGTCGGCAATCGCCCCGGTGACGGTCGCGACGATGCCCGGTTCCTCGGCGTCCCGGACCGCCACTGTAAGCACGGTCAAATCCAGCACCGGCGCGAGGTCCATCAGACTCGGAATCGCAGAGATGTTCTGGAAGATCGGACGAAGTTCATCGTCGGAAAGGATGGCGTCGGTGGTGGCGTCGACGACCCGGCGGTCGACGTCGACTTCGCGGGCGATACCCGTGTTGGGTATCTCGATACCGCCGGAGACGACGCGACCCTCGTCGCTGACGGAGAAGCCCCGTTCGAGCAGCAGGCGGATCACCCGCTGTTGGCTGGGCGAATCCGAGAACTTCTCCATGATTTCGGCGAACATCTATAACTCGCCTTTGGTGCTCGGCGCGTCCGCGCGGCGCTCGTCGATGCGCGTCGCGTCGTCGAGCGCGCGAGCGAGTCCCTTGAACAGCGCCTCGATTTCGTGGTGGGCGTTCTCCCCGGTGACGCTGGCGTGAAGCGTCAACCCCGCGTTCGTCGCCAGCGATCGCAGGAAGTGCCGCGCCATGTAGCTGGTCATCTCGCCGACTGATTCCTGGGAGAACTCACCCTCGAACGCGAAGTACGGGCGGCCGGAGATATCCACGACGATTTCGGCGGCGGCCTCGTCCATCGGGACTGTGCGGTCGGCAAAGCGGGAGATGCCGCGCTTGTCGCCCAGTGCCTCGTCGAGCGCGTCGCCGATGGTGATTCCCACGTCCTCGACGGTGTGGTGGTCGTCGATGTCCAGGTCGCCGTCACACTGGACGGTGAGGTCGAACAGGCCGTGTGTGGCGAACGAATCGAGCATGTGGTCGAAAAAGCCGATGCCGGTGTCGACGGTGGTGTCGCCGTCGCCGTCGAGATCGAGCGTGACCTCGATGTCGGTTTCGGCCGTCTCGCGTGTGACTGCGGCGGTCCGGTCGGTCATATCCACACTCTTGCGGCCCGCCTATTTGGGGATTGTGCTGAGCCCGCTTTCGGGCCCGAATTGCCGTCTGACGACCGCGTGACGGCCGTCTGCTGGGACTATATGTCGGTTAGTCACACACTCACTCGCGTATGCAGCACAAAATCGAGGCAGTCGCCGTGATGGTCATCCTGACCGGCTTCCTGCTGTTCAACACGGCAGAGACCGCGCTGGTCGGCGCGCTCCTGGTCGCCGGCGGTGCCTACGCGCTCATCCTGCCGCAGTTCATCGAACCACAGGGGCCGGCGACGCGGTAGCCCCGCCAGAATCAGGCCTCGTCGACCGCACGCTGGGCCTCCGCGAGCGTGAACCGCCCCTCGTAGAGCGCGCTGCCGACGACGACCGCCGCCGCTCCTGCGTCTTTTAGCGCCTGGATATCCTCGATAGTCGCCACGCCGCCGCTGGCGACGACCGGAATGTCGACCGCCTCGACGATGCGACGGACCGGCTCGGTCCGGACGCCCTCCAGTTGCCCCTCCACATCAACGTCGGTGAACAAGATTGCGCCCGCGCCCAACTCCTCGTAGCGCGCGGCGGCCTCGGCGGGGTCCAATCCCGTGCCCTCGGTCCACCCCGAGACGACGACTTCGCCGTCTTTCGCGTCGAGACTGACCATCACCGTTCCGGGATACTCCTCGCTGATGGCAGCGACGATGTCGGGGTTCTCGACGGCTGCCGTCCCGAGAATGACGCGGTCCAGCCCGCGGGAGAGGAGGTCGGTTGCATCCGCGGCAGTTCGGATACCGCCGCCGAGTTGGGTCTCCACGTCGACCGCCTCGTGGATGGCGTCGATGGCATCAGCGTTAGCGCGCTCGCCCTCGAAGGCACCATCGAGGTCGACGAGGTGGAGCGTCTCGGCGCCGGCCTCGACCCACCGCTGGGCGGCCTCGACGGGGTCGCCGTAGGTCTTTTCGGTGCCGCGTTCGCCACCGACCAGCTGAACCACCTGCCCGTCCTGCATGTCGACTGCAGGGACGACCTCGAACTCGGGGAACATACGAGAGCATGGGCGTGACGCGGTAGAAAGAGTGTTGGTTCGCCCTGTGACTGCACCGAACGTGTTCCTCGACTAATAATCGGCTTTATATGCGCCCACCGGATGAACCTGCTGTATGGCGGACTATGCAGACAGGTTCGGGCAAGGCGGTCTGAACCACCTCGTTGACGCGGACGCTCTCCTCGCGGAGTGTGACATCGATTCCCAGGAAATCGAGTGGCGAAAGGACTTCATCGGCTTCGACGACGAAGACGCGCGGCGACTCGCCGGGCTATCAAACCTCTTCGAAGCACACGCAGACCACATCGCCGAGGACTTCTACGAGAACCTGACCAGTCACGAGCAGACCACAGAGGTCATCGGCCGCTCGGAGAAGGCCGTCGACCAGCTCAAAGAGACCCAGCGGGCGTATCTGGTCACCCTCGCCAGCGGCGAGTACGACCGGGAGTACTTCCGGAACCGGGCGCGAATCGGAAAGATTCACGACATGCTGGACATGCCGATGAAACACTACATCGGCCAGTACGGCGTCTACTACGACCTCATCTTCGAGTTGCTGTCCGAGCGTGTCGAGGAGAACGTCGTCGACGCCATCGCCGAGAAGGCGGGTGTCGCCGCGGACGGTGGTGCCGCTGCACGGCAAAACGAGAGTCTCACCATCGACCGTAGTGACCTCGAATCGGCCGTCCAGCAGGAACTCGACGACGGCTTTCGGGACGTACTGGCGATTCTGCGCATCATCAACCTCGACATGCAGGTGGTCGCTGACACCTACATCCACTCCTACAGCCAGGAACTCGAAGCGGCCGTCGAGGAACGGCAACGGCTCATGACCGAAGTCGAAGGCGATATCGAGGAGCCGATTGCAGAACTCAACGACTCCGCAAGCCGTGTCGCGCGAAGCGCCGAGCAAATCTCCGGGCTAGCCGACGAGCAGACCGACCGCATCCGCGAGGTGACCGGCGAGGTGTCGAACATGAGCGCCACCGTCGAGGAGATCGCTTCGACCGCTGACGAAGTCGAGGCCACTAGCAAGGAGGCCGAACGGCTCGCCGAGGATGGGCAAGAGTCGGCCGATGCCGCTGTCGAGGCAATCGACGGAGTCGGTGAGGCCGTCGAGAACGTGGCCGGCGACGTCGACAGTCTCCAGGCGCGCGTGGGCGAGATCGACGAGGTCGTCGAAGTCATCAACGACATCGCAGAACAGACCAACATGCTGGCACTCAACGCCTCTATCGAGGCGGCACGCGCCGGCGAGGCCGGCGACGGCTTCGCGGTCGTCGCCGACGAAGTGAAATCACTGGCCGAGGAGTCACAGGACCACGCCGGCGACATCGAACGGATGGTCGGCCAGATCCAGGACGAGACCGAAGAGACGGTGACGAACCTGGCGACTGCCACTGACCGAGTGACCGAGGGTATCGACCGCGTCGAAGCAGCGATGGAGAGTCTGGCCGACATCGTTCAAGCAGTCAGGGAGACGCGGCAGGGCATCGAGGAGGTCGCGGCCGCGACCGACGACCAGGCCGTCAGCACCGAGGAGGTCGCGAGCATGCTCGACGAACTGGTCGGCCAGGCCGAGGAAGTCGCAGAGGAGGTCCAGTCAGTCGCTGCTGCCAACGAGGAGCAGAAAGCGAAGATTCAGGAGATAGATGCGGCTATCGGTCGGCTGACCGAACAGTAAGCACGCACCGAGTGACCCGAGGAGAGTCCGTTCGTCCAGTTGTGCCGTGTTTCTGTCTCGAATAATCTAGTATTTCCGCTATATAGAACTATATCTTCTCAGATTCCGAGAATATTGTGCAGTTTTTGTACAACAGGTCGAGAATGTGCTCGCACAGCTGCAGCGCCAGGTGTTCGACGGGCGACAAGTCTGAATACCCAACCAATTAGGGACAACTCCTTGGCTGCTAGAGGCCGCCCAGAAGAGTACGCGTCTGAATGCGGGAGGCGATATGAATGTCATCTGATAACAAGAAAATTACGGCGGAAAAGAGACAGAGCGTCAGCGGGCCACAGTTAGTATCCGAAATCGGTATCGACTCGGCAGAGATTCAGTGGCGGAAGAATTTCACCTCCTTCGATAGCGATGACGAGCGTCAACTCGAATCGATGGCGGAGACATTCGAGCGGATCGCGCCGGATGTCGTCGACGACTTCTACGACAATCTCGAGCAGTATGACGAGACGATGGAGATTGTCGGCCACTCGACGAAGGGCGTCGAGCAACTCAAGCAGACCCAACAACAGTATCTCACCGACCTCGGTTCCGGGCAGTACGACCGGCAGTACTTCGAGCAGCGAGCCCGTATCGGGAAGATTCACGATATGCTCGATCTGGGTCCGAAAATCTATCTCGGCGCGTACGCCACCTACTACGAGGGTATCATCGAGGCTATCGCCGACGATGTCAAAGACCGAGTGACGGCGACCGGCGGCGAATCGACCCAGTCCGAAGCGGCAAGCGACTCCCTCGCCACCGAGGAAGCCATCGACGAGGTGGTCGACCGCTCGCTGGCGGCACTGAAACTGCTGAACGTCGACCAGCAGGTGGCGATGGACACCTACATCCACTCCTACAGTCAGGACCTCGAAGACGAACTCGACCGGCAGAACCAGGTCGTCGACGAGGTCAAACAGCGCGTCGACGAGTCCCAGCGGACGGCAGACGACATCGCAGCGAGTGCCGAGGAGGCAGCCAGCCTGGCAGACACCCAGGTCGACGCGATGACCGACGTGGCCGGCGAGGTGTCGAACATGAGCGCCACCGTCGAGGAGATCGCCTCCACCGCCGACGAAGTCGCACAGACCAGCGAGCGCGCCGAAACGATGGCCCAGCAGGGGCGCGAGGCCGCAGACGAAGCCATCGAGATGATGGACCAGGTCAACGACTCCGCACAGGCCGCTACGGGCGATATCGGCGACCTACAGGCTCGAATCGGCGAAATCGACGAGATCGTCGAGGTCATCAACGACATCGCAGAGCAGACCAACATGCTTGCGCTCAACGCCTCCATCGAGGCCGCACGCGCCGGCGAGGCCGGCGACGGCTTCGCGGTCGTCGCCAACGAGGTCAAGAGCCTCGCCGAGGAATCACAGGACCACGCCAGCGATATCGAGCGGATGGTCGACCAGGTGCAAGACGACACCGACGAGACGGTGGCGAGTCTGGAAGAGACGACCGAGCAGGTCGAACGCGGGACCGAGAAGGTCGAGGCCGCGATGGAGACCTTACAGGAGATCGTCGACGCAATCACGGAGACGTCCCGCGGCATTCAAGAAGTGTCGGAAGCGACTGACGACCAGGCCGCCAGCACCGAGGAAGTCGCGAGCATGGTCGACGACCTGGTCGACCAGGCCAACCGGATGGCCGACGAAATCGAAGACGTGGCGGCTGCAAACCAGGAGCAAGTCGAAAAGGTCCGTGCGATAGACCAGACGGTCCAGAAGCTTACGACCGAGTAACCCCCCACACCACGCGGTCACCGGGGTGCCGCCAGCTACATTGGTCCTTCTGCAGACGTGCGTGATATCGAAGACGAGGCCTGGCGCTCGGTGACTGTCGTCGAAAACAAACAGGGCGAGCCACACGTCCTCCAGCAGCGAGTCAAAATATATACGCAGGGACGCGACGAGGAGTCGGCAGGCTACACGAAGCCAGAGATGAAACACCGCCTCGTCCCGATGAAAGACGTCGTTGAACTGTCGGAGCCGAGTTGAGCCCACGGACTGGGAAACCATCACGATTGTATCAGCAGATACTCTCGGAACAGCAAAGTCTAACCGGGAGGGGACAGAATACCCGTGTGATGCCAACCGTAGAGTACCTAAATTACGAAGTCGTGGACGACCAAGACTGGGACCTGTACGCAGACGACCTCTTCGAGCAAGCGGCCGGCGCGGACCTCGGTGACGAAGATTACGGCGAGCTGGACGTCAACGAAGGCGAGTACATCCTCGAGGCCGCCGAGGCCCAGGGATACGACTGGCCCTTCTCGTGTCGCGCAGGCGCTTGCGCGAACTGTGCAGCCATCGTGCTCGAAGGCGAGATCGACATGGACATGCAGCAGATTCTCTCCGACGAGGAAGTCGAAGAGAAGAACGTCCGCCTGACCTGCATCGGGTCACCCGCCGGCGACACGGTCAAGATCGTCTACAACGCAAAGCACCTCGACTACCTGCAGAACCGCGTCATCTAACTAACGGCGTACAACGTGCGTTAAACAGATGAACCGTATCCCGGGATCTCGCGGTCATCGATCCTCGGGAACTATCCGCCATTAGACCATCTAATGGCCATTCTACGCTGAGGTTGAGACTGCAGACAGAACCAGGTGTCGCTTTCGGCCGCGATCTGCATGTCATCTAAGTGAACAGACACGGGCCTCTGGCGGGGTAACGACTGTTCAGATCACCCGTTTCCGGCCTGAAATACCTCTTTCCGACCGGGTTCTCTTTCAGCGTAGACGACGCTCACCTCCGCAGAGTCACTCTCGATAACGTAGTTCAGACTATCGTAGCAGAAGTTGGGGCCGGCGTTCTCAATGTATATGGAGCAACCTCCCTTCGATTGCCCCAATTAGAGTGTCTGCTCGACAAACTGCGACACAATGCGGTCCTCGGCAGTCCGAAGCCGATACTGGACCGTCGAACGGGGTTCGTCGAGTATTGACGCCAGATCGGCGACGGAGACTTTTCGGGGCCGCTCGTAGTAGCCATGATCGACTGCCGTTTTCAACACCTTCCAGTGTTCCGGCGAGAAGTCCGTGGCGATCCGCTCGGTCGCGCTCCAGTTGCGGGCACTGGTGATGTGCGACACTGAGAGTGACACCCCATCGCGAAGATGCGATTCCATCGTGTCGTATACATCGCCGATAGGGTAGTCACCGGGAAAGAGAACGCGCCAGCGGTACTCGTCGCCGACGCGGCGGGATTCGAACACCGTCCCCTTTCGGACGTGATCGAGGACGAAACGTGGGAGTGAGTGACATTTCTTGATCTCGCGACGGAGCGTGTAGATAGTCCGGCTTGTCTCTCGACGATCGAGGACCTGATACGACCGCTCCGTATCGCAATTATCGACGTCGAAACACTCGTTACAGCGGGTCTCGTCGAGGAACACCCCGTCGAATGCGTTCAGCGCTTCATCAGTCCCCTTCGCGTGATCGAGTCGCCACATGTGGTCGGCGTTTACAAAGATCGCAGACGACCACAGCGAGAGGCTCTCATACTGCCGGAAGACGTCCATCAACTCGTCGGCACCCGACTCGAACTGGAGGACGAACTCGAACTCACGAGTCTCGTCGACCCTCACAGCCTCTCCACTCATTTTCGCCTAAAGATAATCTCTACTAAGACAAAAGCACCGGCATTTTGCACTCTAATAACTAGTTGACACAGATAGTTGGTTATTGCTAAACCAACGCTGATTGCTACTCCCGGGGTACGTAGAAATGCGATGTCCGACGAGAAAGAACACGGAAGCGGTTCGGTGGAACCAGGTGACACGAGCAAACGAGTCGGGGCCGAAGTGATTCGCGAGCGTGGGGTCGACCCCGAGGAACTCCGCGAGAAGCTGATCGACGCCATCGGGGCGGAGTTCACGACGTACTACTACTACACGAACCTCCGGATGCACCTCGCTGGTGAGGAAGACTACAAGGAGATCACCGAGGACGCCCGCCTCGAGGATCGGGCGCACTTCGAACTGGTCGTGCCCCGGATCTACGAACTGGAGGGATCGCTCCCGAACGACATCCGTGACTTCGCGGATCGCGCGTCCTGTCCCGACGCCGAAGTGCCGACGCCGATGGACGACAGCGGGGGTTTCGACACGTCCGACCTAGAGGTCGAGGACATCCTGGAGGTGCTGCTGGAGGCAGAGCGGTGTGCCATCCGGACCTGGAGCGAGATCTGTGACATGACCCGCGGTGCCGACCCGCGCACTTACGATATGGCCCAGCGGATCCTCAACGAAGAGATTGATCACGAGGCCTGGTTCATCGAGCTACTGAGCAAGGAACGGGACGACGAGATCAACCCGGCCGGCCACTTCGCCCGCGGCGAACCGGGCGACGCACCCTACTCGACGAACAACCGGTTCAACGACTCGGCCTGATTCCAGTCGTCGGCACTCCCGACCCAACCTTCCCCTACTCCCCTGTCATGACACAATCGTCGAACGAAACGTGGACCGTCACGATCGTCGTTCCCGAGGACTCGTCGCTGGACGAGGCTGGTGAGACGCACGACCTCGAAGTCGGCGCAGACGAGACAATTCTCGCGGCCGCGCGTTCGGCGGGTGTGTGGCTGCCAGCCGACTGTCAGCAGGGCTGGTGTACCACTTGTGCCGCCCGTCTCGCCGATGGTGATGTCGACCACACGAACGCGCGCCGGTACTACGACGAAGATTGCGCGGCTGGCTACGTCCTGCCCTGCACTGCAAAGCCGCGAACTGACTCGACCGTCGTCGTCGATCAGTACGACGACTTCCTCGAATTCAGGGCTGCCAACGACAGACCGCCAGGCAACTCGAAACTGGACTCATAGAATGACTATGAATACAAATGATACACAGTCGACTGGAACTGCCGACGGGAATCATGCAGAGCCGGCATATGAGGCTGTCCTCATCTTCGATGGAGCGCGCTCGCTCAACGCCGCTGCAGCCGCCGAGTGCCCGACACTCGCGGCGAACGCTCGAAGTACGGACGGGACGGGGGAGGCCCACTACGCAGCGATGGAGGACCCAGCCTATGCCAGTCTGTGAAAATTGCGGCGAACACGTCTCTGAACAGTTCACGCGAGTATTCGGCGACGAGAATGGACGCGTGTATGCCTGTCCCAGTTGCTCCGCAAATGCAGGAATCGGTGAGGTCACGCGTGAGCGACGACCCGCAAGTGAGACGAGTCAATAGCAGTTTATTTCAACTTTTCCTGGAAATAACCCGTCCAGTAGGACCCACCGAGAGAGCGGCGTTTTTGACCAGGTCGTGTCCAAGCGTTCGCAGGTGTAGTAACAACTGAAACGAGTTACACATCGACCGCACCGCAGTCGTGCGGTCGTGTGTGCAATGGTTTTCAGTGGCTACTATAGTTGACCGTCGCTCGCTCAGTATTCTCGTCCGCGTGGATCCGATACGCCATCAGTCACGCACGTCGTCTGGATCGGTCGTCAGGTGGTCGTGCTTGCCGAGTCACAATTCCTCGCCCTGCCGCAGTCGGAACTGCTAACAGGGGGGCGTGCGCACGGATTGCCGTGTTCGCGTCGATTCCCGACTTACTCCGACTCGTCGCCATCCCATTCTTTGGATACGTCGCCTACCGTGACATCAAGACGCGACGGGTCTCCAATCGGACGTGGTATCCGATTGCCGCCCTGGCTATCCTGCTCCTCGTCGTCGACGCCTACACCGTCTTCGAGGCGGGGAACAGCTTCAGCGCGCAGTTCGAGCGTCAGCGCTTTCTCATCGGACTCGCTGTCAGCCTGCTGTTCGTCGTCCCGCTGGTCTACGGCTTCTGGCTCATCGGCGGCTTCGGCGGTGCCGACACCAAGGCCTTCTGGGTCGTCGCGCTCCTCTTTCCGGTCTTTCCCACCTACGACCTCCGGGAGCTGGGAATCGATTACCTCCTGCCGGTCATCGAGCCGAACATCCCCGCGTTCTCACTGACGATTCTCTCGAATACGGTCCTCGTCGGCATCGCCTACCCCTTCGTTCTCGCGGCGCGAAACGCCGCGACGGGCTATCTCTCGCCAGGGATGTTCGTCGCAAAGCCCGTTGCAGTCCATGAAATTACCGAAGAGTACGGGACAATTCTCTCCTTCCCCGACCGCTCGCTGACCGACGACCTCTCGCTGTCGGGGCTGCGCTCGTATTTCTCCTGGCGCGGGCTGGACATCGACGCCCTCCGGATGTACCTGCAGTACCGCGGACTGGACCTTGCCGACCTCCGAGAGAATCCCGACCGATTCCGGGACCCCGACACGCTCCCGGCCGAGCCAAACGACCCCGGTGACGGATCGATCCCCGAGGCGGCCGTCACCGACGGCGGTGAGTCGGTCGAGCGCGAACGTGAACCAGCCCAGTTCGACGACCCTTGGGGGGCCGAGGCGTTTCTCGACGACATCGAGGGCAGTGCCTACGGCACCAGCCCCGAAGCCCTCCGGGAGGGACTGGAGATGCTGGTTACCGAGGAGCGGGTGTGGATTTCGCCGGGGATTCCGTTCCTCGTCCCGCTGTTTTTCGGCCTGGTAGTCTCGCTGACCGCCGGCGACCTGCTCTTCGCCATCCTCCAGACTGTCGGGTTGGCCTAGGACAAGACCTACAACCCCGACCCACGACCTATCCGGTATGAGTGCCGACGCCCCCCAACTGGCTTTCGACGAACAGGAATTACTCCCCGCCGTCGCACAGGACGCCGACTCGGGCGACGTACTGATGCTCGCGTACGTCACCGAGGAAGCGCTCGAACGGACCCGCGAAACGGGTCTGGCCCACTACTACTCGCGCAGCCGCGACGAGCTCTGGCAGAAGGGCGGCTCCAGCGGTCACGTCCAGCACGTCGAGGAGATTCGCGTCGACTGCGACGGCGACGCGCTGCTCTATCTCATCGAACAGGAGGGCGGCGCCTGTCACACCGGCTACGAGTCGTGCTTCTACCGCACGGTCGACGGCGATATCGTCGGCGAGCGCGTTTTCGATCCCGACGATGTCTACGAGTAAGTCAGCCGCCGACGACCCCGTCGACCAACTCCGACGGGCCGCTGACGAACTCGAGACCGCCCAGCAGCGCGTCGCGGAGTTCGGCGAGGCCGACCTCCGGCAACTCGCCGACGCCTACGAGGAGTTTACCGGGATTCTCGGCCGCTATGAGGAGCCGGCGACCGGCGACGGCGACTTCCAGAAGTTCATCGAGTTCCAGGGTCGCGTCGAGACCTTCGTCGAGGAACTCCCAGAAGACATCCTCCTGCGAGAGGCCTTCGAAGAGAGTGACGACCACCTCCAGCAACGCCGCCTGAGCGAGTCGGACTTCGAGCACGTCCGCGAGCAACTGTCGCCGGTCGCGGACCTGGTCGCCCGGCTGACCGACCGCGAGGACGCGCGCGACGAGTACGAGCGGGCGCGCAAGCAAGTTCGCGACCGCCTCCGCGAGGTCCGCGAGTGCATCGACGACCTGGAGCGCCTCCAGCGACTCGGCGGGGCGGACCTCACGGCCCCGACCGAACGGCTTCGCGAGCCGGTCGAGCGATACGACGAGAGAGTCACCGACGCCTTCACCGAGTTCAAGCAGGAAGCGTCCGCGCGTGCGGTGCTCGACTTCCTCGACCGGACGGCGGTCTACCCGCTCGTCCCGTTCCAGCCGCCGCCAGCGGACCTCAAATCGTACGTCGATAGCCATCCACCGGGTACGAAGTCGATTCCCGAACTCCTGGAGATGGCCGACTACTCGCGGTCGAAACTCGACCACTACGTCGACGACCCGGCGGCGCTCACACAGTCGGTCGGGACCCAGCAGACGTACCTCCGACGACTCGACGGGGAACCGCTCACCGTCGGGTGGCCGCCGCCGGCCGCCGAAGAGCTTCGCTGGCGGTGTCAGGAGCTAACGGCCGTCGTCAACCGGTTCGCACCCGACGTTGTCGAATCGCTCCGGGCAGTCGAGCGGCTGCCACGGGAGACGGCGTACAACCGGCTGCGCGACAGTGCCGTCGCCGAGGCAGAACTGACCGACGAGGAACGCGACCGACTCACGAGCGGCGCAGTCGCTGACGAACTGGCGACGCGCCGCGAGGAGCGCGAACGACTTGCAGACGCCCTAGACGAGTTCTCCGAGCGGTAAGTCAGGCGTTTTCAATAGCGTCGACCATCGATTCGGCGAGCTCGCGAGCGCGATCTTTGTCGCGGGCCTCCGCGTAGACGCGCACGAGCGGTTCGGTCCCGCTGGGGCGGGCCAGCACCCACGCGTCGCCGTAGTCGAGCCGGTAGCCGTCGGTCGTATCGAGGTCGGCGTCGGCAGCCTCCGCCTGGAGCCCGATCGCTTCGAGCATCGCGGCGCGTTCGGCCTCGCTCTCGTAGGTGACGTTGTAGCGGACGTTGTGGTAGTCGTCGTAATCGGCCACGAGGTCACTCGCCGGCTGGTCGGCGAGCAGTTCACAGAAGCGCGCGGCGGTGTACGCGCCGTCGCGGGCGATGCGGTAGTTCGGAAAGAGGATGCCGCCGTTGCCCTCGCCGGCAATCGGGACGGACTGTCCCTCACGCTCGAGTTCGCGGATGGCCGTGATGAGATAGGTGCTCCCGATGGGAGTCAGGCGGAGGCTCGCGCCGGCAGCCTCGACCACGTCGACGAGGCGCTGGGAGGCGTTGACCGCCGACACCGCAACGTCGCCGGCGTCGAGTTCTGCGGCAGCGAGCGCGGCGAGTGCGGCGTCACCCTCGACGAACGTGCCGGTCTCGTCGACGAAGATAGCGCGGTCGGCGTCGCCGTCGTGGGCGATACCGAGGTCAGCGTCGCTGGTGCGGGTGAGTCTCGCGAGGTCGTCGAGGTGTTCGGCGATGGGTTCGGGATCACGGCCGGGGAAGCGGCCGTCGGGCTGGGCGTTGACAGTCAGCACCGAACAGCCCAGGTCGCGGAAGAAATCGGGGCTGGTCAGCGCGCCCGCACCGTGGCCGGGGTCGATTGCGACGGTGAGGTCTGCATCGGCAATCGTCTGGCTGTCGACGGCGTCGAACAACTGGTCGTGGTAATGCCGGCTGGCCGATTCGACACGGCGACTCTCCCCGGTCTCGTCCCAGTCGACGCGGGCTGGGTCGGCATCGAGGCGAACCTCCACGTCGTCCAGTCGGTCACGGGTGAGTTCCACGCCGCTCGCGCCGACGAGCTTGATACCATTGTACTCCGGGGGGTTGTGAGAGGCGGTAATCATCACGCCAGGCACCGATTCGCGCTCGCAGTACGCCTGGAGGGCGGGCGTGGGCACGACGCCGAGGCGGTCGACGGCACAGCCGACGCTGGCGAGGCCGCTGGCAGCGCTGTCGGCGAGCATCTCTCCCGTCAGTCGCGTGTCGCGAGCGAGCGCCACCCGGTCGGCGTCGAACACCGACCCCGCAGCCTGTGCCACGTCGAGGGCGAACCGGGGTGTCAGTTCCTCGTTTGCAACCCCGCGCACGCCGCTGGAACCGAAGACCTGCATTCGGATACCCATGCGTCCGGCGGGGGCATAGGGATTCCGCTCGATGGAGACTCAGACCCGGCGGTCGAGAAAGTCAGTCAACAGTCGGAACATCCGGAGCTTCTGCTCCTGGTCGGAGGAGGCGTGTCCCTCCTCTCCGAGTTCGGTGTACTCGACGTCGCCGTCGGGGCCCTCAGTGTATCCCAACTCTGCCAGTCGGTCGCGGAAGATGCGGGCCTGGGACACCGGGACGCGGCGGTCGTTGACGCCGTGGAGGATAAACAGAGGTGCGTCCAGATTTGCAGCGTGTGTGACCGGTGACCGCTGTTCGTAGAGTGTCGGATTCTCCTCGGGTGTCCCGAGGTACTTCTCCATCAGCTCGGTCCGGTAGTGGGGCATCGTGTTCTCGAACATGTCTTCGAGGTCTGTGAGCCCAATCCAGGCGATGCCCGCGTCGTAGAGGTCGGGATACTGGACGAGCTGCCAGTACGCCGAGTAGCCACCGTAGGAGCCGCCGAAGACGACGACGCGGTCCTGGTCGAGCCACTCGTGCTCGGCGAGCGCGGCCTCGGCAGCGGTGGCCACGTCGCCCTGCTCGGCACCGCCCCAGTCGTCGATGAGTCGTTCGACGAACGCCCGGCCGCGGCCGGTCGACCCCCGGTAGTTCACCTGGAGGACGGAGTACCCGCGCGCGGTGAGCACCTGCGTGTAGAGGTCGAACTGCTTGGCATCGCGGGCGCGGGGCCCGCCGTGGGGGTTGACAACCAGCGGCGACGGGCGCTCACCCGAATCGTACAGCAGCGCGCCGATGTCGAGTTCGTCGGCCGGGTCGTGGTCGACGGCCGCGGCGGGTGTCTCGGGGACGCCGTCGGACGCCACTGTAAAGTACTCGGCGTCGGCGAAGTCGTCGGGCTCGAAGGGACCATGGTCGGCCTCAACGAGCACCTCCGTCGAGTCAGTCGAACAGTCGTAGGCCAGCAGTTCCGGCCGGGTCGTCGGTGTCGTATGCGTGAGGACGACGCGGTCCTCGTCCAGTACTGGTGAGCCGGCCATCCCGAAGTCCGCGACGCCGTCCGGGAGATCGAACTCCCGCCCCTCCTCGGTCTCGATATCGTAGATCACCGGGACAGTCACGGCATCACGGTCCCGGGTGCCGACGACGCGCTCGCCGTCGGGGAGGAAGGCGGTCGGCGTCTCCTCGTACTCGCCGTCGCCGAGCCACGTCACCGCCTCGTCCCGGAGGTTGTAGACGCCGATGCGGCCGAGGTCGGTTGTGTTGTCGCCGACGAGGAGGCGGTCGCCGTCCGGCCCCCAGTCGGCCGGCGTCGCCTCGGCACCGACCTCGCCGATGTGAAGGTTGCGTGCGTTCGAGCCGTCGGCGGCCGAGACGTACACGTCGCGGTTGTCGTAGTCGTCGGTCTCGTTGGTGGCGTAGGCCATCCGCTCGCAGTCCGGTGAGAGGGTTGCCGTCCAGACCGCACGGTCGTAGTCGGTCACCTTCGTCGTCTCGGCAGTTGGGAGGTCGTGGCGGTAGACGTTCAGCTGGCCATCGCGGTTCGACCCGACCAGCAGCGTCTCGCCGTCCTCACCGACATCGAGGAGCGTCACCTGGCCGTCCATCTCGACGACTGGTTCGGCTCCACCGCCAGCATCGTTTTCGCCGGGTCTGTCGAGGGCGTAGATGTCGTTTTGTTCGTTGCCGGCGTCATCGAGGTGGAAGTACACCCGATCGCCGTCGGCGGCCCACTCGACGTACCAGCGGGCGTTTCGGGGGACCTCGCCGTCGCTCCACTGCGTACGGTCGCCGGTCGCCGTATCGAGCACGTGGAGTTCGTTCCGGCCGGTGGTGTCGTAGTAAAAGGCGACTGCTTCGCTGTTCGGTGCAACGGTGGGATGGGCCAGTGTCGGCAGGCGAGCCAGTTCCTCGACGATGTCGCGCTCGTCAGACGATGGCATGGCCCAGTGTACTGACGCGACCGTCTTAGTGGTTAGCGAGACAGCCGTCTGCCGCCCGGGACGCTCCATCCGCTACTCGGGACCGGCAACCCCTTAACCGACGCCCCCATCACCGGCGCACATGGATACGCAGGCGCTCATCGACGCGCTTCGGGAGACCGAAGCCGTCCGGTTCGGGGAGTTCGAGCTGTCTCACGGCGGCACCAGCGACTACTACGTCGACAAGTACGTCTTCGAAACGGACCCCGACTCCCTCAGTCTCATCGCCGAGGCGTTCGCAGAACGGGTTGGAGAGGCCACACTCGCCGGCGTCGCACTCGGCGCAGTCCCGCTCGCCGCGGTCACCAGCGTCGAGACCGGCAATCCCTACGTCATCGTCCGAAAACAGGCCAAGGAGTACGGCACCGGCAACCAGATAGAGGGTAATCTCGGCGACGGCGAGGAGGTCGTCGTCCTCGAGGACATCGCCACAACGGGCCAGAGCGCCATCGACGCCGTCGAAGCGCTCCGGGAGGTGGGTGTGACGGTCAACCGCGTGCTCGTCGTCGTCGACCGCGAGGAGGGTGCCCGTGAGAATCTCGCCGAACACGATATCGAACTGGAGTCGCTGGTGACGGCGTCGGAGCTGCTGGCAGACGACGCGGACGCCTGAGGTGTAGTGCCATCCTGTCACAGCGAGAGCCGGCGACCGGACTGTTTGGCGTGTGACAGCTCTCGCGGCATCTCGCCACGTTTAATCCGGTCTATCCGGAGAGTCGGACAATGGCGGGAACACTCGCAGAATTCTTCGAACTAGACGAACACGGGACAGACGTTCGGACCGAAATCGTCGCCGGCATCACGACGTTTCTGACGATGAGCTACATCGTCATCGTCAACCCGGCGATTCTGGGCGCGGCCATCTCGATACAGGGACGCACGCCTGGAGAGACAATACAGATGCTAGCCGTCGTGACGATTATCTCGGCGGCCATCGCGACGCTTATCATGGCGCTGTACGCCAACCGGCCCTTTGCACAGGCACCCGGGCTCGGCCTCAACGCCTTCTTTGCCTTTACCGTCGTGCTCGGTCTCGGGGTGCCCTGGCAGACCGCACTCGCAGCCGTCGTCGTCGAGGGGGTCATCTTCATCTTGCTTACTCTCGCAGGCGCCCGCGAGTACATCATCAAACTGTTCCCGGAGCCCGTGAAGTTCGCTGTGGGGAGCGGTATCGGCCTCTTTCTGGCCATCATCGGGCTGGAGGCGATGCACGTCGTCGCCTCCGACCCCGCAACCTTCGTGCAGTTCAATCCGGTCTTCGCGAACGACCCCATCGCGATTATCTCCGTCGTCGGCCTCTTCCTGACGCTGGCACTGTACGCCGCCCAGATACCCGGCTCGATCATCCTCGGTATCCTGCTCACGACGGTCGCCTCATACGTGATCGACGCCGCCGGCTACACCGCCATCGACCCCCAGGTCGCCGAGGGCGTCTCGCTGTACACCCCGGCGTCACTGACCGGCCAGACCGACGTGGCCTACTCGGCCGCCGGCTACGACATCACGCCGCTCGTGGGCGCGTTCCTCGAAGGGTTCTCGAATGTCGACGCGCTCGGGTTCAGTCTCATCGTCTTCACGTTCTTTTTCGTGGACTTTTTCGACACCGCGGGGACGCTCACCGGCGTCGCCCAGATTGCCGGCTTCCTCGACAAAGACGGGAACCTCCCGGACATCGACAGACCGCTGCTGGGTGACGCCGTCGGGACCACCATCGGTGGTATCATCGGCACCTCGACGGTGACGACCTATATCGAATCCTCGACCGGGGTCGAGGAGGGCGGCCGGACCGGTCTGACCGCACTCGTCGTCGCGGTGCTCTTTCTCGCGTCGCTGGCAGTAGTCCCTCTCGCGGCCGCGGTCCCGCTGCACGCCTCCCACATCGCGCTGGTTGTCGTCGCCGTGCTGATGTTGCGCAACATCGTCGACATCGAGTGGGACGACCTCTCGCACGCGGTTCCCGCCGGGCTGACGATGTTCATCATGCCGTTTACCTACTCGATTTCCTACGGTATCGCGGCGGGCATCATCTCCTACCCGATTATCAAAGCAGCACAGGGAGAACGTCGGGAGGTCCACCCCGGACAGTGGGTGCTCGCGGGGGCCTTCGTCCTGTACTTTTTCGTCCGGACGAGCGGCCTCATCGGCGGCGCACTCTGACAGACCGGTCGCACAGGGGCGATGCTCTTTTTTTCGTTGCGCGTCTACGTCGGGTGAATGCCGAACCTCGAACTGTACGAAGTCGAAGGGTGCCCGTACTGTGCGAAAGTCACGACGAAACTGGACGAACTGGGACTCGACTACGAGTCACACATGGTCCCGCGGAGCCACAGCGACCGCACGGAGGTCGAAGAAGTGAGCGGCCAGACGGGCGTTCCGGTGCTCGTCGACCCGGACAACGGCATCGAAGGGATGCCCGAGTCCGACGATATCGTCGAGTATCTGGACGAAACGTACGGCGCGTAAGCGTCAGGCAGTCCCCTCTTCTTCGCCGCGGTCCATAATGAGGTCCCGCAGGTCGATGCGGTCCTCGATGTCAGCCATCTCCGCTTCCTCGACGATGGCGGTCCCCTCGACCGAATCGGTCGGGGCCTCGTCGACGACGTAGACGCTGGTCGTCCGGGTGACCCGACCGACGGACGACATGATTCGGGCGCGCTTTTCCGCGGTCTGGGTGAACTGCGAGTGACCGGTGAGCACGCGGTCGTGGTCGCTCTCGTTCTCGCTGACGGTCTTGAAAGGCGCGCGCTCGGTCGGGTGAACCTCGTAACCCACGCGGGTGAACACCGCGACGATAGATTCGTCGTCGGGGTCGACGTCGGGGTCTGCCGGCGTCTCGGTGTCGTCGCGGACCCGCTCGGCCCCGTCGAGTACTTCGACCGGCGAGGTCAGCGGTGCCTCGAACAGTTCCTCCAACTGAGAGGCGACTTCGACACTGGCGTCCATGCCGTCCTCGTACTTCGAGACGGTGCGCCGGGAGACGCCGAGTTCCTGAGCGAGTCGGCCCAGCGACCAGTCGCGTTCCTGTCGGGCATCGGCGAGCACCTCGCTCTCGATGTTGACGTAGAGACCGCCGGGTGCCGCGTAGATGAGCGGCGGGACCTCTTCCACGAAGAGATCCATCGCGGTGTCGGGCGAGAGAACGGGCACGCCGTGTCGGAAGTAGACCACGCCGGGCTTGAGGTCCTCGTCGCGCGTCCGGAGACCGACCACCATCGGCGTGGCCTGCAGATACTCGCCGAGGCGGCGCATCTCCGCACCCGTTCGGGCGTCGAAGGCGTCGATGTTACCGAGAATCTTCAGCAGGATGGTGTCCTCACCCCGGCGGGCAGCGACGTCGAAGCTCTTTGGCCGAATCGCACAGCGTTCGCTGACGACGAAGCCTGCATCTTCGAGCATTGCGGTGACGTTACCCACCAGCGCAGAGCGGGACATACTGGTATCTATACATACATAGTCCGCTCCTCGTATTTATACGTTTTGGCGGTTGTACGGCCGATGTCCGGCGATTTCCGGAACGTAACCACAGACCTACACGTTCAGTTGGGCGACCCCGAAAGCGGTTAGTGGGTCTCGGAGCTAGCCCGGACAGTGACTGTCATCGCCGTCGACGACACCGACTCCCGCGACCGCGGGATGTGTACGACGTACGTCGCCGCACGCCTCGCCGAGCGGGTTCGTGAGGCCGGCGGAACCGTCGAGCGAACAGTACTGGTGCGGCTCAACCCCGCTGTCGAACACAAGACGCGGGGCAACGCCGCGCTTGCGGTCCACTGTGACCTCGCTGCCGACCGGGCGCTCGCGCTCGCCGACGACGCCCTCGACCGCGCGGAGACGGCCGACCCCCGGACCAATCCCGGCGGGGTCGTCGTCGACGCTGCACCCGAAACGGTGCCGGCCGCCCTGGCCGACGTTTCTCGTCGTGCCGTCCGCGAGTTCCTCGACCTCGACGCTGTCCGCGAGACGCTCGCTGCGGCCGGCGTCGAGACAGTCGAGCGCGGGATGGGCCGGGGACTGATTGGCGCAGCCGCCGCCGCCGGTGCACACCGCGCGTTCGACGAGTGGACCTACGAGTGTATCTCCTACCGCGAGCGCGAACGGTGGGGGACCGACCGGCAGGTCGACACCGACTCCGTGTTCGCCGCCGCAGACGACGCCTACCCCGAGGTGTGGGACACCGTCGACCGGGAGGAAGGTGTCGCCGTCTGTGTCCCCCGGACACCCTGCCCTATCCTCCACGGGATTCGTGGCGACGACCCCGCCGCCGTCCGCCGCGTCGCCCAGCGCATCGAGAGCGAACCCGTCGTCCGGCGGCACATGTTTGTCACGAATCAGGGAACGGACGCCCACCTCCGGGACGGAACCATCGACGGTGTCCGGGACGGCCGCGCGTACCGCCTCGATGGGGACGTCGCCACTCGCCCGGAAACGAAGGAAGGTGGTCACGTATTTTTCACCTTCGAAGGAAAAGAGAAGATTCGGTGTGCGGCGTTCGAACCGACCAAACACTTTCGCGACCGTGTGCGGGCGTTACGCATCGGTGACCAACTCACGGTCTGTGGCGAGGTTAGCGACGGCACGCTCAAACTGGAGAAGTTCGCGCTTCGGGACGCCGTTCGGACGGAACTGGTGACGCCGGACTGTCCCGAATGTGGCCGGTCGATGAAATCCGCAGGCTCGAACGCGGGGTATCGGTGTCGGGACTGCGGGACGGTGGCAGACGGGAAAGTCGAACAGAGACTCGACCGAGACATCGAGGAGGGATGGTACGAGGTGCCGCCGGTGGCGCGCCGGCACATCGCGAAGCCCTTGATTAGAGGGGGATTCGACGCGCCGACGCATCCGGAGCGATAGCGAACGCGACGCTGGCTTCAGGAAGAAACAGTTCTGCAACGCGCCTGGGCAGATATTTCTCTTGTTTACTGTAGTCCCTCCAGCTAATATGTGCTAACCTTTAACACACATCTCGAAGCATATTCAGATAGGGTTAACTCAATGGCAAGAAACGTCATCATCGTCGGGGCTGGCCGCGTCGGCCGCCGTGTCGCACAGCAACTCAGCGAGGAACAGAACAGGGTCACCGTCGTTGAGCGGGACGCCGAGAAGTGCGAGCAGGTGTCGCCGGCCGTCAGCAACGTTATCGAGGGCGATGGAACGGACACTGACAGCCTCGAGCAGGCTGACCTGGGTGCGACCGACATCGTCGCTGCCCTCACGAACGATACGGACGTGAACCTGACTGTCTGTGAGACAGCGTACGAGACAGCCACCGATGTCCGGACGCTCCTTCGAATCTCTCGGGACGGTGAAGAGGGATACGGGCATCGTCGCTTCGTCGACGACATCGTGTATCCCGCGGCAGCTGGTGCATCCGTCGCCGCAGAACGAATCGCACGGAAGTGATTCCGCACAGAAAGTACGAGCGAGTAGCTAGTTCGGGATAGATTCGACACGCCGACGCATCCAAAGTGAGAGAACGTTTCTGGCCCGTTCGATAGTGCGTCTCTCTGAAAGAACGCTGATAATTAAGGAAGTGGTATAACTGGGATAGATTGCCAGCCGTAAGAAGGAGAATCGGACATTTCCAGACCGAACCGGTCGACCTGTACTCCGAGTGAACCGATTGCGACGACACGACGCCGCTCGACAGCGGCACCGGTCTGTATGCCCGCCGTGGCATCAACCTCGTCGAGAAAAATGCGTTCGCGTACCGCGGTACTCGACGTTTCACACTTTTAGTCCGGTCCCAGTGAGCGCGACGACGACATCCTCGTCAGCGCCGATGTCGCCGCGCTGGCGGAGGATGTCGAGTGCGGCAGGCGCGACTGCACACGTTGGTTCCGTATCGATACCGCGTTCGCGAAGTCGCGCCAGCGACCGCGTGGTTGCCTCGGCATCGATGGCAACGGCGTCGCCATCCGTCGCCTCGATAGCCGCACGTATCTGGTCGTGACGAGCAGGGTCGGTGATCTGAATGCCGTCAGCGGCGTCGTTGTGTCCCGTCGCCGCGTCCGAACCGTGGAGTGACTCGACGATTGGCGCGACACCAGCGGCCTGTGCACCGACGAGTCGGGGAAGGCCGTCAGTCCAGCCCGCATCGGAGAGTGCCCGGAAGCCACGGTAGGCACCAAGAAAGAGCGTGCCATGGCCCAGCGGCGTCACGACCACGTCGGGGACGGACCACTCTCGCTGGGCGGCGAGTTCGAGCGCGAAGGTGGCCGTCCCGGCGAAGAAGGCGGGGTGCCAGGCGTGGCTGGCGTACCACCCCTCGCCCGACCGGACCGCGTCGAGACAGGCGTCGGTGATCGCCTGGCGGTCGCCCTCGATTCGGACGGCGGTCGCACCGGTTCGCTCGATGGCCTCGATTTTGGCCGGCTTGGCGTCTGCCGGGACGTAGATGTCTGCGTCGATGCCGGCGCGGGCGGCGTAGGTGGCGATGGCGTGGCCGGCGTTGCCCGAGGAGTCCTCAAGAACACGGTCGACGCCGAGTTGCTGGGCCAGCGAGAGGGTCACCGCTGCGCCGCGGTCTTTGAAACTCCCCGTCGGAAACAGCGACTCCAATTTGAACGTCGCATCCCAGTCGGTGGCCTCGACCAGCGGCGTCCATCCCTCCCCAAGCGTGACGTGCGAGTCGACCGGCAGGAACTCCGCGAACGCCCAGAGACCGCGGTCGCGGTCGAGGTCCGCGGGTGGTGAATCGCTCGCTGGTCGGGGCTGGTCAGCAAAGTCCAGCGCGTGGCCACAGGCGCAGCGCCAGGGCGCGTCGGCGGTCATGTCGTACTCGCGGCCGCAGTCGTCACAGCGGTACATGTTGACACAACAACACCGGAGAATAATCAGGTTGACCCGCGCTCAGGGTTCGAGAACCTCGATGAGATTGCCTTCGGGGTCCTGGACGAAGCAGATTCGCGTGCCGCTTTCGGTCGTCTGGGGCGGGGAGAGGGTCGTGACCTGTTCGGGGAGCGCACGGTAGAAATCGTCCAGATTCTCGACGTCGAGGCCGAGGTGTTTCGCGCCGGGTTGGTTGACGCGCTCGGCGTGGGCAGCCTCGCCCTCGGGGTCGTACTCGATAAGTTCCAGTCGGACGCCGTCGGCGTCCAGATGTGCGAACTGGCCGGTCGCATCGGGGACATCAACGCCGGTCGAAAACGCCTCGCCGGAGACGGAGAACTCGGCGAGCACAGGGAAGTCGAAGACATCCTGATAGAACTCGACGGCGCGGTCCAGATCGGAGACGGTGATACCGACGTGGTGAGCGGTGGGCATAGCCGAGAGACGAGCGGGCGCGGCAAAGTGGGTGACGGTTGCGGTGGCCGGGCGTGCGTTTCATCGCACGCCAGCGGGGAAGGGCAGGGCTGCCGGTAGCGGTGCAGTTGCGGTGAGCACTAAGCTAGCACCTGCGAGCGGACTACCGGCCGCGAGCAGCCTTTTTCACTATGTTTTTTCGCCGAGTGGTCCGGTGCGCGCTCTGCGAGCGCGCCCGAGACCCGACGTTCACGAGAGCGACGCTCTCGTGCAACCCATCAGAAATCAAATATTTCTGAGGACGGCGAAAAAAGTAGTTGCTAGTAGGTATCGATATCAGTCCCGACCGAACAGACGTACTCGCCGGCAGCGACGTGAGGGAGCCGGCGAGCGCGCCAGAAGACGCCCGCGGAGTCGGCAGTGACCGTCTCTTTCGTGAAGCCGAACACGTCGGTGACTTCGAACAGCGTCTGGCCGGCGGAGACGCGGCTCCCGAGTTCCACCTCGAAGGTGACGAGACCACCGGCGGGCGCGCCGTACTGGTCGAACCCACTGGCGCGGGTCTGGGGACGGGGAGCGACCCGGCCGTCGAGGAAGTCGTAGTACTGGAGCACATTGAAGACGCCGTCGACGCCGGCCTGAATCGAGTTTTCGTCCCAGCCGACACAGCCGCCGAGTTCGGGGTCGACGGTGGGAACGCCGTCGTCGGGAGCGGCGCGAGCAAGCTGGCCGTCGGGGCCTTTCTGGTCGAGGACGTAGCCACAGCCAAACACCTTGGCGAGTTCGAGACACTCGTCGTGGAGGCGGTGGCGGGTGCCACAGCGGACGCGGACCTCCTCTATCATCTGAGAGGTCGACCCCTGGTGGAGGTCGAGCGCGATATCGGCGCGACTGGCGGCGTCGAAGGTGGCAGCGGCGATGCGTTCGGAGGCGGTGCCGGTGTCGTCGCCGGGGTAGGCGCGGTTCAGTTTGGTGTCGTCGATCGGATTTCGGTGTTCGGCGACCTGAAAGGCGTAGTAGTTGGCGACGCCGACAATAAGGATGGAGCCGGCGATATCCGCGGGGTCGAGTTGGGGGACGACCCGCTGGACGACGCCGACGCCGTTGAGTTCGTCGCCGTCGCTTGCAGCCTGGATGTACAACGTCTTGCCGTCACGAGCGCCGTTGACGACCGCGACGGGGAGCGCAATCGTGCTCCCGTCACGGGCTTCTCCAACCTCGAGACGGCCGGTGTCGAGTTCACCGGGGGCGGCACTCGCCGTACCGAGACTCGTCATTATACGTACTGGACGGGTCCACCGTCTTTAGCGGTTCGATACCAGCCAGCGCGGTGAGCGCGGAGCCGAAACCGACGCGATTATCTGGCGCTCGACCCTACGGAACGGTGTGTCATCGACCGAGGACCAGCCCAGTGGTCGGGCCGCGCTCGTGGAGGCCCTGCACGTCCGGCAGAACCTCAAGCGGGGCGTCGTCCTCGGCATCGCCTTCACCGCGGCTATCTTCCTGTTTTTCGTCGTGCTCGCGCCCAATACTGTTCGCCCGCCGGTGTATTATGTGGCGCTGGCGTTCGTCCTCGCGATGACGTCGAGCGGGCTGGCCGCGGCGCTGCTCGTGATGCGGCGGGCCTACAAGCTCACCAGAGAGCTCTAGTCGGTCATCGCCTCGAGCCGTTCAGCACCAGCACGCGTCCCCTTCGCGAGAACAACGTCACCGGCAGCCAATGGCGTCTCCGGCCCGGGCGAGATGTCCCACTCCCCACCGTCATCATCGCCAGTGTGACGGACGGCGATGACGCGCATCCCGGTGTCAGTTTTGACCTCCTTGCTCCCGAGCGTCGTTCCATCGAGTTCGCTGTCCGAACCGACAGCCAGACGCACGATGACCTCGTCGCTCTCGTAGACCGCCTCGCGGACGACCGGGTGTGTCGAGAGTCCCCGGAGGACGCCCTCGCTAATCTCCAGGGCGGCGTCGGAGATAATCTCCGTGCTGGTAGCGAGCTGGACCAGCCCGCGCAGGGAGACTGGGTCGTCGACCCGGCTGGCAGCGCGGAGCGTCCACGCCTCGAAGCGGGATTTGAGTGCGTCGACCTCCGCCTCGAGTTCGAACACCTCCTCGGCGACATCTTCGGAGTCGAAGAGGATGGCACCGTAGGCCAGGTCGACAGCGAGTTCTCCCATGTCTTTCATCAGAACGATGGAGTCGACGGCGCGGTCGAGGTCGGTCGACTCGCTCTCGATGGGATCTGGCGGTTCGTAGGCCTCGCCGGTCGCGTCGGCGTACACCGAGGTGATTCCTTCCTCGGGACCACGGAAGAGGACGATATCGCCGGCCTGGAGCTGGGTGTTCGCGTCAGGATCGAGCAGCCAGTCGTCCGCTCGCCGGAGCGCGAGTGCGCGCACGCCGGTTTCGGTTTCAAGGTTCAACTCGCCGAGCGTCGTCTCGGTCAGCGACGAGCCGGGGCTGATTTCGGCACGAACGAGCGTCTCCATCGCCTCGGGGAGGGCGGCGCGCATCTCCGGCGGGAGTCCGATGTCTTCGAGGACGATCTTCGCGATGTCCCCGGCGGCGTCGCTGATCTTCTCTGCGGCACCGACGATACCGAGGACGGGAGCGAGCGCCTCGGCGTCGGCGGGACTTCGCGCAGCCATGAGGATACTCATGCGAGCGCGCAACTGGAGGACGTCCATCTTCTCTTCGAGGACGAGTACCTCCTGAGCAACGTCGTCGCTCCCCAGGAGCACGGCGGAGTACGAGAGGTCAATGAGCAACTCGGCGGTGTCTTTCATCTCCGCCAGTAGCTCCTTGACACTCTTTGGCTCGTACTCCACCTCGTCAGCGGCCATGCCTCCACCTCGGTCGCCCCCGTGCAAAAACGTTGCCCGGACGCACGGTCCACGGGACCGAGTGACGCGGACACGTCAACAAGACTGTGTTTTGGTTTACAAACGACCACTATTATCCAGATTAAGAGACATACTTGCAAAAATTGCGTCCGAGCATGCCCAGGCCGGACGGACCAAATGGTAATGTTTTTTCCTGCACGTGGAAAAGTCGGTGGTATGTCCGACGAACTCAAGAAGGGATTGCGGGGCGTTCTCGTCGCCGAGTCCACCATGAGCTACATCGACGGTGACGAGGGACGGCTCATTTACAACGGCTACGACATCGAGGACCTGGCCCAGAACGCGAGCTTCGAAGAAGTGCTGTATCTGCTCTGGGAGGGACAGCTCCCGACACAGGAGGAACTCGACGCGTTCGCCGACTCGATGGCGAGCGAGCGCGGCGTCGAGTCGGAGACACTGGAAACGCTGCGGATTCTCGCCGAGGAAGACGAGAGCGCGATGGCCGCGCTCCGCTCGGCCGTCTCGACGCTGTCGGCCAGCGAGCCGGAAGACGACGCCGATCCCGAAGACCTCGCAGCCGCCCGGCGCAAGGGCCGCCGCATCACTGCGAAGATTCCGACGATCCTGGCGAACTACGACCGCCTCCGCCGCGGCGAGGACCCAATCGAACCGCGCGAGGACCTCTCTCACGCCGGGAACTTCCTCTACATGCTGACCGGCGAAGAGCCGAGCGACGTGGCCGAGGAGACCTTCGACATGGCGCTCATCCTCCACGCCGACCACGGTTTTAATGCCTCGACGTTCACCACGCTGGTCATCTCCTCGACGCTCGCGGACATGTACTCCGCAATCACGGGCGGCATCGGCGCGCTCTCCGGGCCGCTCCACGGCGGCGCGAACCAGGACGTCATCGAGGCGCTCCTGGAACTCGACGACAGCGAGATGGAACCCCTCGAGTGGGTCACGGCCAAGACCGAGGCCGGCGAGCGACTCCCCGGCTGGGGTCACGGCGTCTACAACACGAAAGACCCCCGTGCGAAGATTCTCCAGCACAAGCTGGAAGACCTCACCGCAGAGGACGGCGAGACCAAGTGGCTCGACTACACGACGACCATCGAGGAGTATCTGACCGACGAAAAGGGGCTCCCGGAGAAGGGCATCGCCCCCAACGTCGACTTCTACTCGGGGTCGGTCTACTACAAGCTCGGCATCCCGGTGGACATGTACACGCCCATCTTCGCGATGTCCCGGGTCAGCGGCTGGGTCGGTCACATCCTCGAATACACCGCGGACAACAAGCTCATCCGCCCGCGCGGCCGCTATATCGGCCCGAAAGACCAGGAAGTCACCCCGATCGACGAGCGATAACACCTCGACTCCCCCGTCCCCGATTCCTCTCTCCCGACGTGAGTTCCGCGGCCGTTTTCGGCTGTCATCTTTTCCACAGCTGGCGCTATCTCCAGCGGAAACGAAGGGGTTTGTGAACGAATCCCAAAAGGAGGGCGGAACTTACTGCGGTGGCTCGTCGGACTGGCCCGGAATACCACGACCCTGGTAGAAGTCGCCGGCCCAGTTGCCGACCCAGATGTCCTGGTTGGCGAGATAGAGCGCGCCGGCAGTCTGGAAGCTATCGTCGGTGACCGACCACTCTCCGGACCCGGTGTCGTACCCGATTTCGGCGTTGTAGACGGCCGCCTGTCCGAACTCGCCGCCGGCCTCCGGCGGGAGCGGCGGTTCGTTATCACGGCCACCGACCGACGGCGGGCGCTGTGCCCGCTGGAGGCGGCCAGTGTTGAACGTCTCGTCGAAGAAGCGTGCGAACGTCTCCTTGGTTCCCGGCAGTTCGAGTACGGCGTCAGCCGCGTTGAGGCCACCGGTGATGTCACCGGCGTCGCGAGCCGTGATGGTGTACGTCGTGTCGCTCTCGCCCGATGCGAAGGTGCCAGCGTCGTCGTCCCACAGCGTGTCGGTCAGGTAGCCGAGCACCGCTTCGGCGGTGTCGGTGTGGTCGACGCCGTCCATCTGGGAGGCCCACAGCAGCCCCTGTGCGACGATGCCCTGCGTGGCGGCCTGGTTTTCGGCACCATTCTGGACCATCCCGTTCCCGTCGAGGTTGTCCTCGATGACGCCGGCGAGTCCGTTCGCGTAGTCGACGGCCGCACTCAGTTGCTCGTCGCTGCCGGCCTGTGGACCGTAGTAGCCGACGGCCGCGAGCATGAGCCCGACCGACCGGGTCGACTCCTGGGACGCCACGTCTTCCGGGCTGAACAGGTCCATCGTCGTCGATGCGACGCCATCAGCGATTTCCTGAATGCCAACCGGCGGGTCGAAGACGGCGTCTGCGCCAGCTTCTCTCGGAATGAGCGGCCGGGGGTTCTCGTAGCCGAACCAGCCGTTCTGCGCGAGGCTGTTCATGTCCGAGAGGAACCACAACATCGCGGCGTGGTGATGCAGGCGACGCGTCTCGTCTTCGATGCGGCCCTCGCTGGGGCGGTACTCGGAGAGGAACTCGAAGCTATCGCCGTGGGTCAGTGCGCCGTTCTCGCGGGAGCCACCGACGAGGATCGCGGCGTTGATGCCGACCTGTGCCAGCGTCGAGAGCAACTGGGCGCGGAATCTGGGGGCGATGTCGCCCGGCAGAATGTCGAAGTGCGCCTGGAAGTTCTTCGCCCAGGTGACGCCTTTCAGGTGGGTCCAGGCCAGCGACGAGGGGCTGACGACGCCCGAGGACTGTTCGGGGTCCCAGGCGAGCGTCGACGCGTCGGGACGGCCGGAGTCGTCTTCGAGCACTGGTTGTTGCGTGAAGTGCGGGTCGCCCTCGGTGAAGGCCGCAAACGAGAGGTTCGGGTTCGCGATTGGTGGCCGGTCGACGTTGGCGTTTTCCAGCATCGCGGGCAGTCGCTGGTCGCGGAGCTGTTCCATCTGCTCGTTCAGCGGGAAGGGGACGCCGTTGCCGCTCATCGCGATGTTGGTGCTCATGTTGTACAGCGAGTACCAGTACGAATCGAAGGTCGCGGCCTGCCAGTCGTAGTCCTGGGCCGCCTGCTCGCCACCGCCGTCGGGCTGGCCGACGACGACAGCGCCTTTCATCCCCAGTCCCTGATGGGGGTCACAGTAGTACGGAACCGTCCCTTCGGTCTCGAACGCGCGGTCGTAGGTTCCCGAGTCCGTCGGGTCACCGGACCGGAAGGAGTCGTCGTTCGCGACGACGTTGTGGCTGCCGCCGTTGCCGGTCCATTCCCAGGTGACTGTCGTCCCGGATTCGATCCAGATAGCGGGCGGGTCGAAGGCGAACGCGCCGCCGCCGTTGCCGTCCGCGCCGACGGCGACCGTGACACTGTCCTGGTTGCGCGCGTCGACTGTCGTCCCGTCGAAGTTGTCCGTCTCCTCGAACCAGCCGTCGTAATCGATTTCAGACGTGGTCTGCATCCCGGCGCTATCCTCGGGGGTGGCCGTCTCGGTCTCCACCGGCGTCGATGTCGCGGTATCCGATGGCGTATTCTCGTTGGTCGGCTCCGCGCCGGCACAGCCAGCCAGGGCACCGATGGCAGCCAGACCGCCGAGTCGGAGGAATCTGCGTCGTTGTGGGTCCATAGCATACAGCCCTACCCAGACGGAATGGTTAGTGGTAGCCCGCTATCGCACCGCACTCACACGAGAGGACAAACGTCTATTACTGGCTGTTTCGTGGTAATATAATCCTATCCGGGTCGGGCGCGTGTGCACCACAGACGAACACGCGGGTAGGGAGCGAACACTGAATAGCGTGGCAACAGTATCGGCAAGCGATGAGCGACCCACTCGTCGTCGACGCAGGCGAGTACGAGACAGAGGAACTGCTGACGACGTTAGAGCAGGGCCAGCGGGTCATTGTCCGAACGGAGTTTCTCGGTTCCGAACACGAAGTCACACTCCGTCACGACGGCGAGACGTACTACTGTGATACGCCCACACGCCTGCACAAACACGACTCCGCCGAAGAGATGCGTGAATGTCTCGAACAGCAGGGCTACAGCGAGCAGTAGACAGTGAGTGAAACGTTACTCGGGGGTTTATTCTCGCGGCAACAGTAGTGTGCGTATGGCCCAGACCGACCCCTCTCCGGACCGGTTTCGCGAGTTGATGCTCGACGGAGAACCGGAACTGCAGGACGTGTTGACCTGCGTCTTCGGCATCCAGCGCCACGAGGCGCGGACCTATCAGAGACTGCTCGACAGCCCAGGGAGTACCGTCGAAGAACTCGCCGCCGAGTTAGACCGCGACCGGAGCAACGTCAACCGGTCGTTATCGACGCTTCGAAAAAAGGGGCTTGCAGAGCGTCAACGACGGCTACTCGACAGCGGCGGACACGTCTACCAGTACTCAGCGACGCCGCTGACGGAGGCTCGCGAGTTGATGCACGAGACGCTCGACGAGTGGACCGCCTACGTGCATGACCGTATCGACGAGTTTGGAAGCGAGAACGAGTGACGGCAGGAGCGAGTTCTCGGAACAGCCAAGAGCAGCGAGTGACGACAGGAGCGGGCAAACGAACGTAGCGGACGAGTTTTCGGCCCGGACACCGACAGAAAGTATACACTACAGAGCCGCGACAGTAGCGTATCCGATGGACAGAGACTGGCGGCTCGTCGCGCTCGCCGTCGTCGGCCTGTTGTTCACCGCGAGTGGCATCTGGGTGGCCCCCGGCGAAGGCACGACCGAGTACACCTACGAGCGGGCCGAGGTGAGCGTTACGAGCGGGTCCCTCGTCTACGAACGGCCAGATTCGGCGAGTCTGGCCGGCTACAACGATCTCGCGGCCGTCGACTGTCAGTCCGAGGACGAGCACACGCGCGCCTGCGCGTTCGACAGCTATCTCCGCGAACGCGGACCGGTGTCAGTCTCGAACGACTCAGTCCAGATAGAGGGGTACACCGACCAGGAGTTCGTGGAGCTCGGTGGTGAGTACTACCGCCGAGTACGGCAGGGCAGCGAGAACGGAAACTACGTCTTCGACGTCGAGTCGACGGACCCGACAGCGATGCTCGACGACATCAGCCAGCGGGCGGACGAGGGGACCACAGGGACGTGGGTCGGCGTTCGGGCGGCCAGGGAGGGGGAGGTGACGAGTCCCGCGTCGCCGGAGTCGGTCAGCGGCGTGGGTGAAGTCTACCGGGTCGACGGCACCGATTACGTCGTCGTCGTGACCGACAGGACGACCGTCGACCGGGTGCCGGTGCCGATGCCGTCCGGCGATGTCCTGGTCGGACTCGGTGTGGTCTGTTTGTTCGTGGCCGCGCTCGGCGTCTCGCCGGACCGCCTCACCGGGGCCCGTGAACGACGCTAACCGCCCCACTTTTGCCTACCCGGTCCATCTGGCCCGATAATGAGCAATCTCGAACTCACGGGCGCAGAGCCGGCCTGCGCCGACGACGGGGTCTGGCTGTCCTGTATCGAGTGCGGGGAAGCGTTCGCCCCCTTCGACGATGTCCGCTACACCTGTGACGACTGTGACGGACTACTGGAAGCGCGCTACAGCGACCTGCCGACGTGGGAGGACTTCGACAACGACCAGTGGAGCGTCTGGCGCTACTCGGCCGCGCTCCCCTTCGAAGAGGGCGTCTCACTGCCCGAAGGCGGAACGCCGCTCCACGAGGTACCGCGACTGGAAGACGACCTCGGTCTCGATCGACTGCGCGTGAAACACGAAGGGATGAACCCGACGGGGAGTTTCAAAGACCGCGGGATGACCGTCGGCGTCCGCGTCGCGAAGGAGATCGGCGTCGGCCGCCTGGCGTGTGCGTCGACGGGCAACACCTCGGCAGCGCTCGCCGCCTACGGCGCTCGCGGCGGGATGGAGACGCTCGTGTTGCTGCCCGCCGGCAAAGTCGCCGCCGGCAAGGTCGCCCAGGCCAGCCTCCACGGCGCTCGCATCCTCGAAGTCGACGGTAACTTCGACACCTGTCTGGACATCGTCCAGGACCTCGCCGGGATGGGCGAGGCGTATCTGCTGAACTCGCTGAACCCCTTCCGACTGGAGGGCCAGAAGACCATCGGGCTGGAAATCTTAGAGCAGTTCCGCGACGAGGAGGGCGGCTATCCGGACCGCATCGCCCTGCCCGTCGGGAACGCCGGCAACACCGCCGCACTCTACAAGTGCTTCCGGGAGCTCGTCCAGGCCGGTGCGATGGACGAGTCGGAGATGCCGAAACTGACCGGCGTCCAGGCCGAACACTCCGCGCCGATGGTCGAGGCAATCGAGAAGGGCTGGGACCACATCGAGCGCTGGGACGACGTGGAGACCCGCGCGACGGCCATCCGCATCGGCAACCCCGTCAACGCGCCAAAAGCGCTTCCCGGTATCCGGGCGACCGGCGGGACCGCAGTGGCCGTCTCCGACGAGGAGATTACCGAGGCACAGCGCGACCTCGCCGGCGAGGGAGTGGGCGTCGAACCCGCCTCCGCCGCCTCGATTGCCGGCGTGCGTAAACTCCGCCACGAGGGCGAAATCGACGCCGACGAGCGGGTCGTCTGCCTGACGACGGGTCACCTCCTGAAAGACCCCGACGCCGCCGCCGAGGCCGGCGAAGACCCCGAACCCGTCCCCGGGGACACCGAGGGCGTCTTGGATCACCTCGGCTCCTGACGGGCCACACCCCTCGACAGTAATGTAGTCTGGTATCGGATGACATACGTCTGACTGACATCTTTGTGGTATCATCCCCAACGAGATGAGCGCCGCCGATGTCAGACTCACCCATCCAAACACACAGAACCAAACCCGAGACTATCGACGGGCCCAGACAGTCTCGCCCGGCCGGAGCGAGCGTCAACGTCCGACACACGTGGGGTCTTGCGACGTACTATCGCCTGCGGAGTATCGCGCTCGAAGCACGGGTTCGCACGCTCGAAGACGAACTGGAACAGAAAGAACAGCAACTGCAGTCGACAATCCGACGCTACGAGGATCTGCTCCAACAGCCGGACGAAGACTGGGTCGTCGTCACGAACCACCCACCTGAGATGGAATCGACGACCGACGACTGAACTCGGTTACACGTTGTTGTCGGCTCCGGTCGTCTCTGTTTCAGCCTCGGTCGCGTCCGTTTCATCCTCGCCATCTTTCTCACCGGTCATCCCCCCGCCAGCAGGATGGTCCATCGTCGGCGCGAACCAGCGCGCGACGGCGTCCAGAACGCGGTCTTTGAGACCCATAATTGGCTACACGGGCCAGGGCCACAAAAAGGAGTTCGAACGGGCTACCCTCTGCAGCCGGATATCCCCAGTGTCTGAGAATCGGCTCTGGCTTTTCCCGTCCGCAACGCTCACCACCGAACAATGGTCTCATCTGAACTGACCGCACACGCCGCCGAAACCGTCGCGATGGCGCAGGGACTGGCCTACTCCGTCGTCGCTGTCGGGTCGGCCGTCCTCCTGTACTACTTGCTGGTGTACGTCCGAGACGTCCTCGCCGAGCCGGACCAGCACAGTTGGCTGTTGCTCGGTATCGGTATCGCCGCCGGCGCTGTCTACGGTGTCGCTGGTGTGGCCGCGATGGCGACCGACATCTCGTGGCTCGCCACGTTCGCCGAAGGAGCGACGCTGTTTTTCATCCTCTTTGCGGCGCTCGGTATCCGGGAGATGTACTTTATGGGCTACGCCGACAGAGAGTCGCCCCGTGGGCTCCCGGTCTGGGTCGACTATCTCGTCATCGCGGGCTTTGTCACCTCGTGGTGGAGCGGGTTCCTAGTCGACGGGCAGTTCACCCGCCTCGTCGTCGTGGTCGGCTGGGTCGGCGCATCGCTGTGGGCGCTGTACTACAGCGTCCTCGCGGTCCGAAAACACGAAGGGACGAGCATCGCCGCGCTCGTCAGAAACCTGCTTCCCGCGATTATCGCCGTCGCCGCCGTCGTCTTCGCGGACGTGCTCGGGACTTACGCTGGCGTTCCGGCGGCCGTCGACGCGCTGTGGCTCGTCGGAACCGTGCTGGTCGGCACGTTCCTCTTTACGACGGCCGTCGCCATCCGGCAGCAAAGCGGTGAGGTCGAACGGATGTACGACTGGACGACCTGGCGCGAACAGTCACTCGACGAAACGGAGCCGACGTACACGGACGACTGAGACGGTCTACGGTCTCGTCTCTGACAGCCGACAGTACGACGCGGCCGCCACAGCGGCGGGTCACCGAATTTTCCAGAGTACCGACCGGAGTTTGTAGCCGAGCGAGCCGTTCTGATACCCGTTCCACCCGCTCATCCCGCCGAGCAACGTCGTTGCATCGTAGTCCTCCGCTCTGAGCAGGCTGGTCGCTCGTTTCGCGACCACCCCCATCTTGCACACGACTATCACGTCTCTGCCGGTCGGAATCTCGTCGAGTTGGCTCCGCAGCGCGGATTCGTCGCCGCCTCGCAACTCGTCGTAGACGGGAACGTTGTGACTGTTCTCGATAGCGTTCGACTGGAACGACGCCCGTGGACGGATATCTAGTAGAAACGGATCGTCCGCCGCCTCCGACTCGAGACGGTCGGCCAGTTCGTCTGGACGGATACCACTCATCGGTTAGATATTGGCGGGAAGGCACAAAACCACGGTGTTTCGCCCGGTTCGGAAATGACGGCCTCGTGTATCCGTCCCGACTATCACACCGTCAAAACGACCCGCAAAGAGACGACTTATTCCCCGTTGTCGAGCGAGATGTACTTCGTCTCGATGATGCGCTCGTCGGCGTGGAGCTGGTCGAGCACGTCCTTCGGAACGGGGTCGTCGAGGTTGTACACCGACAGCGCTTCGCCGCCGAACGTCTCGCGGCCGTTGTACATGCCCGCGATGTTGAGGTTGTTCTCGCCGAGCACCGAGCCGATGAAGCCGATGACGCCGGGCACGTCGTCGTTACGGGCGACGAGCATGTGCCCGTGTGGAACGGCGTCGACGCGGTAGCCGTCGATACGCACGATGCGCGGGTCGTCACCTGCGAACTGGGTGCCACAGACCGAGATAGTGTGGTCTTCGTTCGAGACGGTGACGGTGACAAGCGACTGGAAGTCCTCGGACTGGTGGGACTTGGACTCGACAACGTCGATACCGCGCTCCTCGGCGATCTGGGGGGCGTTGACGGCGTTGACCTGCCACTCCAGCGGTTCGAAGACGCCTTTCAGTGCGCTGGCGGTCACGAGGTCGACGTCCTCCTCGGCGATGTCGCCGGCGTACTCAACTTCGACGTTCTCGACGCGGTCGTCGAACAGCTGGACCGCGATCTTCCCGGCGGTGTCGGCCAGTTCGATGTAGGGCTGAATCTTCGGGAAGGCACTCTCGTCGACCGACGGCGCGTTCAGCGCGTTGATGACCGGTTCGCCCGCGAAGGCGGCGACGATCTGGGCGGCCGTGGATGTCGCGACGTTCTCCTGTGCGGCTTCCGTCGACGCCCCGAGGTGGGGCGTGACGATGACGTCGTCGACGTCGAGCAGCGGGTTGTCGGGGTCGACCGGCTCGTTCGCGAAGACGTCGACCGCGGCGCCCTTGAGCACGCCGTCGTCGACGGCCTTGGCGAGGGCCGGCTCGTCGACGATGCCACCGCGAGCACAGTTGATGACGTATCCGCCCTCGAGTTGGGCGAGCGCCTCCTCGTCTATCATGTTCTCCGTCTCGTCGGTCAGCGGCGTGTGGATCGTCAGGAAATCGGCCCGGTCGATACACTCGTCGATGTCGTCGACGAGTTCCGCGCCCAGTTGGGCAGCGCGGTCCTCGCTGATGTAGGGGTCAAAGGCGACCAGGTCCATCCCGACGTTGCCGAGGCGTTTGGCGACTTCCTGGCCGACGCGGCCGAAGCCGACGACACCGAGGGTCTTGTTGTTGACCTCGGTCCCGAGGAAGTCTCCCTTGGCCCACTCGCCGCCGGTGAGGCGGTTGTGTGCCTGGGGGATCGAGCGGGCCGTCGCGAAGGTCATCGCGACGGTGTGTTCGGCGGCCGCGCGAACGTTGCCCTCGGGGGCGTTCGCGACGATGACGCCGTGGTCGGTGGCGGCGTCGATGTCGATGTTGTCCACGCCGATACCGGCACGGCCGACGATGACGAGGTCTGGCGCGGCCTCGAAGACTTCTTCGGTGACTTCCGTCCCGGAGCGGACGATGAGTCCGTTGGCGTCGGCGACGGCGTCAAGGAGGTCCTGTCCCTCCACGTCGTAGGCTGTCTCTACCTCGTGGCCGGCATCGCGGAGTACCTGGATGCCAGCGTCGGCGATGGGGTCTGTGACGAGTACCTTCATGCACGAGGCAAGTCATGGGGTAGCCATAACGCTTGTTTTCTCGGCGCGGCCGCTCGCACCGCTGTGTCGTGAGTACTCCAGAGAAGTGCTGTGCGAAATGTTGACGTGGTCTCGACGGGCTACCGCCAGGCCGGAAGCGAGGCCGCCTCGTCGAGCGGCATTGTTACGAACGCGTTGTCCTGACTGATGTCGGCGAGAATGAAGGAGTCTGTCGGACCTTCCTCGACCGATGCCATGACTTCCGCGTCCGTTTCCACCGCCGTCGGGACAACCGTATCCGGCTCCATGTGTGAGAGTATGTAACATCCATACATAAAGCCACCGGAATGCATCGGCACTAATCGCACGAATGAGCCGAGACAGTGCATGACGGACGTCGGACACGTGTCATCAGACAGGAATTACCAACCGTGACGTCGGCTACGCAGCCGGGCAAAGTGTAAGGACTTAGTGGATGGGGCGAGGAGTACGGGGCAGTATGAACGTCGCAGACGTTATGACGCCCCGCGAGGATGTCGTCACGGTCGAAATCCCAGGAACGCGTGACGATGTCCTCGAATATCTGCAGGACCGCTCGTTCTCGTCCGTTCCAGTTATCAAGGAGACTGAGGACGGGGAGATCTACCGAGGTATCGTCTCCCGGGACGCCCTCATCGAACACCCCGACGAGGACCAGCTCGCCCTGCTGTCCGAAGACGTCCCCACCACCACGAGCGACACCTCCCTCGCGGCGGTCGCCGAGCTGATGCGGACCGAACACGCCCGACGTATCCCGGTCGTCGACGGTGATACCCTTGAGGGAATTGTCACAGTTACTGACCTCGTTCACGCCATCGCCAGCGGTGACCTCGACGGCGAGACAACCGTCGAGGGGCTGGCACACCGTGACATCAACACGACATACGAGGGAACGCCGCTGCCGGTCGCCGAGCAAGAACTCTACTACGCGCGGGTCCCCTACGCGGTCGTCCTCGACGAGGACGGCGATATGACCGGGATGCTCACCGAAGTGGACATCCTCGAAGAGGCCCGCGTCGTCGAAGGCGAGGCCGACACCGGCGAATCGATCGCCGACGACGACGACGACTGGAAGTGGGAGAGCGTCAAAGCCGTCGGGAACAGCTACATGCCCACGCGAAACGTCGAGATTCCCGCCGAGCCGGTCAGCGCGTTCATGACCAGCAGTCTCCTGACTGTCAGTACGAGCCGGACCGCCCAGGACGCCGCCCAGGTGATGATAGAACACGACATCGAACAGATTCCGATGGTCACCGGCGACCAGCTCGTGGGCATCGTCCAGGACATGGACCTCCTGGAGGCAGTATGAGCGACGAGGGCGAACGCCTCACCGAACTGGCGAAGCGCCGGGGCTTCTTCCTCCAGAGTGCCGGTGCCTACGGCGGCGTCAGCGGCTTCTACACCTACGGGCCACAGGGAGCCGCTCTCAAGGACAACGTCGAAGACGCCTGGCGCGACCGCTACGTCACCCGCGAGGGCCACATGGAGATCTCCGCGCCGGACGTGATGCCGGAGGCCGTCTTCGAAGCATCGGGCCACCTCGACGGGTTCGACGACATGATTATCGAGTGTCCCGAGTGCGGCGAGAGCCACCGCGCGGACCACCTCGTCGAGGACAACACCGACATCGAGGAGGCCGAATCGGTTTCCACCGAGGAAATCGCAGAACTCATCGCAGAGCACGACCTCGTCTGCCCGTCCTGTGGGACCGGACTCGCCGGCGAACCCGTCGACGATTTCAACCTCATGTTCGAGACGAACATCGGGCCCGGCAGCTCCTCGCCCGGCTATCTCCGCCCCGAGACGGCACAGGGCATCTTCGTCGAGTTCCCACAGCTGGCCGAGTACGCCCGCAACCAGCTCCCGTTCGGGGTCGCCCAGATCGGGAAAGCCTATCGCAACGAGATCAGTCCCCGGAAGAGCCTCATCCGCGTCCGGGAGTTCACACAGGCAGAGCTAGAGCACTTCATCGACCCCGAGACGGACGAGCCCCCACTGGAGCGGGTCGAAGACGTAACGGTGCCGCTCTACTCGGCCAAACAGCAGGAGAGCGAAGACGGCGACGTCCAGGAACTCACCATCCGAGAGGCCGTCGACGAGGGTATCATCGGCGACGAGTGGGTCGCATTCTACCTCGGCCTCTCGAAGGCGTGGTACGAGCGCATCGGCGTCGACATGGACCGGTTCCGGTACCGCCAGCACCTCTCGGGCGAACTCGCCCACTACGCCGCCGACTGCTGGGACGCCGAATCGGAACTCGGCGGGGACTGGGTCGAGATTACCGGCTTTGCCTACCGTGGGGACTACGACCTCAAGAAACACGCCGAACACTCCGGCGAGGACTACACCGTCTTCAAGCAGTACGACGAACCGGTCACCGTCGAGCGACCGACGGTCGACCCAGACATGAGCGTCCTCGGGCCGGAGTTCGGCGGCGCTGCCGGTGCTATCGGATCCGAACTCGAATCGCTCGTCGAGCGCAATCCCGATGCGTTCGACAGCGATGCGGTGACAGTCGAGGTCGACGGCGAGGAGTACACCGTCGACATCGAGGCGACAGGATACAGCGTCGAGGAGGTCACCGAATCCGGCGAGCACATTCGGCCACACGTCGTCGAACCCTCCTTCGGCGTGGGTCGGCTGGTCTATACGGTTCTCGCACACGCGCACACGACCGACGAGGTCGACGGCGAGGAGCGCTCGTATCTCTCCTTGCCGCCGGAAGTCGCCCCGACCACCGTCGGCGTCTTCCCGCTGATGGACAAGGACGGCCTCGGCGAGCGTGCCCGCGAGGTGGCGAGCGACCTCCGTGCGGCCGGGCTGGAAGTGACGTACGACGACTCCGGGGCCATCGGCCGACGCTACCGTCGACAGGACGAGGTCGGGACGCCGTTTTGCGTGACAATCGACTACGAGACGCAGGAAGACGGGACAGTGACGGTACGTGAGCGCGATACGACTGCCCAGCAGCGGGTTGCCGTCGACGACCTCGCGGAGACGCTGACCGCGCTCCGCGACGGCGACCTGACCTTCGACGAGCTCTGACGCCACGCCGATGGCTGACACGACCTCAGACAAGGACCCTCTCACCGCCGTCCGCCAGACGGTGTTGCGCGACGAGATCGCCCGCCGGCTCGTCCACGCCAGCGGCACCGCGCTGCCGCTGCTCTACCTGCTCGACCTCGCGACGTGGTACCAAGTCGCACTCCTCTTTACGTTGGGTGCAGTCGTCGCGCTCGTCTTAGAGGCGATTCGGCTGTACGTCGGGCTGGAGTGGGTCATCTACGACCACCTCACCCGCGAGTACGAACAGGACAACCTCGCGGGCTACGCCCTCTACTTCATTTCCAGCGCCGGCGTTGCACTCGCTTTTTCCTTCGAGTCCGCACTGGGGGTTCGACCCGAAATCGCGGTCCCCGCGATTCTCATGCTGACTATCGGGGACCCCATCAGTGGCGTTCTGGGGTCGGGCGAGCTCAAAAAGACCAAACAGACGTTCGTCCTCCTGGTGATGTTCGTCGTCTGTACGCTGCTCGCCGTCCCCTTCGTCCCGCTGTTTGCAGCAGTACTGGGTGGCCTCGCGGCGACGCTGGCCGACGGCGTCAAACCAGTCGTCGCCACCTACGTCATCGACGACAATCTCACCATCCCGCCGGCAGCCGCCGTCGCGATGGCGGTCGGTGTCGAAGTTCTCACCCTATTCTGAGGCGTCGCTGCGCCAGGCGACGACCCGACGTTCGACCACGTCGGAGTACTGCATGAACATCGTCCCGAGGATGCTCATCACGAGGACGTACCCGACCGCGAAGGCGTTGAGTTGTCGAGCGGTCTCTGCGGCGAGCGGTCCCGCAACGTCGGGTGCGGTGGCCGCGAGTGCGGTCGAGGCGATAATCAGCGTGAACTCGCCGCGAGTGATCATCCCGAGTCCGACCCGGGTCGACCGGCGGTCGTCGAGGCCGTATATTTTCCCCGACCAGAACCCGCTGAGGAACTTCGTCGGTGTCGTGACGACGACAGCGGCAGCAACCAGCCCAACGACGCCGGCGAACAGCGCGGGGTCGGTCACGAGTCCGATCCAGAAGAAGAAAACCGCCGCGAAGATGTCCCGGGCGGCTTCGAGCAGTCTCTCAATTTCGTGGACGTACTCGGTGCTGCTGAAGGCCATCCCGACGAAGAAGGCCGCGACCGCTTCGCTGACGCCGAGCGCGAGTGCCGTGCCGGCAACCAGGACCGTGACCCCCGTCGCCCGGAGGATGATGAACTCGTTCGTGTCGGTGTCGAGGAGGCGCTCGAACCAGCCAGTTCCGAACGACACCAGCACCAGCAACACGGCGATGAATCCGAGCGCAATACCGACGGAGGTCAGCGCCGAAGAGATGTCCCCGCCGCCGCCGACCAGCGCCAGCAAGATGGCGAGGTAGACGGCGATGAAGAGGTCCTCGTAGACCAGCGTCCCGAGCATCGGTCCGCTCTCGTCGTTAGCAATCCACCCGAGGTCGATGAGCGACTTCGTGATGATAGCCGACGAGGAGATGTACACCATGCCAGCGAAGACGAAGGCCGGAATCGGAGAACCAAACAGCAGGAAGCCGAGCAGGAACCCAGCGCCGAAGTTGACGACCAGGTCGACGGTCCCGGCTCTGCCGATGAGTGACTTGTTGGCGAGGAGTCGGTCGAGGTTGAACTCCAGCCCCAGAAAGAAGAGGAGGAAGACGATACCCAGTTCCGCACCGAGTTCGATGAAGTGGTCGGCTCCGGCTGACATCCCGACGGCGAGTTCGCGCCCGAGATACCGTTCGGTGAGCGAGCCAGCGACGAACGGACCGAGTACCATCCCGATCAAGATGTAGAAGGGGATGACCGACTGGTTGAGATATCTGGCAAGACCACCGACGGCGGCGACAGCCGCGAACAGCACACCGAGTTCGAGCAGTTCGGCGGCCATCGGCTACCACCACCGTTCTCGATAGTAGAGAGTACCGGGCATTCCGGCTACAGCAACTCCTCGACAAACGCCTCGTGGTTCGCGCGCGAACCGACGACGATGAGCTGGTCCTCGTCCTCGAAGACGAAGTCCGGACCGGGACTCTGGATGACTTCGCCCTCGCGCTCGATTGCGGCCACCGTCGCGCCGGTCCGCTGTCGGACGTCGACAGTCCCGATGGACATCCCGACGAGTGCAGCGTCCTCGTCGAGCGTGTACCACTCGAGCATGACGCCGTCCTCGCCGATTGTCGTCTCGGTGGTGTCGGTCGCGACCGGCTGAAAGTGAGCGCCTTCGAGCAACGACCCGATGGTCCGGGCCTCCCGGTCGCTGAGTTCGAGCAGTTTTTCGGCATCAGCACCGGGTTCCGACCGGTGGAACAGCTCCCGGCGGCCGTTGTTGTGAATCAACACGATTGCGGCCTCGTCACCCCCGAGAGCGACCTCGAATCGCTTGCCGACCCCGGGTAAATCCGTCTCGGTTACGTCCATACTGTCGGTGTTTGTGACCCAGCATATAAAACGTCGGCCGACGCCGCGTTCACTTTCACTCCGGCACGCGAACCCTTAACCCTAATCACGAGCAAAGAGAGGCAAATGGCGACGACAGAGGCCGACGCTATCGACTGGCCCTTCCTCACCGAGGGACTGCTGGAACGCCGGGAGTACCAGTTCCAGCTTGCCGAGGCTGCCCTGGGCGACCACACGCTCGTCTGTCTGCCCACTGGCCTCGGCAAGACCACCGTCAGCCTCCTCGTCACCGCCCAGCGACTCCACGACGTGGGCGGCAAATCACTGTTGCTCGCCCCGACCAAACCGCTCGTCTCCCAGCATGCCGACTTCTACCGGGAGGCACTCGACGAGGTGCCGAACGACGAAATCGTCGTCTTCACCGGCGAGGTCCGCCCCGCCAAACGCGCGGACCTCTGGGACGAAGCCCGGGTCGTCATCGCCACGCCGCAGGTCGTCGAAAACGACCTCGTCGGCAACCGCATCTCGCTGGCGCGAGTCACGCACTGTACGTTCGACGAGTGTCACCGCGCGACCGGTGACTACGCCTACAACTACATCGCAGAGCGCTACCACGAAGACGCCGAAGAGCCGCTCGTGACGGGGATGAGCGCCTCCCCCGGCGACGACGAGGAGGCCATCCTCCAGGTCTGTGAGAACCTCGGCATCCACGAGGTGGAGGTGATGACCGAGGCCGACGCCGACGTGGCCGAGCACACCCACGAGACGACCGTCGACTGGGAGCGCGTGGAGCTCCCGGAGACCGTCGAGGACATCCGGGACGGCATCAACGAGGTGATTCGGGAGCGCCTCACCCAACTGAAAAAACTCGGCGTGACGAACAAGACCAGCCCCGACGTATCCGAGCGGGAGATTCAGAAGATACAGGGCCAGCTCCGGGATCTGATGAACAACGACCAGTCGGAGGGGTACGAGGGGATGAGCATGCTCGCCGAGGTCCGGAAGCTCCGGACGGCGGTCACGTACGTCGAAACACAGAGCGTCGAGTCGTTCCGCCGGTATATGGAACGCCAGAAGGAAGCGGCCCGCTCCTCGGGGGCGTCGAAAGCCGACCAGCGGATGGTGTCGGAGCCGAGAGTCCGCGAGGCCGTGCGGAAGGCCGAGAAATACGACGATTTGCACCCGAAGTTTCGCCGGACGCGGATGCTCATCGCCGAAACGCTCGGCATCAACGACGGCGAGCGGGTCATCGTCTTCACCGAGTCGCGGGACACCGCCGAGACGCTGGTTGACTTCCTGGGCGGGCATTTCACGACCGAGAAGTTCGTCGGCCAGTCGGACACGGAGGGCAGCGAGGGGATGACCCAGACCCAGCAACAGGAGACGCTGGACCAATTTCGAGCTGGCGAGTTCGAAGTGCTGGTCTCGACCAGCGTCGCCGAGGAAGGACTGGACGTGCCTGAGGTGGATTTGGTGCTGTTCTACGAACCGGTGCCGACCGCCATCCGCTCGATCCAGCGGAAGGGACGAACCGGTCGCCAGACCGAGGGTGCGGTGACAGTGTTGCTGGCCGAGGACACCCGCGACGAGGCGTACTTCTGGAAAGCCCGCCGGGACGAAAAGCGGATGGAAAATCAGTTGCGCGGTCTGAAAGACGTGGCCGGCGAAATCGAGGGCGAACTCCACGACCAGCCGGGACTCGACGCCTACGACGACGAGGAATCAGCGAGCGACGACGGAACAGGGGCGTCGGACACTGCCGGCGATGGTGGTTCTGCGCCCACGGCTGACGGCAAGGACGAATCCGCCAGCGATGCGGACCAGGGTAACGGCGACGGACAGGCCGGACTCGACGCGTTCGCTGGCGGTGATGCCGAAACAGTCGACGACGGCGACATCGACGACAGTCCCAATGGCCCGAACAGCGACAGCGAAGAAGACGGCGTCGTCGCCGAGGCGGGGACCGACGACGGCGTGGAACTGGTCGTCGACCAGCGGGAACTCGACTCGACCATCGCACGCGACCTCTCGAAACGCGAGGGGATCGAGACGCGACTGGAGACGCTCGAGGTGGGCGACTACGTGCTCTCGGACCGGGTGGTCGTCGAGCGCAAGACCGTCGCGGACTTTCTGGACACGTTGACCGGCGGTGACCGCTCGCTGTTCGAGCAGGTGGGCGACGACGCCCGGCACTACGCTCGGCCGGTGGTCGTCATCGAAGGCGAGGACCTCTACGGCCAGCGGAACGTCCACCCAAAAGCCATCCACGGCGCGTTGGCCTCACTCGCGGTGGATTTCGGTGCCAGCATCCTGCGCACCAGCGACCAGTCCGAGACGGCGGACCTCCTGGAAGTCATCGCCGAGCGCGAACAGGAGGAGGACGACCGCGAGGTGAGCGTCCACGGCGAAAAACAGTCGAAGACGCTGACCGAACAACAGGAGTACGTCGTCGCCTCGATTGCGGAGGTCGGGCCGGTGACCGCTCGGTCGCTGCTCGAAGCGTTCGGAAGCGTCGAAGCGGTGATGACCGCTGACGAGGACGATCTCACGGAGGCCGACGGTGTGGGAGCAGTCACCGCCGAACGCATTCGGGAAGTGACCGGGAGTTCCTACCAGGGATGAGCCGGCGCGAGTGCTGAGAGTGAATAAAAAGCGGGGACAGGGGGAAGGGAGCGCCACTGGCGGACTCGGTCCGCCGGTCGAAGAAACGGGAGCTGTAGCTGAAATACTGTCGCGGGTATGCGACCCCGGCGGATATGCGATCATCGCGCACACCGCAGGTCAATCCCGTGGGTGGCGAGCCTGTCGTGGCCACAACACCGCCGCAAAAACAGCGGGACGACGAGTCCGAGAATCAATGCACGACGCATGCGGGAGGGTGCTTCCCCCTGATAGAAAAAGATCCGCGAGACTCGATTCGAATGGAGCTGAAATCGGGGTGGCAGTTACTGCCGGAGCGCCGCCAGCGTCTCCGCGGCTTCGCGTGCGGCCGCGAGATATTCACGAGCTCGCTGTGGGTCGTCGGTCGCTTCGGCCTGTTCGCTAAACCGGGTCAACGTCCGGACGAGCGACGCGCGCGCAGCCGAAACGTCGCTGGTCCCGCCGGGTTCGACGCTGGGGACTTCGCGCGTGCGCTCCGGTTGTCGGGACGGCTGCTGGGAGGTGACTGACGCGTCGGGCCGGCGCTGTTGGGGAGACTGCTGACTGGGCTGTTCCTGTTCAGCCGACCGCTGGCGAGGTTGTTCCTGCTCGTTTCCGGATTGCTGAGACTGCGTCGGGTCGATCGGCTGACTCGCCTGGGACGACGATTGCTGAGATGATTGCTGGTCGTCGGCAGCCGCCGGGTCGTCCTGTGCGTTCTCGCCGCCGAAGGCGACGCGTGCGTCGTCGGGGGTCGCAACTTCGATGTTCTCCCCGCCCTGCTGGTCGCTCTCGGACTCCTCGCCGTCCTCACTCTCACCGCCTTCGCCGGTATCTCGGTCAACAGCCTTCTCACAGGAGGCACAGAACTCCTGGCCGTCGTAGCGGAAGATGGGGTCACCGCAGTCCGAACAGTGGGCGTTGGTCATCGTCGCCCCCTGGAGGAGGAGTTCGCTCATCTTCTCGGTCGCTTCGCGCTCTTTTTGCTCCTGCTCGTACTTCTCCCGGAGCCGCTCGCGCTCGGCTTCCTTGTCGAAGTCGCTCATACACGGAAAGAAAACGGTCCGAGCGAATAGGAGTTGTGGGTCTTCCTGACTGGCTTGTTTGTGCGCGGTGGCGTACCAGTTCCGACAATCTTAACGTACGTCCGTCGGGATTCCCATGTGATATGGCAAAAGTAAGCATCATCGGTGCGGCGGGCACCGTCGGCGCGGCCGCTGGCTACAGCATCGCACTGCAGGACGTCGTCGATGAACTCGTCTTCGTCGACATTCCCGACCAGGAAGACGTCACCGTCGGCCAGGCTGCCGATGCCAACCACGGTATCGCGTACGATTCGAACACCCGCGTCCGACAGGGCACCTACGAGGAGACCGCCGGCTCGGACGTCGTCGTCATCACGGCCGGCATCCCGCGCCAGCCGGGCCAGACCCGCATCGACCTCGCCGGTGACAACGCACCCATCATGGAGGACATCCAGTCGTCGCTCGACGAGCACAACGACGACTACGTCTCGATTACCACGTCGAATCCTGTCGACCTTCTTAACCGTCACCTCTACGAGGCCGGCGACCGCTCGCGCGAGCAGGTCATCGGCTTCGGCGGGCGACTCGACTCCGCACGCTTCCGCTACGTCCTCTCCGAGCGCTTCGACGTGCCCGTCCAGAACGTCGACGCCACCATCCTCGGCGAACACGGCGACGCGCAAGTCCCGGTCTTCTCGAAGCTCCGCGTCGACGGCAAGGACCTCGAGTTCGACGACAACGAGAAAGAGGAGATTCTCGAAGACCTCCAGCAGTCCGCGATGAACGTCATCGAGCGCAAGGGCGCGACCGAGTGGGGGCCCGCACAGGGTGTCGCCCACATGGTCAACGCCGTCCTCAACGACACCGGCGAAGTGCTCCCCGGCTCGGTCAAACTCAACGGCGAGTACGGCCACGACGACGTTGCTTTCGGCGTTCCGGTCAAGCTCGGCGCGAACGGCGTCGAGGAAATCGTCGAGTGGGATATCGACGAGTTCGAACAAGAGCAGATGCAGGAAGCCGCCGACAAACTCGCCGAGCAGTACGAGAAGATTAGCTAAGCTGGCGTCTCGCTAACTCTGGATTTTTTCGCCTTGTTGAAACCCTCAATCAGTGACAACACTCAGCGGCCGTACTGAATACAGGATGCTCATTCATCAATACTCTAGTAGTTAAAAAATACGAGCAGTCTGTACGACTGCCTCCAATATCCACATTGGTCGAAAAACTGTCTCATGCAGAAACCCTTTTGAATTGATCGCCGACAAAAAATAAAATTACGGGCGTTAATTAGAGGTCTAGTTCGTCCGAAGACTCGGCGATCGGGTCGACATCCTCGGTCTGAACACCTTCGCCACCGTCACTCCCGAACACTTCGTTCACTTGGATGGTCTCAATCTTGTCTTCCGGTGCTTCGGGAAGGGGAGTATTCCAGTTGATGACAAACTCGTAGGACTGTTGGTCGGATGATTCAGTCGCTTTGAACAGCCCCTGCACGTCCTCTTCGAGGTAGTCGGTGCGGGTGCCGTCCACATTCCGACGTATGTATCCACCCGCTGTCCCATCACGTTGACCCGTATCTGCACCAGCGTACCCGATTCGGAAGTCGTCTGAGACGCCAGTCTCAGGGTCAACGATGCCGATATTGGCTTCCATCGCGTAGGATGTGGGATTAGAGGGCCATCGCCCATAGACGCTTTCGTCCAGTTCGATGCTGACGACGGTTCGCTGTTTGGGAGTTACTTCGGCAGTAATCCACGACGGGTCGTCACTGGTCGTCAAGGTCACAGAGTTGCCTCGCCCCTGTGCAGCAGTGGGTGTACTCCCGATTCCAGCGACTAACACACCTGCAGCGGTGTATTTGAGTACGTCACGGCGACCGTATCCCTTGTTATTACTTACTTCTCTCATAGGTTACCTCCCCCCATGAGTAACAGTGTCTTCTGCAGACCTGTCTGCCCCCATGAGGAATCGAAAGTTCAATACGATAACACATAACTGTTGTTGCCAAATGGCTGAGCTAGTGTCGAGAGAAGCTCCAATTTGGATTTTGACTTATTCAAAACAGGTAGCGAGAGAAGGCTAATGGGTAGTTAGACTCCTCAAAGAGTATAACAAAAACCACGGACGATATCCTCTCTGTCTAGTCCCCGTCCCTATCAAAACTGAGTAGATCCGATTTCAGAAGGTCACCTATTGAGCGACATTTTTCGACGAACGTATTACTTACAAATATTTCAACGAATCCGCTATTTTTACTCCCGGACAGCGACTGGTCAAACAGCTGTTTGAGTCTCCACGAGACACTTTATGTCGGGGTTCGACGTGTCGAACAGGCATGAATCACCGACCGGTCCCCCTCCCGCCCTGTCCAGAACTGCCGGGGCAGCGCCTCGTCGGCGTGCTCCGGCGCGTTGCCTTCTGGACGGCCGTCGTCCTCCCGCTGGCGTACCTCCCCCTGCTGTCCAGTCCCGTCGACGACACCGAGTTGCTCGTCTTCGTCGCACTCGTCGCTGTCAACGTCGTTTGCCTGCTCGTCGGTCACGACTACTCGCCGTAAGTCCACTTCATCACAAGACAATGTGTGCTCAGACTACCCCACAACGGACAGAACTGCCCGAGAAAGCCCGCCCGCTCGTCGAGTATCTCCGCACTCGCGTTCGCGAAGAGGGAGATATCTACATCAAGAGTCGCGTGATTGCAGCGGAGATAGCGCTCTCCTCGAAGGAAATAGGCTCGTTCATGAAACGACTCGAATCGGGCGCGACGGAGCTGTCAGTCGAAGCCTGGAGTTACACGAACGGGACGACGTGGTACGTCTCTACTGACCAGCTGACTCCCCCGAAATAGGTTCAGCTCGCGTCGCACAGTCATCCCACACGCTTTTATTCATAGGTAGTATTACCGGCATATGGGAGAAACAGCGACCGACGTAACTGCCGTCAACAGCGGGACTGTCCGGAAGTATCTGAGCGAGATGGGGCCATCGTGGATCGCAGGTGCTATCGCCGCCGGGCCGGCGACCATGGCCAGTCTGATCACCGCGGGGGCGCTTTTCGGCTACACCCTGTTGTGGGTCGTAATTCTCTCCGCTGTCGCCGGCACACTCGCACAGTATCTCGCCATGCGACTCGGGCTTCTCACTGAGCAGGGAATCGTCAGTGTCGTCCAGGAACACCTCGGAGAATGGTGGGCCTGGATTCTCGTCCTCGACGTGGTAATCGCTGCCGGCGTTGCACAGCTCGTGATTATGAACACGGTTGCCTCCGTCTCTGCGACGATAACGGGTCTCGATGCGCGAATCTGGGGCGTTATCTGGGCTGTCGTGCTCGCGCTGGGACTGGCTGGACGGGGCTATCGCTTCCTCGAACTCGCAGCAAAGGCACTCGTCACTGCAGTCGTCCTCACGTTCGTCGCATCGCTCTTCGTCGTCTCGGTCGACGCCGGCAACGTTGTCGACGGTCTCACACTATCAGTACCCACCGGAAGCGCCCTCGTGGCTGCCGGCATCCTCGGCGGCGCGGTACACATCACGCTGATTACGATGCACTCTTACACCATGCGTGCCCGTGGTTGGACCCAGCGAGAGTACGGGCTCGCGACGTTCGACGTCGGTGCGTCCATGTTCGTCGCCTTCGGGATTTACAGCGTCGCAATCTTTCTCGTCGCCGCCAGCGTCCTGTCCGACCCCAATCTGACGACTGTGGGTGCGGCACAGGCGCTCGGTCCGCTCGTCGGTGAGAGTGCCAAGTGGCTCTTCCTGCTTGGACTGGGTGGTGCCGCCGTCTCGACGCTCGGTGGGAACACCATCGTCCCGCCGTATCTGCTTGCAGACAAACTCGGCTGGGACACGACTGTCGACGATACTCGCTACCGCGGGTTGCTCACCGCCGTTGCACTCCTGTCCGCTCCTGGTGCCTTCATCGGCGGTGAGGTCATCGGCCAGCTCGTCCTCGTCCTGGCACTCGGGACGGTCGGGACGCCGTTTGCTATCGCTGTCGTGCTGTATCTCCTGAACTCCGAGGCAGTTCCAAAGTCAAATTCGACCCTGGCGAACGTCGGTGGACTCGCTCTCCTGTTCGTTTCGGGGGCGCTCGCAGCCAACTTCGTCCGTGAACTCGTTGCCGGCGGATTGACTGCTCTCTCCGGATTTGTCCTGGCATTCGCCGGTATCCTCGGCTTCGCAACCGTCATCCTGCTGGGGAAATACGGTCGCGAAGAACTGGTCGGCTGACTGCAGTTATTCATGCTATCGACGGACTGTCAGAACAGAAAAGACTGTGGCGACTGTGCAGTCGAAAAGAGTCAGCTATCTTCCCAGCGCTCGGGCACCTGAATCGTGTACTTGCCGTCTTCCTGGAGTGCGATGATGTACTCCTCGCGGTCGTACAGTTCCATCAGGTTGAGTTCGTACTTGCCGGGGTCAAGCACTTTGATAGACTCGAACTGGTCGTTGAGTTCGTCGCGCAGTTCCGAGAGGTCCGGCCGATCGCGGTCGTCCGACGTGGCAGCCTCGGCGGCTGCAGTCGTTCCGTCGCTGTCGTCGTCGATAACCGGCGTCGGTCGCTCCGTCGTCGTCGCCGTTTCGGGTGCAGGCGGGAGTTCGTCTTTCGAGACGATGTCGCTCCGTGCGCTCGCCTGCGCGGTGTCCTCCGACGAGGTAGCGTCTGCAGTCTCGGCGGCGACAGGTTCGGCCGGTGTGCCAGGTTCGGCAGACGAAGGGTCTTCAAGTGGAGGGGAGTTCTCGGTCGATGGCTCCTCGGTCGACGGTTCGCCGGCCGAGTCCGGTGGTGACGGGCTGGATCCGACGAAGTCACGGACTGCGGTGGCAGCGTTGCCGACGGTGCGCGCGACAGAGCTGTCGACCGGTGGCTCCGGGGGTTCCGGCGGTTCCTCGGACGGCGTCGCGCTCTGGTCAGCCCCCGGCGGCTGGTACTGAAACTTGTTGCCGCCGCAGTCGGGACAGCCCGAGAGCATCTCCTGGGAGCCGTCGTCGAACGTACGGCCACAGTCTGTACACTGGTGTGGCATCCTTACTTGCGAGAGACGAGCGTCTGTATGAGCGTTTCGTCCTTGTGGAGTGTCTCGATCTGGTTCGCCGGACCGATGACCGTGAGCTTCTTCGTCGACTCCTTGCCCATCAGCCGGTCGAGAAAACTCGCGTCGGCGGTTTCCGAGCGCGGGTGTGTCTCTATTTCGATGCCGTTGAACTCGTCCGGACTGATTTCGGTCATCGTCACTTCGATGAGGCGTGACTCTTCGTCGGGCGAGAGCCCCTCTTCTAAGATGACGATGTTGCCGTCGCGGACGCCGTCCAGAATCATGCGGATTTTCTCCATCGAGGTGAGCCCGTCCATACGCTCGGCGCTGATAAGGTCGATCTGAACGCCGTCGCCGGGGTCTTTCACTTCAGCCATTGTATCACCCGAAGTACTCCGCGATTTTGTCGTACACTTCGTCCATGTTGTCACCTTCGAGCGCCGAGAGCGGAATCGTCTCGTGCTGTGGGAACGCATTTCGGATGCGCTGGACGCTCGAATCTTCCTTGTCTATCTTGTTCGCGAGAATCAGTACGGGGAGATCCTGACTCTCGATGATGCCGATGAGCATCGTATTGACCTGCGTGAACGGGTCAGTCGACGAGTCCAGCACGTAGATGACGCCGTCGACGTCCTCCCGGAGCCAGTGCATGGCTTCGGCGACGCCCTCGGTGGCCTCACGAGACCGGCGGACAGCGTCGTCTTTCTCCATGTCGTGTTCCAGGAACTCGGTGTAATCGACTTTCGTCGTGACACCCGGCGTGTCGACGATGTCGATCGTGACCGTCGAGCCGTCACGCTCGATTTCGACGTTTTCCTTCCTGCGTGCGCGCCGTGTTTCGTGTGGAACGTGACTCTCTGGCCCGACAGCGTCGCCGTGTTCGGTCCAGTCACGCGCGATGCGGTTGGCGAGTGTCGTTTTGCCAGCGTTGGGCGGACCGTAGATACCGATCCGCTTCGACTCCTCTTCGGCGAACAGCGTCGATGCAGCCCGTGCGATGGATGATTTGAGGTTTGTAAGCAGTCCCATCCGTATCCTCCCGGCCCCAGAGATGGGGCTTGCACGAAAGAGTCGGCCGTACTCACTTAAGACTACGTCAGACATATATAATAAATCCGATATCTGCAGGAGAAGTCGTGGTGCGTGGAAAGACAGGCGATTCTCTCGTGTCGAAACTCAAGGAGGACGAGAAAACGCAGGACATGGCGGTCGCGATACTGGCATTGAGAATGTCGCTCCAGTGGAACCGGAGGGGTAAGCGAGAGGGAAGGGGTGCGAGAGAGGGCTAAAAGAAGAACAAGAGAACACTGACGGAGAAGAGAGGTCGACGAGGAAACTGTCACAGGGAGCCTGCCGAACGAACTGCGATTTGTGGAGGGTGCCCCCCACCCCTTCGTTTCAGGTGGAACCGAACACCCCCGGGGCCCGTGACGAGGGAGTGAGCATTGTGTTTCTGAGATGGGAAGAAAGAACCGCACGACAACGGCCGAACGAGATATTCCTAGGTATTCATTCACTAGATACTCTAGTTAATTAATGTCTCTAGTGGATATTATTTATTCTTCCCCACTACGGTTCTGGTTTTGGAGTATATGTATTAAATCTTTCCTAGACTAGCTGTGGTCCTTCCTCGTTCTCACCCCTCCCCTACTCTTTCGCCGTTCCACCTGAAACGAAGGGGTGGGGGGGTCTGGGACCCACCTTTCCGTCCCTCTCTGAATCCTCGCTCAGACAACACTGCCCCGATTGTTCACGGCACTTCCTAGTCTTCGTTCCGCTGGAGCGTTACCTCACCACTCCTGTTCTCCCATTGTTTCGGGTGTACGAGCTTGTGAAACCTCCAGTAATCGGGCACCATCCTTTCACCTCGAATACATGTCTACTCTTCTTCCTCGAGTGGGTTTTCGACGGAGTGAGGCACCCGTTACTCGTGCGAGTCGTGGCATTTTGTGCGCTCGATATCGTCTCTCTTACACGACTACTGTGACACTCGTTGACAATCGAAATCTTTAATACTTTCTCAACCACGGGTTCTGGTGGTTCAACTGCACACGCGCCCAACTCCAGAATGCGCGAAAACGGTCTCTCTGGTGTCCGAGCGGTATAATTCAGGGTGCGCGGTGCGAGTCTCCACTCGAAATGGAGGGGTCCACATTCGACAATGACAGACACAAATGACTCATCTGAATCGACTGAGGGCGTCGATTCACGACGGGTAAATACCGACGTCGATCTTGACGAATCGGAGTCTGATTCCGATTCGGACGGCGAAGACGACCGACGTTCCTCACCGGGTCCAGACCTCGACGAAGTACTTCTCGACGATGTCGAGAGCGATGACCCGGACGAAGCATCGCAGGGATTGTTCGACGACCTGCTGAGTGGGCAGCCCATCTTCGAGAACAAGGAAGTTCTTCGCCCGTCGTACACACCGCGGAAGCTCCCCCATCGCGAGGAGCAGATCAACAACATGGCGACGATTCTCGTCACGGCGCTCCGTGGCGATACGCCCTCGAACATCCTCATCTACGGAAAGACGGGGACGGGAAAGACAGCTAGCGCGAAGTTCGTCAGCGACGAACTCGAATCGACGTCCCAGAAGTACGAGGTACCCTGCGAAGTCGAGTACATCAACTGCGAGGTGACCGACACGCAGTACCGGGTACTCGCTCAACTCGCGAACAAGTTCATCGACGAGAACGAAGCGGCCATCTCCGAGGAAATCGAAGCGTTGCGCGACCTTCGTGATCGCGCACGCACGGACCCGGACGTGCTCGTAGACACCGAGTACACGAGCGTTCCCGACCTCGAAACTGAAATCGAGGACCTGGAAGCGGAACGCGACTCCTTCGACGACGTGCCGATGACCGGGTGGCCAACCGATCGCGTCTACAGCTCTTTTTTCGACGCCGTCGACCATCGCGAGCGGGTCGTCGTTATCATGCTCGACGAAATCGACAAACTCGTCGAGAAGTCGGGTGATGACACCCTCTACAACCTCTCCCGGATGAACTCCGAACTCGAAAACTCCCGGGTCTCTATCATGGGGATCTCGAACGACCTGAAGTTCACCGACTTCCTGGACCCGCGCGTCAAGTCGAGTCTCGGCGAGGAAGAAATCGTCTTCCCGCCCTACGACGCCAACCAGCTCCGGGATATCCTCGAACACCGCGCGGACGTGGCGTTCAAAGAGGAGGCGCTGACCGACGACGTGATTCCGCTGTGTGCGGCCTTCGCTGCACAGGAACACGGGGACGCCCGGCGGGCACTGGATTTGCTGCGGACCGCCGGCGAACTCGCCGAGCGCGACCAGACCGACGTGGTCGAGGAAGACCACGTCCGGCAGGCTCAGGAGAAAATCGAACTCGACCGCGTGGTCGAGGTGGTTCGGACGCTCCCCCAGCAGTCGAAAATCGTCCTCTTTGCCATCATCCTCCTGGAGAAACAGGGGGTCCACAACGTCAACACCGGCGAGGCATTCAACATCTACAAACGACTCTGTGAGGAAATCGACGCCGACGTCCTAACCCAGCGACGGGTCACCGACCTCATCAGTGAACTCGATATGCTCGGTATCGTCAACGCTGCCGTCGTCTCGAAGGGGCGGTACGGCCGGACAAAAGAGATCTCGCTGTCCGTCCCAATCGAAGAGACCGAAGCTGTCCTCCTCTCTGATTCCCGACTGGGGGATATCGAGGACGCTCAGCCGTTCGTCCAGGCGCGCTTTGATAACTGACACTATCGGCTTTGTGTACCTGCTGGAGCTTCCGGTTGCCCGGCAGCTGGCAACCTGAACGCACGACCCGAGTTTTTACCCCGGTCTCGATACGACTTCGAATATGACAGCCGAGCCCGACGACGAATCTTCGGAGGAGGACGAGCAGTCGAGCAAATTGGATAAGATAATCGACGCGGCGCTCGAACTTATCGACTTCGTGTAGTTCTCACTGCGTTGCGAGTCGAACCCAGCCGAGACCGGGAATCCGGACTTCGGCAGTGCCGACGACCCACGCCGGCTTGACGGGCCCGGTCTGTGCGCCGCCCCGCCCTGCCTGGTCGTAGAGGCCGTTGTTGTCGCCTTTCGTGATGAATCCGGAGTGTGGTGCGGGACAGTTCTGCAGTCCGGTATCGGTGGCGGGGTCGCCGTCAGTTTCACAGGCGTCTGCACCGCCGACGTAGGCAGGATCAGCGCGGTCGTACCAGTTCTCGCCTTCCTCGACCCAGAACATCGCTCGGTGTATTATCGGTGTCTGCTGTGTATTCCCGTTCGGTGCGAAGACGATGACATCTCCTGGCTGACCGAACTTCCGGTAGTCGGTGTCTCCCTGTGCGGTGACAACTCCGGTCTCTGCGTGTGCGTTCTCACCGGGGAACCGCTCTTCTTCCATCACGAACACGAGGTCGTTGACCTCCATGTTGGGAACCATACTCTCGCTTTCGACGGCGACGAGCGGGGGCCAGACGCCGCTGACTGCAAAGAGGTAGGCGCCGATAATCATCACTGCCATGACGCTGCTGAAGAGATCGTAGGCGAACAACCGCCACTCGCTCGTGTTGCGTTCGCGCGAACCCGTTTGCCGGGGCGCTGACTCTCGCGCTTCGTCGGAGCGCCACTGGTCCGGTTGTGAGGGCGTCTCGGTACCGGACTGCTGGTCTCTGTCTGTCGCGGCTGGGGGGCCAGAGGGGCGATCAACAGTGTCGTCAGCCGTCTCGCCAGCGCTGCCCAGGTTCGACCCGTCGTCTCGGTCGGTGTCGTCGATGCCGTCTCCGGGCGAACTCATCGTCTCTTCTTGTGCCAGACTGCGCTTGAATGTTCTGGGTGGCCTCGAGCTCTCTCTGGTCTCACTGTTCCCCGCTATTCCTCACTACCCCTCGAAGCCGTCTTCGAATCTAAAGGTCCCGTCCCGCTGAACGACTTCCCCGTCGACCTCGATGAACGAATCGTCGCCCATGTCCACGATCATGTCGACGTGGACCGCACTCTGGTTTTGCTCGTTGTCCTCGCCGACGGTGTCGCCGTAGGCGCGTCCGACCGCCATGTGAACGGTGTCCCCCATCTTCTCGTCGAACAGCATGTTGTAGGTGAAGCGGTCGATGTCGCGGTTCATCCCGATACCAAGTTCGCCGAGGCGTCGTGCGCCCTCGTCGGTGTTCAGGACTTCCGTCAGCACCTCCTCGTTTTTGTCGGCCGAGTGGTCGACGACCTCGCCATCCTCGAAGCGGAGGTACACGTCGGTGACCTCCCGACCCTGGTGGTAGAGCGGCTTGTCGAAGAGCACCTCGCCCTCGACGCTGTCGGAAACGGGTGCGGTGAACACTTCGCCGCCGGGGAGGTTCTTCTCGCCGTAGTCGTTCAGGGTTGGGTTGCCGGCAACAGATAGCGTTACGTCGGTGGTCTCACCCGAGACGATACGGACTTCGTCGGCCGGGTCCATGATATCGACCATCTGGGCCTGGTGCTCGCGGACGGCGTCCCAGTCCTTGTTGATGGCGTCCCAGACGAAGTTCTCGTACTCCTCTGTGCTCATCTCGGCGAGCTGGGCGTTGGCCTGTGCGGGGTACTGGGTGAGACACCAGCGCTTCGAGAGCCGCTCGTCGAGGATGGGCTGTTTCGCCTGTGAGTAGGCGGCGTTGGTCTCGGGGGAGACGTCGCTGGTCTCCGTGACGTTGCCGTTGGCGCGGATCGCGATGTACACATCGGTTTCCTCGATGAGCGCCTGTTCGTGGCTGGGCGTCTCGAAGTCGTCCTCGCGGGCGCGCAGGTACGCACGAGAGAACCGGTCGTTACTGTCGAGGGCAATCGGGTTCGCGCCGCGGTCGCCGACGACTTCGTGGAGTGCGGTGACGAGGTCGGCGGCCTCGGGTGGCGCGACGATGACCACGTTGTCACCGGCATCGAGGTCGACGGAGTGGTCAGCGACGATTTCGGCGTGTTCGCGGATACGCGGGTCCATACACGCCCGTGTGGGCGCATCGGGCAAACTGCTTTCGGGTCAGCGTCCGTCGCCGCGCTCCATCCCTTCTTTGAATCCCGTCACGGTCCGACGAATCATCAGGTAGGCGAAGAAGACAAAGAGGAGGATGACCGCGAGGATGCCGTACACGATCAGATCGGCCATACGAACAGAGAGAGCCGGCGGGCAGAAAGCCGTTTCGCCCTATGCAGACCGGTCTTTCTCGTGTTCCTTTGCCAGTTCCAGCGAGTACACGAAGCCGAAGTAGGCCGGGATACCGGACACCAGCAGTACGTATCTGGCCCACGTCGGGCCGTCGACGAGCGTGACGAACGCCGAGACGATGGTGACCCAGGCGAGTGCAAACACAAAGTCGAACAGCATCCCGTCCTTGTTTTCGTAGATGTGGTTGCCGATTCGAGCGAGCCAGCTCATACGCGGCGATAGCGCGGGAAGCCCCAAAGCACTGTCGGCGCGTCGAAAAGACTCATACCGGATGGTAGTATAACAACAGATAATGTCGCTGCTGCCCTCCAGCCCCGACACCACGGCCGCCGACGACGCAGACCCCCGGGTCGTGGATGTCGACAGCGAGGACGCCGACGACCTCCTCGCCGCGCTCTCGTCGGGGACCGCCAGAGCACTGCTCTCTGCGCTGCACGACCAGCCAGCGCCGCCCTCTGACCTCGCCGATCGGGTCGACACCTCCCTCCAGAACGCCCAGTACCACCTCGAGAAGCTCGAATCCGCCGGTGCCGTCGAGGTGGTCGACACCGCCTACTCCGCGAAGGGTCGCGAGATGGACGTGTACGCGCCCGCCGACCAGCCGCTCGTCATCTTCGCCGGCAAGGAAGAAAAGGAATCGACGCTCAAGGCCGCGCTCTCACGTCTCCTGGGCGCTGTCGGTATTCTCGCGCTCGCCAGCCTCGCTGTCCAGCAGTGGTTCGGCCAGCGGGGGTTGTTCGGCGGGCGCGACCCCGTGGCAGGCGGTGGGACAGGAGGCGATCCGGCCGGGGCGGGAACACCCACACCGGACCCGACGAGTGTCCCACAGGACACGCCCAGTCCGACCCCAGAATCCGCCGGTGATATCGGGATTCAGAGCGTAAACGAGTCGACATCCACCGTGAGTGCCGACACCGTGACGCCCACCCAAACGCCGACACCGCCGGACCCGGAGACGACCACTGCCGCTGCCGATACGGTCCGAGAGGCCGGAACGGGACTCCCCCCAGGATTGCTCTTTTTCTTGGGCGGACTGTTCGTACTCACGGTTCTCGTCGGTGTGCTGTACCTCCGGCAGTAACTCAAAGAGGGATTTGAGTCTTCGTCGGTTACTTTTCCCATCCAGATATAGTGTTAATCGCGTCGACCCGCTCGGCCCTCCGACAGCGAGCACCGTTCCAACAACTCGCCAGCCGGCGAACGCAGACGTGCCTCAACGTCACCCGAAGCCTGCCCAACTGTCGCGTACGCCGGCTGTGATCCACGCGGGTCGGCGTGGCTGCCCGGATTCAGGACTGTCACGCCACCGAGCTGCCCTCTCCCCGGCCGATGTGTGTGGCCCAGGACCACCACGTCGGCCCCTTCTTGACGCGCCAACAGCGAGAGACGCGTCTCGTCGTGTTCGTGTCCGTGGACCACCAGAAATCGCAGCCCCAGTGTCTCGACCGTCTCCGTCGCCGGCAACCGCTCCCGGACGGCGACACTGTCTGCGTTGCCGTGAACGGCGACCAGGCGGTCCGCGAGCGCCTCGAACCGGTTCAGTACCGCCGGCGTCGTAAAGTCCCCGGCGTGAATCACGAGGTCGGCGGCTGCAATCTGCTCGCGGAGGTGATCGGTGAGTGCGGGGTCGTCGGTGCCGTGTGTATCAGAGAGGACGACGAGCATAGCGACCGTAGCGTGTCGCTGGGGATAAGCCCCCAGAACCGGCCAGAATCCCCTGGCTACTTATGACAGGCCGGCAAGTGGTTGCCCAATGGCAAGCAGTAAGTCGGTGGTGATTGCGGCGCTCATCGCCAACGGGGCGATTGCGGTGCTGAAGTTCTTCGGATTTTTGTTGACCGGGAGTCCGTCGATGCTCTCGGAGACGTACCACTCCATCTCCGATACGGGCAATCAGGTGTTCCTCCTCGTCGGCATCCGGTACAGCGGACAGGCACCGGACGACCGCCATCCATTCGGCTACGGGAAAGCGCAGTTCTTCTATAGCTTTCTCGTCTCGGTTCTTCTCTTCGGTATTGCCGGCTGGGAGTCGGCCAAACACGGCTACCACAAGATACAGGAAGCGCTCGCCGGTGGCGGCGGCCACGGCGGGAGCGAGATGGTCACACTCGCCGGCCAGACGTTTCCCTCCGTCTACGTCAACTACGCCGTCCTCATCGGAGCCATCGTCTTCGAGACGTGGGCGCTCATCAAGGCCCGGGCGGCGATGAAAAAGCAAATCGAGCGAAACGACTGGAGCGGCTATCGCGAAGCGTTCCAGAAGACCGCAGACACGACGACGCTAACGGCCTTTACCGAGGACAGCATCGCGCTGGGCGGGGCCGGTATCGCGCTGTTCGGTATCTTTCTCACGCGCCAGACGGGCAACCCCATCTACGACGCCGCCGCCGCGTTGCTCATCGGGCTCCTGTTGATGGGCTTTGCGCTGGCGCTGGCCTGGGAGAACAAGCGCCTGCTCCTGGGTGAGAGTATGCCGGCCGACGCCGAGGCGGAACTCCGCGAGCTGGTAGCTGGCATCGAGGGCGTCGACCGTATCGTCGACTTCCGGACGGTCTACTTCGGCCCGAAACGTATCGTGGTGACCGCAGACGTGGACTTCGTCGACGGGATGAGCGGCCGAGAGATCGACGACGCCGTCGATGACATCGAGCGAGCGCTCAGAGACGCCGACGACGACATCAAATCGGTGTTCGTCGAAGTCGAGAAGGACGGTCGGCCGACGGTCACGAAAGGCGACGGGTCCGGGAGTGACAATTAAACTCAGAGACACTTGATTTGCACCCATCTAACCAACAGATAACGCCCTATCTGGGCTGCCGTACCGCCGAAATGACGCCGATTTTTATTATCGTTGGCCGTCAAGTATTTCGGAGTGGGAACCCTCCGCTCAACGACGGCCGGTCCAGCGTGGTGACGACAACCAACACGGGAAGCAGTACCCCGCGCACGGGAGAGAATTAGATGACAGCGGATCCGACGATAAACGATGGGCGCCCGACGATGGACGAGAAGCCGCGGCTGTTACTCTTCAGTGTGGAGAATCAGAACCAGCGCCTGCTTGCCGAGGCACTTGGTGACCGGTACCAGATCGAGACGGTCAGCGACCCGGCAGCGTTACACCGTGAGTTTGACTGTTGCCTGCTCACCGAACAGCGGCTTCCGGACGTGGCCGAGATAATCGAGCAACGTCAGGCCGAAACGCCGGCGTTTCTCCCCTTTCTGTTGTTGAGTGAGGACGGCGACGTCGATCCTGAAATCTGGGAGTACGTCGACGATATCGTAACACTCCCAGTCAAGAAAGCGTCATTGCACGCTCGCATCGAGAACCTGGTAAAACGGCGGCAAACCGCCAGACAACTCGCCGAGCGCGAGCGAGAACTGCAGGAAACCGTCGACGACCTCCGTCTGAAAGAGCGAACTATCGACAAAGCCCCGGTCGGGTTCAGCATCGCCGACTCCGAGCAGGACGACGAGCCGCTTGTGTACGTCAACGACCAGTTCCTGGAAATGAGCGGCTATACCGGTAAAGAAGTGCTGGGCCGGAACTGTCGGTTCCTTCAGGGCGACGAGACGGACGAGGAGACTGTCACACAGGTCCGAGACGCAATCGACACTGAACAGCCGATATCTGTCGACATTGTGAACTACCGGAAGAGTGGACAGAAGTTCTGGAACAACGTCGTTATCGCACCGGTTCGAAAAGACGGCGAGGTCACGCACTACGTCGGCTTTCAGGCAGATGTGACCGATCGGAAGGTCAGAGAACGCCGGCAAGAGGTTCTCAACCGCGTCCTGAGCCACAACTTCCGCAACAAAATGAACGTCATCAAAGCCTACACGGAGCTACTCCGCGACGGTATCGATGGCGACCCGCCGAAAGAACTGGCGAACATCGAAACAGCGGCCGAGGACCTGCTGAGACTCGCAGAGACCGCACGGAAAACCGATCAGATACTCTCCGAGACCGAATCCGACGAGCGACTCCTCGAACTCGACGAGCGACTCGAACGGCTCACCGACACGCTTCGTGATCAGTACCCTGACGTGACCATCGAACTCACGCTCCCCGAGGACGGTGCGTCACCGGTCGCTGCCGGCGGTTTACCCGACGCTCTCAGGGAGGCACTGGAAAACGCAGCGAAGCACAACGACGGCGACGATCCCCGGGTCTGTATCCGTGTCGAGAACCGCGACAGCAACTGGGTTGACATCGAAATCACGGACAATGGACCGGGGATTCCCGACCGGGAACTCGACGTACTCGACGATGGCGAGGACGCACTCCGGCACGCAGACCGGATGGGCATCTGGCTCATCTACTGGACGGTCACGCGGGCCGGTGGCACGATGACTGTCGACAGCCACGACGACGGCGGGACGACTGTCTCGCTGGCAGTACCGGCTGTCGACAGGGCGTGACGAACGGAGGCTACCGGGGCCGCCGAGTCGAACCTTCTAAACCCCGTCTTCCCGAACCCCGCGATAATGAAGCTCGCGCGTATCCGGACCGACGACGGCATCGTGACCGGCGAATACGACGACGGCACCGTAACTACAGAGGAGGGGACCTACGAAGTCGGCGAGGACGCCGACCTGCTCGCGCCCTGCGAACCGGGCACGTTCTACTGTGTCGGGCGCAACTTCGCGGAGAAAATCGACCAGATGGACTACGATATCCCGGACATCCCGGACTGGTTCATCAAACCGGCTGTCTCGCTGCACCACCCCAACGACCCCATCGTCCGCCCCGAGTGGACAGACGAACTCACGTACGCCGGCGAACTCGCGGCGGTCATCGACGAGGAGTGTACCGACCTCGCCGGCGAGGAAGAAGTCAAGGAGGTGCTTCGCGGCTGGTCGATTCTCAACGACCTCGACGCACTCGACCAGGAGCGGCGCACGGCCAGAAAGGCCTTCGACGGCTCCGGCCCGCTCGGCCCGGTCATCGAGACGGACCTAGATCCGCGAGGAATCGACATGGAGACGCACATCTCCGGGGAGAAACGCCAGGACGCCACGACCGACTGGATGATTTTCGACCCCTACGAGACCATCGCCTTCCTCTCGGAGCGATTCACCTTCCGCCCCGGCGACGTCATCTCTTTCGGCAGCCCCGCCAACCCCGGCCTCCTCGAACCCGGCGACGACATCGAAATCTGGTACGAGGGCATCGGCACGCTCGAAAACACGGTTATCGCGCCGGAAGACGCCGACTGAGCGGTTGGCCAGCGACTATTCTACCGTCAGTCGACGAGTCCGACATCGTGGACGTGGCGCTGTCTGGCTCGTTCGGAACTGAACCGTTCGCCACAGACCTCACAGACGTACTCCTCGGATTGATCGGCGTCCATACCGGACAGACGGGCCAGTTCACATTAAAACGTGTGTGACTCTGTTACGGTAGCACACAACCACTCAGCTGTCGAGCTCGGTGGCGGCTTCGCGGAACAGACTGTCGAGGATTTCCGGCGTCGTCGGGTGGTAGGCGCGGTCCGGCAGGTCCCGAACGTCCAGTCCCATCTCGACGATGACCTGCATCGTCTTTGCCATCACGTCGGCGTGATAGTGGAGCCCCTGCCAGCCCAGCACAGCCCCGTCGGTCCCGACGACGAGCCGACCACGGCCGTCAGCGACGTTTTTGGTCTTGAAGACGCCGTCACTGGCAGCCTCTCGCGTCACCGTGATGTGTTCGAGCCCCGCATCTCGGGCCGACTCCGCGGAGTGACCCACGCGGGCGTACGGGAGAACGCCCAGTCCGGAGAAGACGACGTGATGGTGGGTGTTCTCGTACTCGGTGAGTTGTCCACCCTCGCGGTGAGCGTGGATGTTCGACGCTGCGAGAAACCCCTGTTCTTTGGCGACGTGGAGAATCGGCTCCTTTCCGTTGGCGTCGCCGACGACGAACACCCGCTCGTCGTCGCGGGCCTGCATCGTGTCCCGGACCCATCCCGGTTCCGGGTCGAGTGGCGTCTCGTCGAGGCCTAACCCGTCGAGTGCCGGCCGTCGGCCGGTGAATGCAAAGAGCTGGTCGGCCTCGACAGTTTCTTCAGTTCCGTTCGTCTCGAGAACCATCTTGATACCGCCGTCGTCGGTCGGCTCGACCCGTTTCTCGTACGTATTGGTCAGGACGGTGATGTCGAACGCCTCCCGGTAGTACGAGAGGAGGTCGTCGCCGAAGGGCGAGTCGGCCTCGTCGAGCGGTCGATCGTCGTGTTCGATGACCGTGAGGTCCATCCCGCCCGCTTCGGCGAGATACGGAACCAGTTCCAGCCCGATGTAGCCAAAGCCCATGACGATACCCGAATCGCCGAGGTCGGTCGTGTCCAGCACGTCGGCACTCGTCTCGACCGGAACGTCCTCGATACCGGGGAGGTCGGGAACGGTGACCGTCGAGCCGGTGGCGACGACGACGTAGTCGGGTTCGAGCGTGCGGTCGCCGACCCGAAGCGTCCGGTCGTCGACGAATGTCGCCCGCTCGGTGAGAAAGCGTACGTCGTCGTGCTCGGCCAGCGACTCGACCGCAGCCCGCCTGTGAGCGGCGAAGTTCGCCGTGTGCTCGTTTTTCGTCTCGACGACCCGGTCGGTATCGACGGCTGGAAGCGGCCCGTCCAGTCTGTCGTCGTGTCGAGCGACAAATCGGTGTTCGGCCGCCGAGAGCACCTCTTTCGAGGGCATACACCCACGGAGGATGCAGAGTCCGCCACCGGGGTCGCCGTCGTCGACGAGAGTCAGTTCGATGTCGGGGATATCGGCCAATCGCTGTGCGACTGCGACCCCGGCGCTTCCGTATGCGCCGACGATCGCGACGTGTGTGCTCATACGTCGTTCCCGAGTGGCACAGAGTTAATGATTCGGTGACCCGTGCGAAACCCGGTTACGTCCCCTGAACAACTGGCAACTGCCGACCCGCCTGTACTTCGTCACTATGCGACACTGTCTTGCGAGTGACTCACTCTCAATTTAAGGTCCTAGACGTGGGGAAGGAATCAATATGGATTAAAGAATATTATCATTATAGTTCATAACATTTATCTACAGCGCACTATTCGGAGCGGAGTGCAATAGAAACCCCGCGTCCTGAACGCGGAACCCACACCAATCATGACATCTGACGACGACGGAATTGACGAAGTTGCGAGCCGAGTTAAGAGCACAGACCCGTACATCCGCGACGTCGACAACGACGCCGCCCGCGAGCTTCGGGACAAGCTGAACAACCAGGACTACGTCTTCGCGCCTGGTACCTACCACGCCCTGGACGCCCGCCTGGCCGAGATGGCCGGCCTGGACGCCGTCTACATGTCCGGCTACTCCACGGTGCTGGGCCAGTTCGGTTTCCCGGACCTCGAGATGGTCGACATGCGCGAGATGGTCGAGAACGCAAAGCGCCAGGTCGAAGCCACGAACCTGCCGATCATCGCCGACTGTGACACCGGCTACGGTGGCGTCCACAACGTCCGCCGCGCAGTCCGCGAGTACGAGAAGGCTGGCGTCGCTGCGGTCCACATCGAGGACCAGACGACGCCCAAGCGCTGTGGTCACATCGCCGGCAAGCAGATCGTCTCGCGAGAAGACGCCGTCGCCCGCTTCAGTGCGGCCGTCGACGCAAAGCAGGACGAGGACACCATCATCATCGCCCGAACGGACGCCTACGGCTCCGCCAACGGTGACTGGGAAGAGCACCTCGAACGCGGTCGCCTCTACGCCGACGCTGGCGTTGACCTGGTCTGGCCCGAGATGCCCGACCCGTCCCGCGAGGACGCAGTCGAGTACGCCGAGACCATCCACGAGACCCACCCGGACCTGAAGCTGGCCTTCAACTACTCCAGCTCCTTTGCGTGGAGCGAGGAAGACGACCCGCTCACGTTCCAGGAACTGGGCGACCTCGGTTACAAATACCAGTTCATCACGCTGTACGCCCTCCACTCGGGCGCACACGCCGTCTACGAGGACATGGTCAACATCGCCGAGAACGACGAAGAGGCGCAGTTCGACCTCGAAGAGCGCTACCTCGGCCACCCGACCGAGAGCCACCACGAGCTCTCCTTCGTGCCGCGCTTCCAGGACATCGAGGCGCAGTTCGACCCCGAAGCGGCCGAGCGCCAGGAGGCCTCCGCCGGTTTCACCGAGGACGGCGACACGGTCCTCACCAGCGAATCCAACGACGACGACTGATCGAGTCGTCCTCTGACTGCGTTCTTTCTTTTTCACGCCGCCTAGCCGCTGCAGACCGTGAAAATCATTCATTCGACTGGGGGGATTTGACCATCTTTAATAGTGACCGAGCGGACTCTAGAGACGACTATGGAACGCAAACACGACCGCAAGTTCGTGCGGACATTCTTCACCTCGCCAACCGCTGTCGAGGGCGAAGACGATTCGGCGAAGATGATGCGAAGCGCCTCCCAGCTGCGCGGGATGCAGGCACCCGACGTGTGGGTCCCCGACAACGAGGACGCCACTGCCCCCAACATGCGCGACGAGGGTGCACAGAACATCATCGAGGTTATCTCCGAGAACGGCGCCGACTTCCCCGGTGAGATTCACCCCCGCGTCGTCTGGCACCGAGACAGCCCGGAAACCCGCTACCAGGGCTTCCAGCACCTGCTCGAAATCGCCGACCCCGACAACGGCGCAATCCAGCACATCGACGGCTTCGTCATCCCGGAAGTCGGCGACATCGACGACTGGAAGAAGGCCGACGAGTTCCTCACCATCGTCGAGAACGAGCACGGCCTCGAAGAGGGCTCGATTGCCATGTCCGTCATCGTCGAGTGCGGTGCCTCCGAACTCGCGATGGAGGAACTGCGCACCGAAATCGGTCGCCCCTCGAACAACCTCGAGCGCCTGTTCATGCTCGTCAACGGTGAGGTCGACTACACCAAGAGCATGCGCGCAATCACGCCGACCGGCGAACTCCCGCCGTGGCCGGAACTGCGCCACAACACCTCCCGTGCCGCAGACGCCGCCGGTCTCATCGCTGTCGACGGTCCCTACGACGACATCCGCGACGTCGAGGGCTACCGCGAGCGCATGACCGACAACCAGGCCAAGGGCCAGCTCGGTATCTGGTCGCTGACCCCGGGCCAGGTCGTCGAAGCCAACAAGTCACCGCTCCCGACCCCCAAAGGCTACTGGCTCCTCGACGCCGACGGTGAGGACGTCGAACTCGCCGACGAAGATGGCGTCTGGGCGTACAAGGGCGACAGCGTCTCCATCGAGGAAGCCGACGACGGCTACGTCCTGACGGTCGGCACCGACGAAATCGAGGTCGCAGACGAGGACGAACTCGCCGAGGAAGTGCTCGACCTGGTCTCCTACGTCCCGAGCATGAACGACATCGTCGACTCCATGGAGGAGTTCGAGGCCGCCAAGGAAGCCGGCAAGGGCGCAATCGCGATGACCCAGGCCGCGACGGTCCGCATCGGCGACGTCGACGTCGACGTCAGCCGCGACCGCATGTGGGACGAGGCCACCTACCAGGCTCTGCAGACCCCGATCACGCTGTTCCAGGACGTCTACGAGAACCGTCCGGACCAGCACGAGGACCTCGCCGAACTCTACAGCGAGGACGTCGTCGAGCGGGCGATGGAAGTCGGTAACTGACGACGCGCTGGTCATTCCTTCGCTTTTTATCGGTGCGGTCAGTTTCGAAGACAGCACTGGGTACGCTGCACTGGATTCTAGGCGCACAGGAAACCTTCATTGCGTCACAGTCTGGAGAGAGGTGTATGAAGATCGGACTTTTGAGCGACGTCCATGCGAACAAGCCCGCACTCGAGGCGGTACTGGCAGATATGCCAGCGGTGGACGCGTGCATCCATGCAGGTGATGTCGTCGGCTACGGCCCGTATCCGAGCGACGTCATCGGTCTCTTTCAGACGCATGACATCGTCTCGATTCAGGGCAATCACGACCGAGGCGTCCTGGGAGAATTCACCGAGGATACTCACGAAATACCGAGAACAGCCGCACGGTGGACCGCGGAGCGTCTCGACGAAAGCGAGCTGGCGTATCTCGAGGCACTCCCCGTTGAACGTGACCTGTTCGAGGGGGCTGTCCACGTCGCTCACGGCGCGCCTGACGAACCCGACACGTACACGTACCCCGAGGATTTTGCTCCAGACTTGCTCTCCGAAGCGTCTGTTCTCGTGCTCGGACACACACACGTGCAGGCGAAAGCGACATTCGACGATGGCATCGTCGTCAATCCCGGAAGCGTTGGACTCCCGCGGGATGGAGATTGGCGTGCGGCGTATGCAGTTCTCGATTTAGACACGCCGTCTGTCGAACTCCATCGGGTGGCGTATCCCAAAGAGAAGGCACAAACTCGGATTACCGAGTCTGACTTACCGGGACAATTGAGTGAGGGCCTCGAACACGGCGAACTGGTCTTCGGCCGAGCAAAACGGTCCGAAGACAACGCTACCGAATAACCCACTCTCCATTCTACAGTTTCTGACAAGCCCGTTGTTTCGGAGAGCAGTTCGTATTCAAACACAGTAGACGGTGTGAGTAGACTATCCAACTCCACAGACCGCTCTGATTCGTTGGACTGGTGTCAAACACACCGGAATACGATACCGTCGGACTGGCCTGGCCAGAGCTGAAATAGTATATATTTAGTTACAATAAAAAGAGTAAAACAATTAAATTAAATGATAAAATCTAAGCTATATAATTGTAGGAAGTAGTAAACTTCGAAGCTAGGTGGATAGCTCTCCTGGAGTAGAGAATGATGTGTAGCAACCAGCCAATTGGGAAAATCCCGCTAAAAAACACTGTAAAACACAAAAATAGCTCGTCAAAAGGCCCAGCTCGACTGATTTCATCTCGCTTGCAGTGGGATATTACAATAATATGCTAAAATGCGAGAAAATTACCAATATTCAAAATACTATTTTATATCTAGTTAACCCATCTCGACAAAATAATCTTGGAAATAATTCTATTAATGTGCTTTCTCGAGAAATAAATAAAATATTCGGAAAAATATTGGGTACTAATACAAAATAAATGCAACTGATCAAAAATACTATGGTGGCGGATAAAACTACAAATCGTGAAAAAACTCAGAAATACTGCAGCCAGAAGACGATCTCACAAACATATTGGAAAACTGTATGTAATGAGATTATATAACTATCATTTTAAGTATACTATTGGCAATAAGTATATGATGGTGTACCGATAGTATCTCTTCAAGCCTGTATTTGCGAAATCCGCGTGTGACACAATTATTATCCGAAGTGAACCTGGTGGCCCTGGTTGTCGAACACACAATTACAATTACATGAATGTAACTGAAATCTCTTGCTCGTTGCGATACTGCCTCCTCTGACAAAACCACCACTCAAACAACAATTACAATCGTATAACCGTCATTGCCTGCCCAAAATCGTCACGAAAACCCCATTCAATCTCTAACACAACTAGCAATTACAACTATACGAACGTTATTGTAGTGCTGGTTGAGAAAATCGCTTCCGTCCCCACCAATCGTGCGGCGTCACGCGGACTGCGGGTGCTGACCGTCGAGAGCCGAACTGCAACACTCACTGCTAATACGACATCTTGATCTCCAATTCGTTGGCAAACCCGAGAAGCAAGTCAGGGACCTCTTCCTGAAACCATTCGCCTTTGATACGGTGGGCCGGACCAGAGATCCCAAGTGCACCACAGACCCGGTCGTTGACGTCGATAATCGGGACGCTCACAGAGTTCAATTGCTGGATGTACTCCTGCTGGGCGAACGCGACGTGGTCTTCTCTGATTTGCTCGAGTTCGTCCCTGAGAGTCTCTTCGTCAGTGATTGTATTTTCAGTGTAACTCTCGAGGCCTTTCTGCTCGATGATTTCTGACACTCGCTCATCAGGAAGGAACGCCATAATGGCTTTTCCCGCTGACGTCGCGTGAATCGGGAGTCGCTTGCCGATGTGTGAATCTGCCTGGACAGCATTATCTCCTACCTCTCTGTGAACGAAAACGATCTCACCGTACTCTTCGACGAGAAATTCACCACGTTCGTCGGTCTTTTCGGCCAGCTGGTTGACCTTATCCTCAGCCAGGCGGAACACCTCCCTGCGGTTACGAACGTAGTCGCCGATGTCGAGAAACCGCATCCCCAGATGGTAGACATCACCCTTTTTCACGACGTACTTGTTTTCGAGGAGGGACTGCAGATGTCGATGGACCGTGCTGTTTGCCATGTCCAGTTCACGTGCGAGCTCCGTCACTCGGGCTCCATCCATCTGTTTGAGCGATTCCACGATGCGGAAGGTCCTGTCAGTCGACTTGACCGCCCTCGGCGCCTCCGTGGTATCTTTTGACATGTTAATGTCGGTTATGAGATGAAGATATTTAAAATTACAGCCTGAGAACAGATAATCATCCAGTTATCTCGGGAGAGCATGTGTTTCCGGTTGGTGGTTTATATAATTCCACATTGTGGGATATCGCCAGTAGAATCGTGATATTTGGGGACAGATGGCGTCTCTGCAGCGAATAATGAGTATGGCAACCATGCTCATAGGGGACTCTATCACGATATATCATCAATTTCCGAATTACGGTAATACCTTCTATCGCGGCGTAGTCCTTCGGTTAGTGGGTGGATCTAATCGCGATATTTGCCTAAATTCCATAATACGGAAACTCCTATTCAGGTCAGTACTGGGCGGAGATGGCTGATTCCGCGACAGTTGTTGCTGCTTTGGTGGGAACGTCCGTACTATCGATGTGGATTCACAGCTACCGGCTATCTGTCGTGAGTTCGTGCGCTAATCTGGAATTGATTTGGGACAGTTGCCCACACACAACCTGGCTGCTGTTTGCATAATACGAAAATAGGGTGTATCTGGAAATCTGCGAAGTCGGGGAGGTCGGTCTCTCGTTCTGTTCAAGAGACAGCGTCAGTGACTGGCTACCGATGCAGGGGTAGTGAATCACAAACGCTACAAGCACTGGTTGTCTTTGTGGGGTTGTACACCGATGCAATCAGTCAATCCAGCTACTGAGGAGACGATCGCGTCGTACGACGCACTCACGTCGGACGAAGTGGACTCCGCACTTGCTGACGCAGAGACGGCGTACGAGGAGTGGCGTGACGTTGACATCACTGACAGGCAACAGCTCCTTGACAGGGCTGCAGATGTCCTCCGGGAGAACAAACGCGACTACGCGGAAATCATCACCCGTGAGATGGGGAAGCCAATCTCGGAAGCAGTCGCCGAGGTCGAGAAGTGTGCCTGGGGGTGTGAGTTCTACGCAGAACGGGCAAACGAATATCTGCAAGACGAGCGCATCGGGACGGTCCCACACGCGAAGACGTACGTACAATACGATCCGATTGGTCCAGTACTCGCGGTCATGCCCTGGAACTACCCGTTCTGGCAGGCGTTCCGGTTTGTCGCACCCAACCTTGCGGCTGGGAACGTCGGCCTCCTGAAACACGCCTCGAACGTGAGCGGGTGTGCACTCGCTATCCAAGAGGTGCTCGAAAAAGCCGGCTTCCCTGAAAATACGTTCCAGAGTCTCCTCGTCGGCTCGGACAAGGTCGACGAAATCATCGAAGATGACCGTGTGGCAGCGGTTACGCTGACCGGCAGCGAATATGCGGGCAAAGCTGTTGCTGAGACTGCCGGGCGGGAGTTGAAAAAGACCGTCCTCGAACTCGGCGGAAGCGATCCGTTCATTGTTCTCGATGATGCCGACATCGAGTACACCTGTGAAGTCGCGGCCAAGGCCCGTAACCAGAACTCCGGGCAGTCCTGTATCGCGGCGAAGCGATTTATCGTCCACGAAGACATCTACGAGGAGTTTGTCGATACGTTCACCGAGAAGATAGACAGCCTGACCATCGGTGACCCGATGGACGAGGAAACCGATATTGGTCCCCAGGCACGGGGAGATCTGATGGAGGAACTCCACGAACAGGTCGAGGCGAGCGTCGAGGCGGGCGCGGAGGTCGTGACTGGCGGCGAACCACTCGACCGTGACGGGTATTTCTACCCACCAACCGTACTGACGGATGTTCCACTCAGTTGTCCTGCTGCGGCCGAAGAGACGTTTGGGCCAGTCGCTGCTGTCATTCCGGTCGCAAACGAATCGGAGGCACTCGAAGTCGCGAACGACAGTCCGTACGGCCTAGGTGGTTCCGTGTGGACGACCGATTCCGAGCGCGGTGAACGGATTGCTGGCGAAGTCGAAGCCGGTTGTGTCTTCGTCAACGAACTCGTCAAGTCCGACCCGCGGCTTCCCTTCGGGGGCGTCAAAGATTCGGGATACGGGCGTGAACTCGGCAGTGACGGTATCCACGAGTTCGTGAACAAAAAAACTGTCTGGGTGCAAGACCCCGAATAATCGGCTGTCGTGGCCCGCCTGGTCACTCCTCGATTACCAGGACGCGCAGGTCGTTGACGTTTGTCCCCGTCGGCCCGGTAAAGAGGAGCGCGTTCTTTTCCTGGAGGAACGGGTACACGTCGTTTGTCCGCAGGGACGCGCGTGCCTCGGTCGTCGGTTGTGCGGTCTCCCAGTCGACGAGTGCCCCACAGGCATCGGTCGCGCCGTCGATTCCGTCAGTATCGACGCTACAGAGGACAATCCCATCTTCGGAGAGTTCGACGGAGCCACTGAGGGCGAATTCCTGGTTCGGTCCGCCTTCCCCGTCTCCCTGGACTGTGACGGTTGTTTCACCGCCCGAGAGCACGACAGCGGGTGGTTCGACCGGTGTTCCGGACGCTCGGATTTCTTCGGCGATGGCGACGTGTGTTTTTGCGGCCTCACGGGCCTCGCCCCTGACTCGTGAAGAGAGGACGAGCGGCTCGTACCCGTGTTCCGATGCGGTGTCAGCTGCCGCTCGCAACGCTGTGAGACTGTCTGCAACGATGTGAACGGTCACACGGTCGAAGATGTCATCGCCGGATTTCGGCGTTTCGGGAATTTTGCCGGACTTGCCGTCTTCGAGTCGAGTGCGGACACTGTCCGGGACTGACAATGAGTATTCGTCGAGGACCCTGAGTGCTGTTTCGAACGTCGATTCGTCGGGGACGACCGGTCCACTGGCGATCACATCGAGCTGATTTCCGATGACGTCACTCATCACGACACCGACGACCGTGGCTGGGGCTGCCGCTCGTGCGAGGTTCCCTCCTTTGATGGCCGAGATGTGTTTCCTGATGGCGTTGATCTCGTTGATCGTCGCACCACTTCGCAAGAGGGTATCCGTCACCTCTCTGAGCTCAGAGAGCGTAATATCTTCAGCTGGAGCCGGCAGCAGAGCGCTGCCGCCTCCAGAGATGAGTGTGATGATGAGCGTGTCCTCTTCGGCGGCTGAAACCTGGTCGAGGATACGTTGTGTCCCGCGAACTGCGGCCTCGTTCGGGACGGGATGTGACCCCTCGACCATCTCGATGTGGACTGTCTCGGTCGGCGCATCAGTGACGATAGTTCCCTCACTGATTCGGTCTCCGAGTAGCGATTCGAGTTCGGCCGCCAGCCGTCCGGACGCATTTCCGCCACCGACGACGAGGATATCCGAATACGCGTCGAGGTCATATTCTGTTTCCGCAATACGCAAACTCTCTCCAGTGACCGACATCGAGTCGCGAACGACGTGCTCCGGAAGTGATTCGCGAATACCGGCTTCGACGCAGTCGAGGGCGACGCTGTCTGCATCCGTTGTCTCTACCTCCGACCGATTTTGTATCATACTCACACCTCGCATGCCACTCGAATAAAAGTTCGCGGGGGGAAGACGGGCCTATTCGTCGACGAGCGTGTTCGTGAGAGTCCCGATACCTTCCGCTTCCAGTTCGATGGTGTCGCCTCGTTCGAGGTACTTGTCCATCTCGAGGCCACAGCCCATCCCAACGGTACCACTTCCGAGTACGTCACCCGGATAGAGGTACTGACTCTGGGAGGTGTGTTCGATCATGTCTGCAAACGAGTGTTGCATGGCACCGAGTGTTCCCGACGACCACTCTTCCCCGTTTACACGCGCTTTCATTTCCACTTCCTCGAGTTCGATTTCGTCAGGCGTCACGAGATACGGGCCGAACACGTTTGAACCGATGAAGTCCTTCCCCTTGGACGGGCCCAGGTTGACCTCCATCTCCTCGAACTGCATATCACGAGCACTGAGGTCGTTGTAGATGGTGTAGCCGGCAATATATTCGTCGGCCTCGTCGGCGCTGATATCTCGCCCCTTCTTCCCGAGGACGGCCGCGAGTTCGAGTTCGTAGTCCATCTTTTCGGAGTACGAGGGCCATTCGATGTCCTGACCGGGGTGACCGATACAGTCCGCGTCGCCCTTGTAGTAGACCGGGAGGTCGTACCACGGCTCCGGAATGTCGTCGAAGACGTTCTCGACGTGTTCAGCCATGACCATGTAATCTCGAATCGAGTTGGGCCGCGGAACCGGGCTGAGGAGAGTGACGTCGGCGGTGTCGTACCGGAGTGTCGTCTCGTCGAGTCCCGTCGTCGCGTTCGTCTCGTTGATGTACTCGAGCGCACGCTGTGCAGCGTCCATCGCGCGGTCGCTCCGAGAAAGGAAATCGACCATATCTGTCGGTGCGTGAGCGGCTGCGACTTCGCGTGGACTCCCCTCGCCCTCGTCTGCGAGCGCTTGAGCGTACGTTGCAGTCACGTCGATGAGCTCGTCTGTCTCCTTGTTGTAGACGCCTATTCGCCTCTCTGTACCCGTTTCTGCCGTAACGTCAAAACTTGCGAGCTTCATAGTTACTCTGTGAGCGCATCTAGTCGTCACCGGCGATATGGTCTTAAGTGTTGGTACTTCCGTAATTTCGAAACGTAATCTTCAGTATCGTCCCCTGGGTGTCTTGATTCGTGCCCGGACACCAACCACCGTCCCAACATCGCATCGCGCCCCGCTGGAGGAGACCGACCCAATGACTGGTCCGAGCGCAACAATCCCCCGGCGGTCGTATCTGTTCTTGCTCGTCGGAACAATTGGGTACGGGTGTTTCCTGTTCGTGTGGTTCTCCATTGCGGCGTTCCTGACACCGATTACGAACCAACTGGGACTCTCGAGTACGGCAGCAGGTCTTTTGAATGGGGCTGTCCCGCTGATGTACATCCCATTTGCCCTGCTGAGCGGGCTCATCATCGACCGCGTCGGGTCGTACAAAGCCATCGGCGTCGGTCTGCTTATCGTGGGTTTCGCCCAGTTCGGACGGGGGTTTGCCGCTGGCTTTCCGACGATGCTCACGCTGACGCTGCTGCTTGGCCTCGGCGGCACAGGGCTAACGTTCGGTCTCCCCAAGCTCGTCTCGGATCTATTCCCTCCCGAGCAGTCCGGGTCGATGTCGTCGGTTTACCTCATCGGCCTGTATGCGGGGACTGCCGGTGCCTTCGGACTCGGGCGCCCCGTACTTGGGCCAGCACTCGGTGGCTGGCGACCGCTGTTCGTTCTGAGTGGGGTCGTAACGATAGCGGTCGCTGTCGGCTGGATTTTGCTTGCACGGTTGTCTGACGATATTGCGACGCTCGCGCCCACTGTGCCAGAGGCTACTGACGGCGCAGGCGAACAGGCGTTCTCTCTGTCGTCGATTCTCTCTGATGTCCGGCGCGTCATGACTCACCGGGACCTGCAACTACTGGTCGTCGTCGGTGTCATGTACCTGTTCGTTACGCACGGGCTCCAGGGGTGGCTGACCGTCATTCTCGAAGGGCGTGGACTCACTTCGACAGTCGCTTCGTCGATTACGAGTGGCCTGATAATCGCCCAGCTTCTGGGGACTGTTGTCCTCCCGCCGCTAGCAGATTATTTCGGCAAACGGCGTGAAGTGATCGTCATTTGCGGATTACTCATCTTCGCAGGAACGGGCGGAATACTCCTGATCAATCGCTTAACGCTGGCCACTGTCCTGCCGACCGTCGGGAGCGTTGGAATCGGTATCGGCGGTCTGGCGACGCTCGTTCGCTCGTTACCGCTGAACATGGACGGAATCGAGTCACAATTAGCTGGTACTGCGGTCGGACTCATCTTCATGTTCGGGGAGGTTGGCGGATTTTCCGGGCCCTTCATCGTCGGCTTCCTCGAAGATTTGACCGGCTCGTTTACTCCTGGCCTCGTACTTCTGAGTGCAAGTGGGCTCGTCGTGGTGCTGGCGGCTATCCCGCTGCAAAACATCGATTAACTGCTCAGGATCCGTCTTCAGGATATGATATCTTGAGCTCGATCTCGTTTGTCATCCCGAGCAGCATATCCGGGATTTCCTCTTCGTACCACTCACCCTTGAGACGGTGTGTCGGTCCGGAGACGCTTATTGCACCGACGATGCTCTCGTCGACATCTTTTACGGGAACGCCGACAGCCCGCAGTCCGTTGATATACTCCTGGTCGTTGTATCCGACCCCCCGCTCTCGAATCGTCTCAAGTTCGGCAAACAGCGTTTCTTTGTCGGTGATCGTGTTGTCGGTAAACGCCTCTAGACCTCGCGTCTCGCAGATCTCATTGACGCGTTCCTCCGGAAGGAAGGCCAAAATGGACTTTCCCGCGGCCGTGGCGTGGAGTGGATGGAACTTGCCGATTCCAGAATCCGTCTGGACCGCATTGTCGCCCGTATCACGGTGGACGAATACGGATCGACCGTACTCTTCGACCATAAATTCTGCTCGTTCCTCGGTTTTTTCGGCCAGTTCCGTAATTTTTGGTTTCGCAAGCTGGTAGATCTGTTTCCGGTCTCGCACGTAGCGTCCAAACCGGAGAAACCGCATCCCTGGGTAGTATTCGTTATCCTCTTTGATCACGTATCCCTCCTCAGCCAGTGTCGTGAGATGTCTGTAGGCGGTACTGACTGCGAGATCAAGCTCTTCTGCGACTGTCGTAATCTGTGCGCCGTCTTGCTCCCGAAGTATTTCGAGAATGTCGAAAACGGTGCTGGTCGTTTTCACACCACCCGCCTTTTGATGAGTGTTTGCCATGTGGTAGTGTATTCTTCGCATGCGTACTTAACGCCTCCGCCGGTACTGAATCGCCGTCGGCGGATTCAGACACGCGCTGTCACACATTCTATGACTATCCGGATTCGGGTGGCTCAACGACAGTGCGGGCCAAGGCTGTCGCATATCGCCGGTTCACAACTGAGCACGAGCGACTGGCCGATCTCCACACTACGTATCGGTTGCACGTTCTCGAATATGGGGGCGCCATCGAGTCTCACCGCGTTGCTCTCGGGCGCAAAGCGCCCAAACGGCTCGAAGTCAACTGTAAAAGTTCGGATATGACTGGTTTTGTCTTCTCTGACTGAGGCGGTCTGAGCGGGACAACCAACGCCGTATCCCAGCAGATAGGATTCTACCAATCGCTGATACCAAAAGTATTAATAAGTGCCTCTCGTTATCGAGTCACATGCCGGAAAGGCACAGCTACAATATCGACCGACGGAGTGTACTGAAAGCAACGGGAGCAGCAGGCCTGACAGCGTTAGCGGGCTGCACCGGAGAGGGCGGCGGAGAACAAGAGGAAGGTGAGGTCATTGCCGCGGTGCCACCGACCGGCTGGTGGGCTGTGCTGCGAAAGCTCGCCCAGGACGAGGGATACTTCCAGCAGGCTGCTGACGAAGTCGGGGCGGATGTCACCTTTTCCTTCGAGAACACGTGGGACGACGTGCCGACGTGGATCGCTAACAACGCCGATATCGCACAGTTCGGTGCGCTCGAGGCATCTCGGATCGGTCCGCGACGAGATATCGAGATTACCGTCTTCGGGAAGAACACGCCGCTGAACTTCGCCCCGCTGGTACAGACTGGTGGGCCTTACGACCCGGACAACACCGGCGGTGTCCAGCAATCGATCGACAAGATCGTCGAAGACGGCGCGAACTTCGCTATCGGGAGTTGGGGCGGTGCCGACGCGACGTCGTACGACGTCGCCTTCGGTGGCACGACCGACTACCGGTTCGAGGAAGAGGGCGGCGACTTCAGCGTCGTGACGTCCGGGTACTTCACCATCGGCCAACAGGTCGCCCAGGGTGACGTCGAGGTTGGGTCCTCCGGTGAGGGAATGGGCGCGGCCCCGCAGATGATGTCGGGCGATATCAAACCCCTGTTCTGGCTGAAAGACTACATTCCGAACGAGGTCCTCGGTGAAGAGACCGAGTGGGGCTTCCCGACGATGCAGAACCTCGTGACCCGAACCGAGTTCTACGAGGAGAACGAGGGCGCCATCGAGACCTACTATCGCGCACAGGAGATGGCCCTGCAAGAGCTGCGTGAGAACCCGGTCGAGGTCATCACGCGGAGTGACGAGTACATCGAGACGATGGGTGCCGGAAGTGAGGAGGAAGCCAGGTTCATCGTCAACTACGGCATCAATCTCGAAGGGACCGACACTCTGGAGCCACCGGAGCACGCGTCCGTCTACGAATCGACGTCGATGTCTGACGAGTACGTTGAGAAGCAGTCGAACTTCTTCGACCGAGTTGCTGAACTGGGCCTCACCGAATCGAACTGGTCGGAATACGTCCAGCACGTTCAGTTCGACTGAGGCCATCGGTCTCAGTCGGCGATTACCGAACTGCCCCGAACGTAGCCGGGAATCCGCACAACTCCAATTTTTGCTGCGCGACTCTCACAGCCAATCCTATTATTACTTTGTGAGCCGTATTTGCCGTCTATGCAAACAGAGTCGCTCTCGTCGCTGTTGCTCGTCGGACTCGTTGTTCTCTCTGGCTGTAGTGGCTTTCCCGGTCCAGAGACCAGTGAAACCGAACAGACGACGGACGTATCGCCACCGTACGACGGGGCAGACTCGTCACAACCGAATTCACCGCCGGGTGTACGTGACGGGCGTCTCGTAAACCCCGAACAGCTTCTCGATCAGCACTGGTCGATACTCTCGTACAGCACATACAGCGCTGAGCGGCACTATACTGAACAACGAAACAGCAGCCAGTCGGTCCAGACAAACGTGACTGTCGAACACGCGAGTGATGGGCGGTACCGGGCGACCGTCGTCTCCACGCAGGGGCTGTCGGACAGAGACGAGTACTGGTTCGACGGGGAGCTCGGCTACCTCGCGACCACGATAGGCAACGAGACGCGATACACGCGGGCACAGACTGCTCGCGGTTCGACCCCGCTACCGGAGGATTTGCTGTACTTCGCGACGCCACCGTACCGGAGCGGCGTGGTCAACCAGCGCGGACTGTACCAGTATATCACCGCTGCACGGGGGAGCACGCTGGAGACCATTGAGAGGGACAATGAGTCAGACACGTTGTTCCGCCTGTCGACACAGTTGTCCGATCCCGATGACACCGGCTCAGCTGCGCGGTTCGATTCGATTAGAAACGGCTCGTTCACTGCGGTGGTCGACTCCTGGGGCGTTGTCCACTCGTATCAACTGTCCTACGAGGCCGTGGTCGGCGGACGAATCGTGAAGATAACCGAAAACGTCTCGTACGAACTGAATCCGGAAACGAACGTGACACCGCCAGCGTGGATTAATCACGTCGACGACGAAAACGAGAGCGAAAATTCAGTTCTCAGCCGAGCATCGTGAAGTCGGCATCCTGGCGGTACTCGAAGACACGCCGCTGGAGCGGTTTGAATATGCCGTACTCGATGAGAAGGATAACGACCATTGCGATCACAACCCACGCCCACGCACGCTCGAAGTAGATACTCTCGTAAGATTCGATGATCTTGTATCCGAGCCCGGAGGAGGCAGCGAACATCTCGGTGATAGTCACCGCTTTCCAGGACATCGCGAGTCCGAGCCGCGAACCCGAAAACAGCGATGGTGCAATGTTCGGGAGGATGATGCGACGCACCGTCCGGGAGAACGAGAGATCGAACGACTGACTCATCTTGAGGAGATCACCGTCGATGTTCTCGACGCCCTTCCAGACGTTGACCGCGACGAACGGGAACACGACCAGGATCGTCGCGACGATGGGTGCGAGGATGTCGTATCCGAAGATCAGCGTCGCCGTGATCCCCCAGGAGATGTGCGGGATCGAGAGACTCAACATGACGTGTGGCGTGAGGAACTTCCGCTGGTAATCGCTGATCCCCATCTGGACACCCATGAAGACACCCACGGCCATCCCGCCGAGGAAGCCCCAGAAGATGCGTGAGAGAGTTGCCGCCAAGTGTGGCCAGACCGAACCGCTCGCGGTGAACTCCCATGCCAACAGCAGCGTCTCTTGTGGGAACGGGAGCAGATCTTCGGGAAACACCGACGCCAGGGCGACCCAGCCGACGAAGAACAACAGGATCCCGAACGCACGAGCTGCCCATCCGCCGAGTGACCCGAGGACTGGAAGCCTGACTGTTTTATCTTTCGTTGCCATATTAATCGTCGATGCTGTAGAACGTATCGATTGCTTTCTGGCGGAATCGCAGGAATTCGTCGGAATCCGTGCGCCGCGGGCGGTCGAGTGGGACCTCCAGGTCGCCGTAGATCCGACCGTCACCGAGCATGAGCATCCGGTCGGACAACTCGATGGCCTCCGAGATGTCGTGCGTCACGAAAAAGACCGTCTTGTTGAGCTCTTGCCAGACGTTCATCAGCTCTTCACGAAGTTCCTCGGCGGTAATTTCGTCGAGGTTGCTGAACGGCTCGTCCATCAGCATTACTGGGGGATCGATGCTGAATGCCCGGGCGATGCCGACCCGCTGTTGCTGTCCGCCCGACAGCTGAGTCGGGTACTTATCATAGTGTTCCGAGAGTCCGACCAGGTCGAGGTACTTTTCGGCCAGTTCCCGGGTAAAGTCGGGGTTGTGCTCGTGGACGAGCTCGATGTTCTGCACCAGCGTATTCCAGGGGAGCAGCCGCGGCGACTGGAAGACGTGACCGAGCTTGACTTCCTCAGATGGGTCGTCGGTTTCGAACCGAACTTCCCCGGATGTTGGTTCGAGAACGTCGCTGATGATGTTGAGCATCGTCGACTTCCCGCTGCCAGACTTCCCGAGCAACGTCACGAAGCTCCCGGGTTCGATGTCGAAGCTGATATCCTCGAACACCAACTCGTGTCCCTGCTGCGTGTCGAACTCCTTTGTGAGGTTCTCGACGTGAATCGAGCCTGCAGTTCCAGTTTTGACGCCTATACTTTCACCGTCAGTCTGTTGATTTTGTGAACTCATGCACCAATCACTCCGCTAATGCTCTGCCGCCAGCTGAATACTCGTTTTTCGATCTGCTGAAGGATGCCATACTCGACAACCAGGACGACGAGGACGAACAGAATCGTCCATGCCATCGCACCTGTGAAATCGAGCGCCTCCAGTTCCTGCCTGATAATGTATCCGATGCCGCTATCGGCGGCGACCAGTTCAGCGAGGGTCACCGTCTTCCAGACAATCGCCAGCGCGTATCGAGTCCCCGAGAACCATTCGGGCATGACCGCTGGGAGGATAATTCGGCGAATCCCACGCCGGTTCGAGAGGTCGAACGCGCTTGCCATCTCAAGCAGATCGTTGTCAATGTCCCTGATGCCCTCGTAGACGTTCTGGGTGAGAAATGGGAACGAGATCACCGTCGCAGCAACGATCATCGTCATGTCGGTCGTCCCGAACCACATCCCGGCGAAGATGGCGATGAAAAGTCCCGGCATCGCCAGCCCGACGGTAACGTAATCCTGGAATACCTTCTCGATGCTCCCGCGCATTCCCATACCGACCCCCAGTATCGTCCCGATAATCAGGGTGTACCAGAGACCGAGGGCGGTCCGCCGGAGCGTCGGTATCATGTGCTCGAGGAATCGGTCACTCCTGGCGATCTCGTACATTGCGCCCCCGATTAACGAGGGTTTAGAGATCACATCGACGATGTTGAAGATGTGGGCTGCTAGTGTCCAGGTCAGAATTATGACGATCACCGATTCGACGAATATCACTCGTGAATCGTTGAATCTGATCTGGGTGAGTTTGTCTAGGAGCCCATCACCTGGTTGTATGCTCATCGCTATCATACTGGTCTTCGCTGAGGATTTTATATCTTTCCCTCCGCCCGCGATATTCCGTCCCAAGATGGGTGCATATTCCGGGTCGGGCGATAAGTTAATGTACGCGGTCCACAATGCGGCGTTTATGGCCGAGTTCATCGACCTCAGTCAGGAGATTTACCACCAGCACCCAGTGTATTTCGCCCATCCGGACACAATCGTCTGGACGGACACGACCTTCGAAGATTCCGAGTACATCTTCAAGAACCAGGCTGGCATCGACGAACCGACGTTCACCTACGAATCCCGGACCTTCCAGATCTCGGAGCACGGGCCGAGCCACGTCGACTCGATTCGGCATTTCAAGGAAGATGGGACACCAATCAACGAAATGGACCTCGAGCAGTTCCACACGCCCGGCAAAGCGATCGATGTCTCTCACTGTGATCCAGACGGGTATATCGAACTCGAAGACGTCCAGACCGCGCTCGAAGAGACGGGACAGACCGTTGAGGACGGCGATACGGTTTTGTTCCACACCGGTCACTACAACCGGACGTACCCATCACGCGCGTACAACGAACAACACACCGGTCTTACTGAGGAGGCGACCCGCTGGCTCATCGAACAGGGAGTTGCCAACTTCGGTATCGACCAGCCGAGTCCGGACAACCCCAGTGGAACCTATCCCTGTCATACCCTCTGTACCGAATACGAGGTTCCCCACATGGAAAACCTCTGTAGCATCGAGAAAGTCGTTGGCGAGACGTTCACCTTCATGGGCTTCCCACTCCGACTCCGGAATGGGACCGGCTCACCGATCCGAGCAGTAGCAAAAGTCGAAGAGTAAGCCCCGTTCCGTTCGCCGGTAGCCGTCTATTGCTGGACTCCGCAGGAGATGACTGGCATGGATGCGTTGAGCAGAATATCCTGTGCCGTACTCCCGAAGAGTGCTTTCCCCGTTGGTGACCGCTTTCGTCCACCGATGAGAACGAAATCGACATCCTGTTCTCGTGCCAGTTCGATTACCTCGGTCCCGGCATCGCCGATCGCTCCATAGGTTGTAAAATCGATGTCGCGAGCACGGAGTCCATCTATGAGGTTGCTAACTGCAGTGTTGTGTTTGGCAGCGTTCCCGAGCTGGTGTTTCTCTCGTGAACCGATATCGTACATCTCCTCGATCCGCTCGATGTCGTCTTCGGAGTAGACGTGGAGAATGTCCACAGAGAGGTCGTTTTCCCCTTTGAGGGTCTCGATGGTCTCGACGTACTTTTCGACGCGCGATTCATCGTCACCGGCGACTGCCACGAGTATGCTCACTGAACTCATACCTAGCAAACCTCAGCTAACGAATTTAATTGTTTGGGTAGACGGAAGCCTACGCCTGGGTGTCCACTCGCCTGTGGATCGGCCCTTCACGCTCTTTGAGCCGCCCACCCTCACGGTCGTTGTGGACGGCCAGTACTTCGCCGACGATGCTGAGCGCGATGTGGATGGGTTCACCGCCACCGACATCGAGACCGACAGGTGTCGCAATCCGTTCGAGTTCGGATTCGGTCAGCTCGCGCCCTTCGTCAGCGGCGACCGCTTCGCGGATTTCGTCGAAGCGCTCACGCGGCCCCATGAGTCCGATATACGGGACCTCCGTATCGAGCAGGGAGACAAGGGCGAGACGGTCTTCTAACAAGTTGTGCGACATGAGTACGGCGTAGGTCCGCTGCGGGTCGTCCAGTACCTCTTCGATGTCCATCGGTCGCGTCTTCCGAACCTCGTGTGCGTGTGGGAACTGGTCACTGCTGGCGCGCGCGCCGCGTGCGGAGGCGATGATTACGCGGAAACCCATGTTGCGTGCCATCCGGGACACTGGCTGCACATCGTTCTGGGTGCCGAACAAGAGCAAATCTGGCGCAGGGGTGAGCCAGTCGACGAAGGTCGTAACCGTTCCGTCGTCAGTTTCGGTGGAGACGGAAATTGACCCAGCTTCAGATTTGAGGTCGGCGACGACTCCCTGGACGTTCGCGACGACATCGTCGGGCAGTGACAACCGCCCGTCGCGGCGTTGCACGCTTCCGTCGTCGTCGACGACGATACGATCGCCGACACTCACTCGCTCGTCGGTGGCCTCAGTCGCTGTAACCATCGCGACAGGACGCTGAGAATCAAGTTCCGCCAGCGCGGGGTCCCAGCTGTCGTCGAGTGGCTCGAGGAGGATATCGATGATACCGTTACAGCCCAGTCCGAGTCCCCACTCGTCGTCGTCCATGAGGTCGAACGTCTCCACAGTCGGGGTACCAGTTTCGAGCACGTCGGCAGCTAAGTTTATCACCGGGTCTTCGAGGCAGCCGGCCGTGATGCCGCCGAGACTGTCGCTGCCAGGTTCGATTATCATCTTCGCACCGGGTCGTCTGTAGGCCGATCCTTCGACGTCGATAATCGTCGCGACGACTGCCTCGCGGTCGGTGTCACGGTACGTCATCAGGGCCTCGAGAAGGTCCTGGGTGGTTGCGCTCCAGGGGTCCTGTTCGTCCGTCACTGGTGAATCTGAGCTCGTCATCTGTTATCCAAACCGGACCCACTTCGTTTTCTCGCCCCGTTCGCGCTTTCGGATCCGACCGCTCTCGGCCAGCTCTTCTAGATACGGTCTCACTTCGTCGTCGGTCTTCCCGACTTTCCGCGCGAGCTGACTGGTCGTGTATTCTTTTGTCGTTGCCATGTTATCGAAAAGTTCGCCTTTGATTATCACCGCGTCGTCTTCCTCGCTCATGGTCGAATTTTACTTGTTCACAATGCTTAACAGTACCGGGTATCTCACCCCTTTCCGCCGACAGAACCAGATGCGTCTCTCGGTTCTTTTACTCGGGAAAAATTACGTGGGGACGGAACTCGTCGGATTATGCGAGGTGCCGACGCTGTCGAGTTACTCTTCGAGTGCGTTGTCGTATGCGGCCTGCAGTGCGCGCTTTGCAAAGACGCCGACCTGGTCTTCCTTGTACTCGGCGTCGGCCTGCATTTCGCCTGCGGGCTCCGATGCATCCATCGCGGCTTCGGCAGCAGCAGAGAGAGCGTCCTCATCGAGCGAGGTGCCTTCCACGGCGTCTTCGGCAGCCTCCGTCCGGAGCGGGACGTCCGCTGCGTTTCCGAATGCGAGACGGGCTTCTTCGACAACGGGTTCGTCAGCGTCGGGGTCGTCGACGACGACAGCTGCCGCCGCGCTGAGCTTCGGCCAGGTGTGCGGGACGCGTTTGATCTCTTGGAACGACATCCCCGTGCGACCAATCGGGAACGGACTGGTCGACACTGTCGCGCTAACGATGAGCTCCTCTTCCTCCCTCGCGGTCATCATGTACGCGATGTGGAAGTCCTGAACGTCGACATCACGCGTTCCATCGGGGCCCTGTAGTGTTATCGTCGCATCGAGGGCCGTCATGACGGTCGGGTAGTTCCCCGCTGGGTCGGCCTCACCGAGGCTCCCACCAAGCGTCCCCATGTTCCGGACAGACGGGCCAGCAATTTCGCCGGCCGCCTCCGCCAGAAGGGGTAGTTCGCGGTCCAGGTGGTCTGACTCCGCGATAGTTGTGTGTCGCGTCAGTGCCCCAATCTCGATGCCGTCTCCGGTTTCCGAGATGTATTTCAGGTCCTCTATCTCGTTGAGATCGATCAGGTGGTCGGGTGCAGCCAGCCGGTTGGCCATCTGCACGCCAAGTGATTGGTTCCCTGCGAGGAGTTCGGCATCTTCGTGCTCTTCCATGAGTGTGACTGCGTCCTCTGCTGAGGTCGGTGAGTGGTACTCAAATACTTCCGGTTTCATGGGTATACGGGTTGAACTGGAACTAGAAAATATATAAAGTTTTGCCCGGCTGACCGACGAGAGGCTATCAATTCGATCGCCTCCCCCCTGGTCCCGGGGGATATCCCGAGTGTTCGACCGAAGAGAGGTGTCTCCCTCCTCTCTCGTGACCTGTGTTCTTCTCCGTCTGTGGCTTACCACCACCGAAAGGTATTTTCCAGTCCCAGATGACGTACTGGGTGGAACTAGATGATTGGAACTGCCCATCACTACGGCGTTACAGTATCGGATATGGACGAGGTTCTTCCGTTCTACAGAGACACGCTTGGTCTCGAACTTCTCTCGGAGGGACACGTCGAAGAAGGAAGCGAGGACAGCGAGAAGTTCGAGAACTTCGTCGGCGTCGACGGCGCAGTCGACGTCGAGGTCGCGTTCCTCGATGCCGGCGGGTGCCAGGTCGAACTTCTCCAGTACAACAGTCCGGAGGGCGGCGACGCGCACGGCGCGTCCAACAACGACGCTGGGGCCTCGCATTTCTGTCTCGAAGTCGACGATATCGACACGTTGTACGAGGAACTGACCGACGACGGAATCGAGTTCATCCACGAACCGATTACCCTCTCGAAGGGTGTTCGCGTCGCCTACATGTACGACCCCGAGAACAACATCGTTGAACTCTCGGACCGGTCGCGGATGGATGAAGACTGATACGACGAATCGGACAGCTCGACAAATTCGACAAACAGCAAACTACCAATGACACTAGAATTCGACGGTGAGTTCGAAGCTGACCGTCCACCAGAAGAACTGTGGGAATACTTTACAGATACCGACCACCTCGCCGACTGCGCACCCGGGTTGGACGAAATGACACTCCAAAACCCCTCGGAATTCGAGGCAATCGTTACCGTTGGTGTCGGGAGCGTCAAACCGACATTCAGCGTCGACGGTCTAATCGTCGAAACGGACCAACCCGATAGACTCGTCATGTCTGTCGAGGGAAGTGCTGGCCGGAAGGGTGCGTTCGACGCAGTCGCGGAAATGAGCCTCGTCGATATCGAAGACGGGACGCGACTCGAATGGGAGGCCGAGGCGAACGTCTCTGGTCTGATTTCGTCGCTCGGACAACGTGCGCTCGGTAGCGTCACCTCCCGACTCGTCGGACAGTTCTTCGACTGCATGGAGGAGAAAATAAACAGCGGCGTCGATGCTAGCTCGGATCTCGCCGCGGCTGAAGACGCAGAAGCCACGCTCGAATAACGAACACAGGAACCGAAGACGCGTCCCAGCGTTGCCACGTTCGCCCGTCGGATGGCGCCCCGACGAGCGTTGCGTATTGCGATTTTGGGGATTTTCCCACCGAGCCTTTTATTATTGTATCGGGAGAACGCCAGCACAGCAATGGAGCAGTTGCAACAACAGTTGATCGAATCGGAGATGGTAGATCTCAGTATCGGCATCGAACCCGGCAGTCCGAGCGAACCCTGGACACCCGAAATGGAATATCGGGACCACAAACAGGTCGCACACCGACTCGCCGAGAAGATGCACGAAATCGGCATCGAGGAAGTCAGTGCTGATGACTTCCCGGACGGCATCGGTCTCGCCGAGGAGACGATTACGGCGATTATCCACACGGGGACCCACATGGACGCCCCGTGGCACTACGGTCCCGAATCCGAAGGCGAACCGTCGAAGACTATCGACGAAATTCCAGCCGAATGGTGCCGCGGGAACGCGGTCGTGCTCGATTTCACCTGGAAAGAACCCCGGACGGAAATTTCGGCCGCGGAAATCGACGAGCAACTCGAGGAACTCAACCACGACCTCTCGCCGGGCGAAATCGTTCTGATCGAGACGGGGGCGGACAAACTCTGGGGGACCGAGGAGTATCTCACCGAGTTCCCAGGGATGGGCGCAGAGGCGACCAAACATCTCGTCGATCAGGGAATCAAAGTCATCGGTATCGACGCTTACGGCTTCGACAAACCGTTCGTCGAGATGGGCGAACGCTTCGCCGAAACCGGCGACAACGCCGAGCTGTGGCCCGCACATCTCGCCGGCCGCGAGGCGGAGTACTGCCAGATAGAGAAAATGACGAACCTGGACAAACTCCCGCGACGGACGGATATTCCGATCGTCGCCTTCCCGATCAAAGTGAAAGACGCGAGTGCGGGCTGGACGCGACCCGTCGCCTTCATCGAAGAGTAGTTCGCGTACCGCTGTCGGATGCAGTCGGTTAGACACTGCGGTAGACGGGCAGAAACCCGCCTTTATCCGCAATCTTACACATAACAACTGATTTATTACCTACCTGCGTCATACGTTATCACGCGCGATGAGATCACCACTGACAGCAGCGGATGCAAAAATGATAGATCTGAGTATTCCTGTCGAGTCGAACAGTCCGAGTGAGCCGTGGACGCCCGAAATTGAGTACTGGGACCACGAGGTCGGCGGCGACAAACTCGCCGAGAACCTCCGTGAATCCGGATACGGAGAGAACCTCAGCCACGAGGATTTCCCGGACGGGAAAGGACTCGCCTGGGAAGAAATAACGGCGATTATCCACACGGGGACTCACATGGATGCCCCGTGGCACTACGGTCCCGAATCCGAGGGCGAGCCCTCGAAGACCATCGACGAGATTCCGGCCGAATGGTGCCGTGGGAACGCGGTCGTGCTCGATTTCACCTGGAAGGAACCCCGGACGGAAATTTCGGCCGCGGAAATCGACGAGCAACTCGAGGAACTCAACCACGACCTCTCACCGGGCGAAATCGTTCTGATCGAGACGGGGGCGGACAAACTCTGGGGGACCGAGGAGTATCTCACCGAGTTCCCGGGAATGGGCGCGGAAGCGACCAAGCACCTCGTCAATCAGGGAATCAAAGTCATCGGCATCGACGCCTACGGGTTCGACAAACCGTTCGTCGAGATGGGCGAACGCTTCGCCGAAACCGGCGACAACGCCGAGCTGTGGCCCGCGCACCTGGCTGGGCGCGAAGCCGAGTACTGCCAGATAGAGAAAATGGCGAACCTGGACAAACTCCCGCGACGGACGGACATTCCGCTCGTGGCCTTCCCGATCAAAGTGAAAGATGCGAGTGCGGGCTGGACGCGACCCGTCGCCTTCATCGAAGAGTAATGGCGCTCTCTCGACTGGGCCGGTAACCGCCAGCGACGCTGCCGCGAGCTACATCTCGGTTGTTCACTATTGATTTGGCTGAACAAAAGCTAAATATGAATGGTCATCAAAATAGGAATCATGGCTCAGAAGCAGCAGCAAGTACCAGATACGATGCGCGCGCTCGTCGTCGAGACGGCAGGGAACTGGTCGATAGAGACAATCGACACGCCTGAGATAGACGATGTCGACAACGTTCTGGTCGAGGTGGAGAAAGTTTCGATTTGCGGGACGGACCCGAAGATATTCCACGGACACGTCGACGGCTGGCCGCCGAGTTTCCCGTTCGTCCCCGGTCACGAATGGTCGGGACGCGTCGTCGAGGTCGGCGACGATGTCGAACGACTCGAACCGGGCGACCGGGTGTTCGCCGAAAGTCACAGCGGCTGTGGATTCTGTGAGCGCTGTCGGGAAGGCAGATACAACCTCTGTGAGAACTACGGCGATTTCGACGCCGGTCACCGGCAGATTGGCCACACCTCAAGCGGCGCATACGCTGAGTACGCAGCCGTTCCGGCTGATACGCTCTATCACCTCGACGAGGAACTCTCGTGGCGTGAGGGGGCACTGCTCGACGTCAACGCGATTGCACTCTATCTCGCAGAACGCGGGAATATCAGTGCCGGCGATTCGGTCGCAATCATCGGCACTGGAACGGTCGGACTGCTGGCGGTCCAGATTGCGAAGACGATGGGCGCGAGTGAGGTCATCGGCGTCGGCAACCCGCGTCGGAACGAACTGGCACAGGAACTGGGTGCTGACCACACTATCTCCTACAAGGACGACGATGTCGTCGAGCAGATTATGGATATCACCGACGGCGTCGGCATCGACGTGACACTCGAAGCGGCGGGCGCGGGCGAAGGATTCCGGCAGGCGGTCGCCGTCACGCGGAAGGGGGGGACTGTCAGCATGGACGGCATCCCCAACGAGAATCTGCAGGAGATTCCGATGGCCGACCTCGTCACAAACGAAATCGAGTTCCGTGGCTGTCGCGCGCACGCGAATCGGGCTGAGGCAAGCGCTCGACTCGTCAAGAACGGCCAGGTCGACGTCGACTCGCTGTTCACCCACGAGTTCGACTTCGAAGATTTCGACGAGGCATACGAGACGTTCACCGAACGCAAGGAGAACGCCATCAAAGTCGCGTTGAACATGAGCTAACGTCACGCGTTCGTCGCGGTGTTTTATCCGAACCACAGCAGTTATTCTGCCTCGCGTGAAAGCGGTTGTCATGACTGACAATGGGTATCATCTCGCGAATCCGGATGAAATAGAGACGACGCCGACACGGCCCGATATCGAGCCGAAACCGGACCCAATCGCAGACACGTTTTCGATTAGCGATATCGCGAACTTCGAGATTCTCGGTATTCGAAACAATATCGCCGAGCCAGGAGAGCAGATCCCGCTGGCGTATCACTACCACGAGAAACAGGAGGAGGCATTTCTCGTTCGGTCGGGGACGCTCCACGTGGAGACACCCCAGCGGGAGTACGTCGTCGAATCTGGCGAGATGTTCCTCGTCGAAGGCGGGAATCCACACCGCGCGTTCGTCCCGGCCGACGCGGACGAACCCGCGGTCGTACTGAGCTTTGGCGCACCGTCTGACGATACTGGACAGGTGTACGAACCGGACGATGAGTCGTAAACGAACAGCTACGTCCGCGGCGAACGGAGGCTACTCATGGGACGGATGATCGAGGGCGAGTGGTATCCGAATGCGGACAAGAACAGAAGTGACGACACCAGTGACGAATACGTCCGTGAAGAGACGTCGTTTCGGGACTGGATCGGCACGCTCGGAACCGACGACACATTCCCCGCTGAAGCAGGCCGATACCACCTCTATATCTCACAATCCTGTCCGTGGGCGCACCGGACGACGCTCGTCAGAGCGTTGCGGGGGTTGGAGGACGTCATCTCGATTGACATCGTTGACCCCGTACGCGGGGAAGACGGGTGGGAGTTTACACCGGAAAAAGAGGGGTGTACGCCGGATACGGTCAACGGCTGTTCCTACCTGCGAGATGTCTACCGAAAAGCCGACTCGGCGTACACGGGTGGCGTGACCGTTCCAGTCCTCTGGGATATCGAACGAGAGACGATAGTCAACAACGAGTCGGCGGAGATCATGCGGATGCTAGACGTCTCGTTTGCGGACTTCGGTCACGAGTTTACGCTCTACCCGGAGGGGTATCGTGAGAAAATCGACCAGGTTATCGACTCCATCTACGACTCGATCAACAACGGCGTCTATCAGGCGGGGTTTGCCGAGTCACAGGCTGCGTACGAACGCGCGGTTACCGACCTCTTCGACGCGCTCGACCGATACGAGGAGTTACTCGCCACCCAGCGGTATCTCTGTGGTGAAGTCCTCACGGAGGCCGACATCTGCCTGTTTACGACGCTCTTTCGATTCGACACCGTCTATTACACGCATTTCAAGTGTAACGTCAGGCGCCTCGTCGACTATCCGAACCTCTGGAACTACACGAAAGAGCTCGCCCAGTTCCCCGGAGTCGCTCGCACGCTCGATGTCGCGCACGTGAAGACACACTATTACCGCGGCCAACCGGAGCTGAATCCGACAGGATTCGTACCGGTCGGTCCCGAACTCGATCTGATGGAGTCACACGACCGCGACGACTTGCCTGGCGGACCACCGGCTGCACTCACTCAGTAACTGGCGGGCAACGACGCAGCAGCTATTCAGTCGTCGGTCGTGGAAAAATGAGGAAACCAGTGGTGAGCAGCGACGGTATCAGTCGTCAGCCGGACTCGGCGCTTCGGCTGTGTCTTTGACGCGGTCTCGGATGCGGTCCGGGGTCAGCGGCATCTCGTCCATCTTCACGTCGAGCGGCTGGAGTGCGTCGTTGACCGAGGTCGCGATGCTCGCCGGGATGTCCATGATACCCGTCTCGCCGAGACCCTTGGCACCGGACTTCGTGAAGACCGACCAGGTCTCCTGCTTGTCGATGTCCAGTTCCGGGATGTTCGTGATCGACGGCAGCATCATGTCGAAGAACGTCGTCGTCTGTGGCTGCCCGTCCTCAGTGTAGCCGAACTCCTCCTGGAGTGCGGCGCCGACACCCTGTGCGATGCCGCCGTGGAACTGTCCCTCGGCGATCTTGGGGTTGATGATGCGACCGGAGTCACGGACCGAGAGCACCTTCGGAACCTCGATTTCGCCGGTTTCGATGTCGACATCGACGATGACGACGTTGGCAGCGAACGAGACACTCGGGTAGGTCGGCCGCTTGCGGATCATCGCCTCCTCGAACCACTCGCGGTTGTCGTAGGCGACGTCGGGGTACTCGTAGTACGCGTAGGTCTTCAGCTCGGCTTCTGGCTTGAAGAACGAGTCACCCGTCTCCATGTACTTGTCAATCTCCACGAGCTCGGCCAGCGACAGGAAGTCATTTTCGAGGCGCTCTTCGTGGCGCGCGTCGACCGGGTCGATGCCTTCGGTCGATTTCAGCTCCACGCCGCCTTCGGTGTACTCGACGTTTTCGATATCACAGCCGGGGCCCCAGTGCTCGGCGCCCAGTTCTTCTAACTGGCCGCGGAACTTCTCGCCGAGGCCGATCGCTGCGCTGGACATGACCGTCGCCATCCGCGAGGAGGCGCTCCCGACGTCGCTCGCCACGTCGAGGTTGTCCTGCTGCGGGACGAGAACCTGTTCGGGCGTGATGCCCAGTTCGTCCGCGAGCAGCTGAGAGGCGATCGTCTGGTGACCCTGCCCCTGGTCGTCGGAGGAAATCTTGACGACGACCTTGCCGTCGCCGCGGATGTACGCCTCGAGCGGCTCGGGCATCGTCACGACGTCGCTGAAGTCCCGGTTCTCGGGCGTGTAGTACGTCTCGAGTTCGTCACGCGGGACGAACTGACGCGTGTGGTAGTCGTAACAACCCAGGCCTGGTTCGAGGACGAGAGCAGGCTTGGCACCGCGGTAGATACCCTCTTCGCGGAGTTCCTCGATTCGGTCCGGGTCGAGCATCCCGCCGTCCTGTTCTTCTTTGGCCTTCTCCCAGACTCTCTCGATGGTCGCGGAGTAGTCGCCCTCGCCGTAGGTGTTCGCCGACGGCGTCTTGTAGGGCATATCCTCCTCTTCGATGTAGTTTCGCAACCGCACTTCCATCGGGTCCATGTCGAGCGTATCGGCGACCTCGTCGACGAGCATCTCCCAGACGAAACTGTGTGCGGGCGTCCCGAACCCACGGTAGGATGTCTGGGGCATCTTGTTGGTCGTAACGATCTCGTACTCGTACTTTGCGTGCTCGACGTCGTACGGACCGTTGATGATTGCCAGTGGCTTCAGTACCTGGTTGGTACAGATGAACCGCGGGAAGGCACCGAAGTTGTCGGCGAGCCAGAAGTCGTTGGCCAGGAACTCCCCGTCGTCGTTAAACGCCAGTTTGGCTTTGTACGTGCGGTCCGTGGAGGCACTGTCTCCGCCCTGCAGGTCTTCGACGCGGTCTTCGACGTACTTGACCGGTTTGCCGTCGAGAATCTTCGAGGCAGCAGCGGTGAGCACGGCGTGACGGTAGACCGTCGCGTGTTTCGTCCCGTAGCTCCCACCGGCGGTCAGTGGGACCTCGACGCGGACCTCTTCGCGCGGTTCGTCGAGGGCGGCGTAGATCGCCACGTCGGCCCAGGTGTGAAGTTGCTGATTCGACCAGACGTGGAACTTCTCTTCACCGTCTTCGGGGTGCGGGTTGTACTCCGAGACTGCGCCCGGCGTCTCGAGCGGAACGCCGGACGCCCGACTGTTCCATTCGAACTCTTTTTCGATGACGTGGTCGGCCTCCTCGAACATCTTGTCCGGCTCGCCGAGGTCGAAGGTCTCGTCGAACGCGACGTTCGACGGTGCGTTCGGCCCCATCTCGGAGTGGATGACGGTCTCGTCTTCGCGTGCTTCCATCTCGTCGACGACGGGGTCGAGGCGCTCGTAGTCGACGTCGACGAGGTCGATGATGTCCTCGGCGGTGTAGCGGTCCTCCGCGACGACCATTGCAACACACTGGCCCACGTAGGAGACCTTGCCTTCGGCGAGCGGCGGTTCCGCCCACTCCTGAATCCCACAGATCATCGGGGCGAATCCGGCCTCGTAGTAGTCGTCGATCGTTATGACCGCGTGACAGTCCGGATGTTCTTCAGCTTCGCTCGTGTCGATATCGTTGATTCTGGCGTGCGGATGTGGGCTCCGGACGTACGCGGCGTGTCCGGCATTTGGCGGGGTCCGGTCGTGTGTGTACTCCCGGTGGCCCGTCATTATCTGCTGGTCTTCCTTCCGGTCGTACTCGGTACCGACGTACTGGTCGGGCGTCGCCTGCCCCTCCATGTCCGCCTGTACTTCTTCTTTCCTGGTGTCTTCTGCTTGACTCATAATCTAATCATCCCCCATTCCGTGTGCAACCTCTTCGAGTTCACCTGGGGAGTCGATACGCTCTGCAGCGTCTTTGACTGACTTCACGATGTTGACGTAGCCTGTACACCGACAGATGTTCCCCGAGAGCGCTTCTTCGATTTCCTCGTCGCTGGGGTCCGGGTTCTCATCGAGCAGTGACTTCGTTGCCATAATAAAACCGCTCGTACAGAAACCACACTGCAGCCCGTGATTCTCGTGGAATGCCTGCTGAATCGGACCGAGCTCTTCGTCGCTTTCGTTCAGGCCCGTCGACGTCAGAACTTCAGAGTCGTCCGCCTGGACCGCATAGAGCATACACGACTTGACCGTCTTTCCATCGAACTCCACGGTACAGGCACCGCAGGCACCGTGTTCGCAACCGACGCGAACGTCTGTCTTGTCTGCCTCGTAACGGAGGAAGTCCGACAGTTTGGTCCGCGGTTCGATGTCGCGGACGATTTCTTCACCGTTGACTGTTACTGATACTCGTCGTTCAGGTCTGTCCTGATTATTGGGATTACTTGCCATGCTTACAAGCCACACTGGAACAATCATAGCGCGTCGTTTTAGCTTTTTCCCTGTTTGGGCCCGGGCGCGGCGGGGGTATATTTAAGATATACGCCTAGTTTTAATTACCCCATCCCTCTCTGAGATCCCCAAAAAGGTTTTAACCGAATCCCTCCAGATTAGGTTATGCGCGAACTTCCTAGTGGAAACGTCATTATCACCTGTGCAGTGACGGGAGCGATTCATACACCGTCGATGTCACCATATCTCCCAGTAACCCCCGACGAGATTGTCGACGACGCAATCGCCGCCAGTGAGGCTGGCGCAGCAGTCATCCACCTTCACGTCAGAGACCCCGAAACGGGCGAACCGGTGACTGATCTCGACCTGTACGAGGATGTCGCTGCCCGTATCCATCGCGAAACCAATGTCATTATCCAGCCCACGACGGGTGGTGCGCCGACCATGGCTCCCGAGGAGCGCGTTCAGGTTGTCCCGCGACTCGACCCGGAGATGTGTTCCTGTAACATGGGGTCGATTAACTTCGGTCTGTATCCGATGGCGGAGAACATCGACGACTGGGAGTACGACTGGGAACCCGAGTATCTCGAAGGGACGACGACGCTTATTTTCCAGAACACCTTCGAGGACCTGAAGATCATGCTCGGGACGATGGAGGACCACGATGTCGTGCCGAGTCTGGAGTGTTACGACGTCGGCCACCTGTACAACCTTCAGCACTGCGTCGAGCAGGGCTGGATTGAACCGCCGCTTCACCTCGAGTTCGTTCTCGGCATCAACGGCGGTATCGGAGCTGACCCGGACAACCTCTCTCACCTCAAAAGCACCGCTGACTCTCTGTTTGGGGATTCGTACTCGTTTTCGACCATCGGAGCTGGTCGGTCACAGTTCGAGTTGACCACACAGTCGGTCAGCATGGGTGGCCACGCTCGCGTCGGCCTCGAAGACAATCTCTACCTCCGGCGAGGCGAACTGGCCGAGAGCAACGCCGAACAGGTCGAGAAAATAGTCGACCTCGCGTGGGAAGTGAGCGGTCGCGAGCCAGCGAGTCCCGGGGAAGTCCGCGAGTTCCTCGGTCTCAAAGGCGGCGAGGCAACTGCGTTCGATTGAAGCGGTGACAGTCGACCGTCAACTCGCTAGGGGACCAGTACTGCTCGAAATCGTGCTTCGTTGCGCATCATGTGGTCGTAGGCTGCAGCAGCGTCTTCGAGGGGGAACGTCTCGACCATCGGCGTGATATCCCGCAGTGAACTGAATTCGAGTGCGTCCTGTGATTCGCGTGCCGTTCCCGACGAGTGGCCTTTGATCGACCGCTGGTTCTCGATCAGATCGATCACGTCGACTCCGACATCCCCGTCCGGGACGCCCAGCGGAATCAACTGTCCGTGAATTGCCAGCCCCGAGACGACCGATTCGATTGCCTCGCTGTGTGGTGCGGTCGCGATGAGAACTGACGCGCCGCCGAGATGCATCAGTTCCTCGGCCGGATCGGTTACCGTCGAGTCGATGTAGTGGTCTGCTCCGAGCTCGAACGCCACGTCGCGTTTCTCTGTCCCGCGTGAAATCGCGACCGTCTCGAACCCGGCAGCCGCAGCGTACTGGAGACCGAGATGTCCAAGCCCGCCAATCCCCTGTACTGCGACGACATCGCCGGGTTGCACGTTGCTCTTGCGGAGCGCATTGAATGTGCTCACACCGGCACAGAGCAACGGAGCGGCGTCTATAGCATCGAGTTCGCCTGGGATGCGTGCCAGTGCGTGGGTCGGGGCAGTCACGTATTCGGCGTAGCCGCCATCCATGTCGATTCCGGTAACTCGCTCGTGGTCACAGTCGATAAACTCTCCGCGGCGACAGGGCTCACAGGTGAAACAGTGGTCACCGTGCCAGCCGACCCCCACCCGCTGTCCCTCGGACCAGTTCTCGACATCGGCGCCGACCGCGTCGATTCGGCCAGCGATTTCGTGTCCCGGCACTCGCGGATACTGGATTCCCTCCCACGACCCCTCCTTCGTGTACGAATCGCTGTGACAGACGCCACAGGCGTCTACCTCGACTCGAACTTCGGTCGGTCCGACCTCCGGGATTGCTCGGTCGACGACTTCGAATTCGCCCCCTGGTTCTGGTATCTGTACTGCGCGCATGCTATCACTACTCATCTCTACGCCGAGTTCTCTGTCCTCCTGTATAGGATTTGTGTCCGTTCTCTAGAGTAATCCCGGAGAATGCGCGTGGCTTCCGTTCGCGGCAAAAGCGCGTCTACGTGGTGTTACGGAGCCGTATTCTCGAAGTAAAGCCTCGCTTCCGAGGCGTCACCCGTCTGTTCGCGCTGTTCGGACCGTTTGACGATGTTCGTGACGATATCCCGGTCGAGGTCGTCGACGTCGGGATAGTTGACCTCGACGAGGTTCCCCGTTGGGTCGTTGATATAAAACTGGACTGCGCCCTCGGGAAGTTCGTAGACGACTGGTTCCTCGACGTCAGGGTCGAAGTCGGACGCAGCATCACGCTCGACCGCTTGCTGATAGACGCTCTCGAAGTCATCGACGTGCAATCCGACGTGGTAGTAGTCCGCCGCGTCGATGTCCCGCTTGAACAGATGCAGGGTCAGGTCACCACACCGGAGCCACTCGACGGGAACCGAAAACCGCGGTGATGGGACTCGTTCCATTCCGAACAGTTCCTCGTAGAAGGTGGCTGATTCTTCGAGGTCGTCAGCCAGGATGCTGGTGTGGGTAAAACGACTTGTTACCATGTTTCGGACATCGAGTGGGGCAATAAAAGGCTTTACGACGTGTGCGTTCGGCGTCAGGTCGGTCGGTTCACTGCTCTCGATGACTGGTAGATGAGAGCGTTCTCTAGGCGACGGGCAACGTTGTGACCGATACTATTATTATCAGTACTCTGTTTGTGTCTTTCAGACACGGTTGACAGTTGCCCAGCGCTGGGCTAGCTGTTGCCGTCCAGGAAAATACACCTATGATTCAACGAGAACAACTCACACAACTCGGATTAGCAGTCGTGATGTTTCTGATCGGAGCGCTCGTGTACGTCGTTCCAGACTCAAGCGTCGGTATCGCCATACTGGCGCTCGCGCTCGTCCAATTCGTCAGAGTCCAGCGGGCTGAGGGATGGGCCGTCATCGACACCAGCATTGGCGGCTGGTTGGTTATTCTCGGCGTGATGACGCTTATTGCACCCGAATGGGGGATTCCGCTCCTCCTCATTACAGGCGGCATTCAGATCGTTCGGGCCCTCGACGATCTGGGCATGGCAATCAACCTGGCGTTGGTCGCTGCCGTTGCCTACAGTCGCAGTGCTCCCCTCTGGTCGGTCGGTCTCCTGCTCGTGGTTGCGGTCGGGAAAGTCCTGTTCCTGCTTCGGGACTATCTCAACCAGGGGACCGGCGGTAGCCAGACACAGGCTGTGTAATACCGACTGCAGTCTCTCCTCTTGATCAATCTCTCTCGGGCCAGAGAGTCGGCCGACCGCATGAGCGGAATCTGGGACGAACGGCAGACTGCACTCGGCGAGTGAGCTGATTGCGGAACCCAACTCGTCTGTCCCACCCTAACTGTTTCCTTGTTGCAGAGAAGTCGCTATCCCTAAGTGGAACGGCATCATACCTACTACTGTGCCATTGTGTGATCGTTGCGACGACGAAATCCCCATCTCCGCTACCGACGTGTCTGAACTCTCCGATGACGCGAATCTCACCAAAGAACTTCTCCGGAAGATCCACCAGCCATCCGACGAGCCGTTTACGATAATCGAGGGGACGTTCGCGGTGTGGAACGAGGAGTTCGATATCGAACAGCGGGGGGCGTTCCCCCTGTTACTCTGTCGGGACTGCACGTCGGAGTTCGTCGACTGGGTACAGAATCCGGCTGTCACGCCGACCGAGCAGGAGACACACGACCACTCTATCACGTGGTCGTATACGGAAAACTAACAGACTGCGGCTGGGTCAGGGGGCGTCTGACTGGGTGCAGAAACGGGCCGTCTGCTCCACGCGGAGGCTGGCAGTTGGTTGCCAGAATGAGGCGAGAATGCCCTTTCCTCAAGGAGCGAGTATTGCGAGTGAGTAGGGAGGAGATGAATCGCCGCATTAGATACAAACCATTAAGTAAACATATCAACAATCAATAGACAGCGATGGAGTACAGTCACCGTTACCCTGCATACCCGACACAAGAGGTAGCGGCTGAACTGGAACATCATATCGACATTCATCGCCAAGCGTACAACTACACTCTGTACGAATACGAGAACGTGGATGCCGACGACATCGGCTCCGCGTACAAACACCACTACCGACTTCCCGATTGGAAAGACGAGTTCTCCGTCTTCTCGGAGGTCAACTCGAAGGCTTTGCAACGAACCGTCACGCGGTTCTACCAGAACCTCGACGGACTCTCCGAACAGAAAGAGAACGGTCGAACGGTCGGGAAACTCAATTGGAAGTCACCGAGAGAGTTCCAGAGTATGACGTTTTCGCAGTCCGGCTTCGAACTCAAAAACACGAGTGGCCGCAACGCGACACTCTGGCTCTCCAAAATCGGAGACATCCCTATTCGCTATCACCGGGAGATCCCTGACGAAGCGGATATCAAAGAAGTCACGGTCAAGAAGGAGACAACCGGTGACTGGTTCGTCTCCTTCGGCCTCGAAACCGACGAGGCTGACCTCCCCGAAAAGCCCGACGTGGATTCACTGGACATGAACAATAGTGTCGGGATTGACCTCGGCATCCTGAACTACATCCACACCTCGAACGGTAAAACCGTGGACTGGCTCGACCTCGAAGACGAATACGAGCGTCTGCGCCGTGAACAACGCAAGTTGTCGCACAAGGAGCAAGGGTCGAATAACTACGAGAAACAACGCCGGGAAGTGGCGAAGGTCAAGCGTCACATCCGGCGGAAGGTGCTGGACTACCAGCACAAGATTACGACATGGCTTGTCCGCGAATACGACGCCGTATTCGTCGAGGACTTGAACGTGAAGGGGATGCTGAAACAGTCGCATAATGCTCAGAACAAGCAGGATGCGGCGTGGCGACAGTTCATCACCCTTCTCGAATACAAGGCTGACCTGTATGGCTGTCACGTCAAGCAGGTTGAAGCACGAGGTACGACGACGGAATGTGCGTCGTGCGGTGTGGAGACTGCGAAGCCGATTTGGGTCAGGGAACACTCTTGCCCAAGTTGTGGGTTCGAGTGTGACCGGGATGCGAATGCGGTCGTCAGACTGCGTCTGACGGGCAGCAAAATCGCGTTCGATTTTGCGACGGCGATGAACGTACTGCAACGCGGTTTTTCTGAACTAGGGCTGGAATGGCCCGAATCCACGCCTGTGGAGACTGCGCTCCCTACGGACACCACTTCGGTGTCTGCAAAGCGCGTCATCGAAACAGGAAGCACCACCCTCAACGAAGCCACAACAGTGGCTGAGTAGGGTGGGGTAGTTCACTCCTCGCTTTCCGCCTCTGTTTCCTCGTCGTCGTCGAAGTAGTGATAGAACACTTCGAGAACCGGGGACATCATTCCGCCACCACTACTGCGCTCGACGGCCGCTTTGGTACAGATTCGGTCCCACTTGTCTTCATCAGCGGCCGAACAGAGTTCGTCGACTTCGATAGTCGCGTGTGGCCCGGGAATGGCATTGGGATGGGCCGATGGGTCGTCGGGACGTTCTCGTCGGACGTGTTCGATCGGGTCTCTGCAGATGGGACATCTACGTGCCATGGTTCAGTGACGAGTTTGACTGGCCCACATATATAATATAGGCTTCCCACGGCGGACAGTCCACGTTGCATAGAGGGCAAATGATAACTATCCCCGCATCGATGAGCCAATATGGCTCGATTAGTCGACCTCAGCCAGGAGATTTATCACAAGCATCCACTCCACAACTTGCACCCTCCGACGGCCATCTGGACACACCACACGTACGACGAGGCAGAGCAGATATTCCGGCGGGCGCTCGACGGCGAGGACCCGCCGTTCATCTACACTACCAAAACGATCCAGTTCTGTGACCACGGACCGACACACGCCGATTCGTTCGCCCACTACGGTCCGGGTGGAGCGACCATCGACGAGATGTCCCTCGAGTACTTTTACGGGCCGGGAAAGGCCATCGCAGTCACGAAGTACGACGGTAGTGAAGACACGTACATCGAACCAGAAGATCTCGAAGAAGCGTGCGAGGAGGCCAACGTCACCATCGAGGATGACGACATCGTACTCATTCACACCGGTCACTACAACGAAACGTACCCCGACACGGAGTACGTCACTGATTACGTCGGGCTGTCGGCCGAGGCGACCGAGTGGCTCATCGACCAGGGCGTCAAGACGTTCGGTGTCGACGCTCCCGGACCGGAAAATTCCGACGACGTAACTATGCCATGCCATCAGGTCTGTCGCGACCACGAGGTTCCACACATCGAGAACCTCAAGAATATCGAGAAACTCGTCGGGAAGGAGTACACCTTTTCCGGATTCCCACTGAACATCCGTGACGGGTCCGGTGGTCCGATGCGTGCGGTCGGGATACTCGACGAGTAGCGATTCACAGACCAAAAAACAAATACAGTTGGTAAGTGGGTACATGTCATGGACAGCAACGAGCAGTCAATCGTCAGTCTGGCGATGGTTGGACACGCACTCGTCCACACGTACGAACTCTCGATTCCGGTCCTGATTCCGCTCTGGCTCGACCAGTTCGGTATCACGCCGTCGACGATGGGCATCGTCGTCGGTGTTGGCTACGCGATGTTCGGGTTCGGTTCCATCCCAGCAGGGATACTCGCAGATTTTTACGAGTCAAAGAAGCTCATCGCACTCTGTCTCTTCGGAATGAGCGTCTCGTTTCTCGCCGTGAGCAGTGCCCCGACGATACTGGTTCTCGCACTTGCGCTCTTTGTCTGGGGCGTCACTGCCAGCATCTACCATCCCGCGGGTCTCTCGATTCTCAGCAGAGATGTTACCTCCCGCGGTCGCGCACTGGGGTATCACGGTATCGCCGGCAATATCGGCGTCGCAATCGGGCCCCTGGTGACCATTCTGCTGTTGTTAGTCTTCGACTGGCGAATCGCGACAGTCGGTCTCGCACTTCCCGGACTACTCATCGCCCCGCTCGTCTGGCGCATGGATATCACTGAATCGACGACCACTCCCGGTGGCACTGACGAGAGTACCGTCGCGACTGACGGCGGATTCTCGTGGCGGTCGTTCCTTGTGCTGACGCGGACGACGTTTAGCGGACTGTTCGTCGTCGTGTTCGCCATCGTCATCTTCGAGGGACTCTACTATCGTGGCGCACTGACGTTCCTGCCGGACATGCTCGGCGGGTTCGCGACGTTTGGTGCAATCGGTTTCTTCGGTCGGCCCATCGAACCATCGCGATATCTCTACGTCGGCTTACTCATCGTCGGCATCGGTGGGCAGTATTTCGGCGGGTGGCTGTCCGACCAGATGAAACCGGTCCTCGGCGTCGCGCTGGCGTTCGCTGCGCTCGGGCTTATCGCCCTGTTGTTTATTCCAGCAGCATCTGCGGGGCTCGTTCCACTCCTGCTCGTAAGCGCCTTGCTCGGCTTCGTCGTCTTCGGCGAACAACCGCTCCTGCAGGCCGCTGTTGCCGAACACTCGACGGCTGATACGCGCGGCATCTCGTATGGCTACATGTACGCTGGCGTGTTCGGCGTCGGTGCCGGTGGGGCAGCCATTACGGGATTCTTGCTGACCTACGCGTCCAGTGACGCACTGTTTGGTTTTCTCGCTCTCATCGCAACTCTCGCCACCGCCACGGCGATCGCTGTTCACCGCTACTCTTGAGAACCGACGGAAAAACGGACCGTTGCAAATCCTTTTTGAGACTACTGGTTCTTTGGTTTCGTATGGCTCACAACCACGACGATATGATGTGGCGAACTGACGCGGTCGAATCAGTTCTCGACCTCCGTCGGTCCGCTCTCGCAGAGCAACCGACCGAGTTAGTCACGCTGGACCGAGTGGCTGAACGAGTGCTCGCCGAGGACATCGTCGCTGACCGGGATGTCCCTGCGTACGACCACGCAACGATGGACGGGTACGCCTTCGACGCCACGGACGATTATCCGCTAACAGTCGTCGACGGCGAAGTGTACCCCGAAGACGAACCGCCGTCGATAGGCGACGGAGAGGCCGTCGAAATTGCCACCGGTGCCAGCTTGCCGCCCGAAGCCAACGCTGTTCTCAAACGCGAAGAGGCCGAGGTCGACGGTGGCCAGCTTTCCGGTGTGGATATCGATCCCGGCACCTACACGTACGAACGCGGCAGCAACGTCACTGCCGGCGAACGTCTGTTCGACCAGAGGACGCGTCTCTCCGCGAAAGACGCAATCCTGCTCGGCGACCTCGACAAAGAGGCCGTCGACGTCGTGGAGCAGTTTACCGTCGGGATCCTCGCAACGGGGACCGAGATTCACGAGGGGCGTCAGCAGGACCTCGATTCTGACATGCTCGCGAACCTCGTCCGCTCCTGGGGCCACGATGCGTCATACGAGGGGTCGGTTCCGGACGAATACGACCGGGTCAAATCGGCTATCGAGGACGTTGCCGAGCAGTACGATGTCGTTCTCACGACGGGTGGCACGAGCGTGGGACACAAAGACCACGTAATTCGTGCACTCGACGACCTGGGGCAGGTCCACTTCCATCGTATTCGGATTCGTCCCGGGAAGCCTATCGCGGCTGCCACTCTGGAAGATGCAGACGCGACTGTGTTCGCGATTCCGGGAAAGCCGCTCGGTGCGTACACTATCTCGACGTTCGTTATGCGCCCGTTCTTCACCGGCCGGACGGACCTTCCATCGGTCGACGCGACGCTTACCCACGACGTGGAACTGGGTCTCGACGGCTTCGAGTACATGATTCCGGTTACGCTCAGTGATGGGGAAGCAACCCCCATGGGACACGTCGCGTCCCCGCTCGAAATCTACGAGCGGAAATTCGACGCGAGTGTCATCTCCTCGAGTACACGCGCGACCCGCGCAGACGGAGCCGTGGTGACCCAGTCGGCGCTATCTGCTCAGGAGACAGTCAGTGTCGTTCCCTACGCTGCGCTCGAATAATCACGTCACGAAGATCGAAGATGGCCACAGAGAGAACGCCGGTCTGTCTCTCTTTGTCTGGCAAAAGTATTTACATCCCATGTGAGATATCGCCATACATGCTCTCTCCAGAGTTGCTTGCGAACTACCTTTCCACGGAAGCAGCGGACTCGTCGACAGAGTCGACGAAGAACAACCAGACTGCTGTGCAGAAGCTGACTGATGGGGGAGAAAGCCGTTCGATGGGCTCAGAATCGACAGCAGAGCCCCAGCCCCCGGACAGTATGACGGAGGCGTTCGACATTCACGTTCTGTTAGATCGGCTCCCGATGCCGGTGTTCGCCCTCGACGCCGACCACACAGTCGTTGCATGGAACAAAGGAATGGAGGCGCTGTACGGCCGCTCCCGGCAAGAGGAACTCGGGAGTGACGACTACGTGGGGCGCGACGAGAACGGGAACAAGGTGATGACGCTAGCCGACAAGGTTCTCGACGCGACCGACGAAACCAGCGATACGCAGGCCGCCGAGAATATCGATAACTTCGAGAAGCAAACGTCCAGATACTGCGACCACGACGTGTATACGGGGCGAGCGACGATCAAGACCGCCAGCGGTGAGCCCCGCCACTTCCAGTTGACTGCAGTTCCGGTGGTAAAGGACGGGGAGACGCTGGGGGCGATTCAGCATTTCGAGGACCGAACAGACATCGTGCGGAGCCAGGAGACCACCGAGAACGCCGTCGAAAAGGTGACGGCAACACTGGAAGCTATCGGAGAGGGTGACCTCGGTGCCAGGACCGAACTGGATAGAGACGAAAAGCGCCAGATGGACGACTACCTGCTCGAAGTCATCGAAGGCGTCAACGAAAACGCTGCAGCACTCGAATCGGTCGTAAACGAGGTGCGTGACGCGACCACGGAACTGGCCGAGGCGGCCGACGAGACTGCATCGTTTGCGGAACAGATCGAGGAGAATGTCATCGAACAGAACACCACGCTCGGAGAGGCTGTCGAGGAGATGAACGAGTTCAGCGCGACAATGGAAGAAGTCGCTGCGAACGCGGATTCAGTGGCAGACCAGGCGGAAAACGCCCAAGAGGCGGCCGAGACGGGGAAAGGGGCGAGCGAGCAGGCACGCGAAGCCATCGGCAAAGTCACCGAACAGGGTGACGAACTGTTCTCATCTATGCAGGCACTGGAAGCACAGATGAAAGAGGTCGACGAGGTCGTCGACGTCATCAACCAGATTGCCGAACAGACCAACATTCTCGCACTCAACGCGAACATCGAGGCCGCACGCGTTGGACAAGGGAGCGAGGGATTCGCTGTCGTCGCTGACGAGATCAAGACGCTCGCGGAAGAGACGAAGTCACGGACCGACGAGATCTCTGACCACATTTCGGACATTCAAGAACGGACCCAGGAGACGATGTCTGTCGTCGAGGAGACGAACCACCAGATCGACCAGAGCGTCGACCCCGTCGAAAACGCACTGAATGCGCTTGAAGAGAACGCGACTGCCGTCGAGGAAATCTCTACGAATATTCAGGAACTCGCCAAGGCGAACGATGACCAGGCGGCGACCGCCGAAGAAGTCGCTGCAGCGATCGACCAGGTCATGGAACAGGCCGAGTCTGTCGAATCTACGACCGATGAGATAACAGACATCGCCTACACACAACGGCAGACTGTCGATCATCTCACTGGTCAGGTCGATCGGATTAGCTCCGGAACAAAGACATAACAGGCCTGTTTTGATTGAACTGAGCGCTTCGTGTGTCCGCTCACGCGACAGCTAGTCACGCTCTCCTATCCGTCTCGTAGACGACACCACGTTCGGCATCTAGTGTGACTACGGTACCGGCGGGAATGTCCGATGGGAGGTCGGCGTCGGCAATCATTGGCACAGATAACTCGCGTGCGACAATAGCAGCGTACCCCGTCACGCTGCCGTGCGTATCGATGATGCCGCCGATACGTTCGAGGTCGCCCTCGAATCCCTCTTCAAACGCTTCGGGAACAACAAGGATGGCTCCGTCAGGGACGGCTGTGAAGTCGCCGTCGGTAATGTAGGCGAGTGGGCCCGAGACGAGTCCCTCGACGATGGACCTGCCGGAGGCGAGTGTTTCAGCCGCCACGTGAACTTTCAGCATGTTCGAGGTGTCTAAGTCCTCGAACTCAGTCATCATGCCCGCAAGAATGACCACTGTGTCTCCCGGCGAGACGACCCCGATATCGATTGCGGTCTGAACCGCAGTCTGAACGACGGTATCGGTATTCTCCGCGTCATACAGCACCGACTCCGCTGTGATTCCCCACGAGAGGCGTAGCTGGTTACGCGTCTGCTCGTTCGGTGTCACCGCGACGATTGGCATATCTGGCCGATATTTCGCCGCTTTCAGTGCTGTGTACCCAGATTCACTGACCGTGATGACGGCGCTGGCATCGATATCTCGCGCCAGATACCGGGCTGACCGCGCGAGCGCATCCGTCTTTGTCTCGCCAGCGGCCGGAACGCGCTGTTCGCGGCTTGTCGTGTACTCGCCGCTCCCCTCCACGTCTCGGATGATACTGTCCATCGTCTCGACGACCTGCGCGGGGTGGTCGCCGATAGCAGTTTCGCCAGAGAGCATCAGCGCGTCAGTGCCGTCGAGGACGGCGTTGGCCACGTCAGAGGCCTCAGCGCGTGTGGGTCGTCGCTCGTGAACCATCGAGTCGAGCATCTCGGTCGCGGTAATAACCGGGACACTGGCTTCGTGACACGACCGGATGATGCGTTTCTGCACGATTGGGACCTCCTCCATTGGACACTCGACACCGAGGTCTCCTCGGGCCACCATGACTCCATAGGCCGCATCGATGATCGAGTCGAGGTTCTGGACAGCATCCGCACGCTCGATTTTGGCGACAATCGGGATATCGCCGCCCAGTCTGTCGATATACTCGCTTATCTCGTAGATATCCTCACCGGAACGGATGAAGCTCGCGGCGACGAAATCGACACCCTTCGAGACGGCGACTTCGAGTTCGCGTCGGTCCCGTGCAGTGATGACAGGAAGGTCGAGGTCGACGCCCGGAACGTTGACGCCCTTTCGAGAGCCGAGGTCGCCTCCGCTTTCGACTCGTGCCCTGACAGTGGGCCCGTCGACTTCCTCGACGACCGTTTCGATGCGACCGTCGTCGAGGAGCACGCGATCACCCGGTTCGACAGCGGTAATGGATTCGGTGAGACCGATCTCGTCCGGTGACAGTGTCTCCTCCTGGACGAACCGGACACGTGACCCCGCCTCGAGTGCGACCGATTCATCTCCGTTCGCTGTTCGAATCTCCGGCCCCGGGAGGTCGTGTAGTATCGGTATCGACTTCGCCCGAACGCCACCGACTTCGCGGACGCGGTCGACGAGTGCCGCCCGGTCCGACGGTGTCCCGTGACTCCCGTTCATCCGGACGATGTCCATACCGCTTTCCGCGAGGGCTCGAAGTCTGTCGGGCGACCGAGAGCTCGGTCCGATTGTACAGACGATCTTTGCGTTTCGCATGGATAGTTTTCCGTTGTTGGTGGTCGATGACCTGCCAGCAATACGCTTCATCGGCGAGCCAGATGAATATAACGTTTCCACTAGTCAGGTAGAGCTGACGCTAAGACCGATTCGGTGATCGACCGGCCAGTACACACGTTCGACTGTGTGCACGTCTCTCGGGTCGGCGAAAAAGGAAGAGTAGGGACGGTACGTGAGGGAGAGTCGCTACGTCGGACTGACAACCGGTAATACAGGTGACTAATGCTATACCGTGCCAACGTAGCGACCAGATGTACTATATCCACGATAATAAATCTACTAGACGACTCCCCGGAGAGTACTGTTTCGAGAACGTTGCTGGGGCCAGCGAACAAGGCGCAGACTCCGTCCGAATCTCGCTCGGGAGATTACTGCGACCAGGACACTATCGCCGTCGACCGTCTCGGTTCGGTCAGCGCTCGCTATTCGAGTCGGTGGTCTCCGGTTGTCTCGGAACTGAAATCTGAGACATCGTGATTATCGGTCGCCCGAGAGACTGCCTGGGATACGTTTTTCCCCCACAATTGCGCCATCAGATACACGTCGGTGGTTCCCGTACGCCCCTGTATGGACGAGTCAGTCTGCTACTCCCCGATCGGAACGATTCACTCACCGTTTGAGTCGCCGGAGGACGTTCCAAAGTCCGCTGATAGTACCGTCGACGCCACGGGAACCGTTGAGGTCGACGAGGATTACGCCGAAGGCCTCGAACATATCGACGGGTTCTCGCATATCGTCCTCGTGACGCATCTCCACGAGGTCGACCAGTCGACAATGCGGTGTGACCCACCGTTTGCCGATATCAGTCCGGGCATCTTCGCCACCCGGGGACCGCGTCGGCCGAATCCTATCGGACTCTCTATCGTTCGACTGGCTGGGCGGGACGGAGCGACACTCTCGGTCGACGGCCTCGATCTCGTCGACGGGACGCCGGTCCTCGATATCAAGCCGTTTGCACCGAAAGCTGAGGAACTCGCCGACATCCGTGGCGGATGGATCGAAGCGGCCACCGACCAGGAATTTCCGCCGCTCTAACTTTCACTCGTGGCGAATCGACTCGAAATCATCGGTGTGTCACAATTGCGACTGTGCCGGTGACGCGACTGACCCACCTGCAGGGAGTGCTCAGGAAGTGTCCGTCTCGCTGTAGACGTCTGTCAAGTCCAGATAGATACTCTCCCGGAGTCGCGTCTCACCCTTTTCGAGGACGTAGAGGACCTTCCCGCCGATACGCTGTGAGGAGAAGACGCCGTCTTTGTACTCCTCGAACGTCTCGGCCTGAGAGAAGTGCCGGTCGACAATACTCTCTGCCTCCGAACGGGTGTACTCGGTCCGAAGTGCCGTCCAGAAGTCGTCTTCAGCAGAGGCCACGAGTGGGGCGAGATCCGATCCAACCTGCCGGAAGTGCGAGAGGAGGTGGTCGCGCAGTTCTGCCTCGCGGTCGCCGTCGTAGCGCTGGTAGACGGGGTTCGTACGCAAAAACCGATCTTCGTACGCAGTGTCGTCCTGCCCATCAGCCAGGGAATCGGCGTACTCGACGACAAGACGGCCCTGTTGTCGCATATCGTCCTGGATGTCTTTCGTGACGCGCTTTGCACCCGACTTGGCCGCCTTTCCGAGCAGTCCTCCGCCGAACTCCTCGGCGACGATGTCGAGCATCTCATCGGTCATCCGATCGAGAAACTCCTGATAGGTTCGCCACACTGCGCGTTTAGTCATTTGTCTGTCCTGACCGGATAGCTCGACTCGGTCGGCTTCTCCAGTGCATCTCACAACCGATTACGGCTGCGAACAAAATATACCCACTGCCCGATGCCTGTCTGACCGTGACGATCGGTGGTCGACAGGACACTCCATGCCTCGGTTCTCGTCAGTCGTCGGCCGTCGGGAGTGGCCGGTCGATGTAGTCGTCGTTGATGACCCACTCGCCGTCTTCTTTGACCATGTACTCGCCGTAGTAGGGGACGCGATTGGCGACGGTGTCGCGGAAGGTAGCGCGGATCTCCTCGCGGGTCATCTCGCCCATCGAGCGGTGGTCGTCGTGGCGGTTGAGACAGCCTTTGAATTTGCCGTCGTGGGTGACGCGGACGCGATGGCAGTTCGCACAGAAGTGTGGGTTCTCGACGGGGTCGACCACTTCGACCATCCCCTCGCCCGCTGCCGGGCCGTCACTGTCGCCGTCAGTCAGGTCGGCGGTCGGCTGTCCCTCGGGGTCAGAGACGAAGTAGCGTCTGCGGTCGTGCATTTCGCGGTGTTCGATGCGGTCGGCGCGTTCTGTGAGCCAGTTGTGAACGCGGTCAATATCGATAGCCCACTCGGGGTGACCCGCAATCTCGGGCATGTACTCGATGAGTTGCAACTGGAGCCCGTCATGGACGGCCACGTGGTCGACCATCTCCGGGACGTACCCGGCTGTCGGCTCGAAGACAACCATGTTCAGTTTGACCGGCGCGAGGCCGGCCGCGAGCGCCGCTTCGACACCCTCGATAACTCGCTCGTAGGCACCGCTCTGGGTGAGCTGGGCGAAGTCGTCCGGATCGAGTGCGTCCTGTGAGACGTTGACTCGGTCGAGCCCGGCGTCGGCTAATCCCGTGGCTCGGCCCGGCAGGAACGTGCCGTTGGTGGTCAGGGACACCTCCATCCCGTCTGGGACTCGGCGGATAATCTCTTCGAGGTCCTGGCGGAGCATCGGCTCGCCGCCTGTGAACTTGACCTTCTCGACGCCGAACTCGTGGACAACCTCGAGAATCCGGACGACTTCGTCAGTGGTCATCTCGTCGTCCTGCGGGTCCATCGGGCCGCGCGTATCACCGAGCCCCTCGTTGTGACAGTAGACGCAATCGAAGTTGCATCGGTCGGTCAGCGAGACACGGATACCCGTGACTTCCCGCTCGAACTCGTCTGCAAGAGGCATGGTACCCATTCGTGAGTCACCCGTATTAATCTTGGCACGGGACCGCTGGTGGGGCGAACCACCGGCAGGCCGTTCGTCACTCGTGGGCCCAGAACTCGTCATCGACGGTGACCTCCTTTTTGAACAGCGGGACCTCGTCTTTCAGTCGGTTGATACCGTCCTCGACGGCGGCAAAGGCTTCCTGGCGGTGACCGGCAAGCACGACGACGAAGACGATATCCTCGCCGTACTCGACGACCCCGGTGCGGTGGTGGAGCAACACCTCGAAGACGCCGTCGCGTGCTTCCAGTTCCTCCCGAATTGTTGCCATCCGTTCGGTTGCGACTTCGTCGTAGCGTTCGAATTCGAGAAATTCGGTCGGGGTATCGTCGTCGTGTTCTTTACCGCGGACGCGGCCGGTAAAGGTGGCAATAGCACCGGACTTCTCGGCGGCTGGAGAGGCTTTGGCCGTGGCAACGAGCGACGAGAGGGTCTCGAATGGGTCACGCGCCAGGAGGTCCTCGACGACGGCGTCGATATCGATGGCCGCTGCTGTCGGGGCGCTGGCGAGTGTCTCGCCCGCACTGTCGTCGTCCCCGAGGACCACCTGGGGGATAGTCGCGTCCGGGAAGTCATCGACGACGACGGCGTCGTACGTGGGGGCGAGTTGCTCGAGACGGTCGTCCAGTGTTCGCTGGTCGCCGCGTGCGTGCCAGCCGTCGTCGGTCCGGCTGTAGGTCGCGGTCGATCCGGCGTGCTGGTAGCGTGTGGTCGTCTCGTCTTCGGGAAGTGGTCGGGATGCGTCTCGGACCGTCGCGACGCGGCCGCGCTCGTCGAGACGAGCGAGGAGTTGCTCAACCAGTGACGGTCGGCCCGCATCGGCAGGCCCAGTAACGCCAACGATGTGCATACGCATGCTATTGTGGTGAACCGATGTATGTGTTACCTTCCCAGTGGCGCTGGAGTTAAGTTTGTACTCGTCTCTTTGCGAACATGGACATCGCCGACGTGACCGACCGACGGACGTTCGACGACGACTCGTTCCAGAAGAGCAACCTCTTCGAGACCGACCGGATGTTCTCGGACGTGTACTGTTTCGAACCCGGACAATCACAGACTCCCCACACCCACGAGAACGCCGACAAAGTGTACTACGTTCTCGATGGAGCGGGGACCTTCGTTATCGACGGAGCGGAGCATACCCTCGAGGAGGGTAACGCGATTATCGCGGCTGCCGGCGAGGAGCACGGCGTTCGAAACGACAGTGACGAACGCCTCCGGACGCTCGTGTTTATGGCGTGGACGACCGAGTAACACTGTGTTTGCCCGTCGACGGCCGCCAGCGAGGACCGTCGATAAGAGTCACGCTAGCATTCGCCGGTAGATTGAAGGGACCGGACTCCGACTCTCGCTCTATGAGCACCGAACCAGAGGTAGCTCCCGATACTGACGAGTCAGATGCACTGTCGCTTGCACACGACCTTGGCGGCGCTATCAGCGACCTGCCGGAGTACGAGCAGTTCCTCGAGACACAGCGCGCAGTGAAAGAGTCAGAGAAAGCACAGGAGAAAATCACGGAGTTCGAACAGGTCCGTGAGGAATTCATGCTCTCGCGGCAGTCTGGCGAGGCCACACAGGAGGAATTCCAGAAACTCCAGACGAAGCAGGCCGAATTGAACGAGATTCCGGTGATGGCCGAGCATCTCGAAGCGAAAAATCACCTCGAAGCACGACTGGCCGAACTCAACGACGCCATCTCTCAATCCCTTGCCATCGACTTTGGACAGAAAGCTGGCGGCTGTTGCGAGGACTGAACCGCGAGCGAGCACAGCACGACTCGAATTCGTTCGGACCATCCGTTCGACCGACAGTCTCAACTTTATATAATAAATGCTATGTGTACTATATCATTCTAATATTCTGCCATTCAACGAGGCTAGTATTGCCCTCTGACTTTGGCACAGATTCTATATCTTAAATTAGCAAAAAATAGTCAATATTGCTATGCTATTTCTATCTAAATCCTATAAAATATAAAATAGAGGTTAATAGTCGAACTATATTTTCGCATTTAAATCCATCCGCCTGCTACTTCAAGGGAATACGTTTCTCGACGATAGAAAACTAGTATGAACCACTCTACGTCCACTAAAATCGACTTTACGCCGCTAGTAACTTGCTGTAAGCTGGTTTATTCCACCCCAACTGCAGACCGTCTTCTGCCTCCCCTTTAAACTACATATAATATAAAAAGATATTATATATTTATGGTACTTAGGATTGACTATCGCATTTCGACTGTCACGCGGATGGTAGTGGGTGTGCGACACGTTCGGGTCGGTTCAATATCCGCCGAGACGGCGAATCCTGGCGCCAAATGCACAGTTACTAGAGAATCCTTCTGTTACTCCCAGATTTACGACCCGCCGAAAGCACGAGCATCGATTCCGTTGACGCCGCGGTACAGAGGCCAGTGAAGCGCGCGTTCGCGTGTCTAACTTCGGATTGGCAACGTGGACGGAGTCATCGACGTGAGCCGGGACCGGCCGTGGGACGAGATGACTTACTCGGTGTTGCAGACGCTGATTACGCTGTTCTAGAATAGCTCTGTGACCGGCTGGACCGGCTACGCTTCGCTTTTCGTTCAGTACGGTCGACATTGTGAGATGTGACCCGGGGATAGTATCATCTTACTTGGACAGTGACGATTGCGACAGTTTTCGCCGACGATACGGTCCGTTGGCGTCTATACTTGGAGATAGGGAACCGTTGTGCCGACGGTAAGACCAGCAGCAGGAAACTGTAGACAGACCTGAACTTTCGCCCAATCGGAAACGGTCGACGGCGTTTATTTACTATTGACACTTCGGAAGAATCCACGTTCCGAGCCAACAGTCACGGACGACGGGGGACAGCATGTTCACGCAGGCCACATCTCAGACAACGTGGAGGATCGGACGACAACCACAGCAGCGACGGGGGCAACGATGAGTCGCGTCGGTCCAGTCGTACTGGTGGTCGCGGTGGTACTCGCTGCGGGGGTCGGCGTTGGACTGGGAGCGGCAGCGACAGCCACCGGAACGACCGACGAGACCAGCGTGAGCGACGCCGGTGACGCCGAGGTCGTCAGACAGGTGGAGACTGATGACGAGCCGGTCGACTACGGCGAGTTCAGCGACCAGCTGGCGACACTCGCTGGCGCGAGCGCGGACGACCCGGTGCCCGACACCCTCTCGGCGGAGAAGCGCGAGGCCGCAAGCGAGGGTGCGCGTGAGGGCGTTCGGCTCGCCCAGGAGCAGGGCATCAACGTGACCCAACAGCAAGAAGCCGCCGCAGTCAACAGTTCCCTTCGGGCGGCCGCCGGAGTCGAGAACGCGCCCGTCGAGGACGTTCGCGCGGCGGCCAAGGGGGCGAGCCACGGTGTACTCCTCCAGAGTCAGCGCGTGAACATCACTCAGATGCAGGCGGCGGTCTACGGGAGCGCGGCCGGGTCGCTCTCACAGTACCAGCGTGCGAACGTCACACAGCTTCAGGCCGCAGCCTACGGGACCGGACACGGAGCGGTCGCACAGCACCAGCGCGCGAACGTCACACAGATTCAGTTCGCCGCCGTCGGGTCCGCCGCGGGGGCGGCCTACAGCGCTGGACAGTCCCAGCAGGCCAACGTCACCCAGATTCAGGAAGCCGGCCAGGGTAGCGCTTACGGAGCGCTCGAACAGCGCCAGGAAGTGACAGTCGTCCAAATACAGGCTGCCGCCTTCGGTGCTGGGGCCGGCGGCGCGGACAAATCGGGAGCGAGCAATCCCAAGAAGGTCCAGGAGGCTGCGATGGGTGCCGCGAAGGGCGTCCTCGTTCAGCGCCAGGACGCGAACGTCACCCAGATCCAGGCCGCCGCCAACGGGGCCTGTAAGGGCGCGCTCAGACAGAGCCAGCGCATCTCTGTCGTCCAGATTCAGCAGGCCTCCCTGGGTGCCGCGAAAGGAGCAATCAGTCAGCATCAGGTCGCGACCGTGCGACAGATTCAGGCCGCTGCGACCGGCGCGGCCGGCGGGTCGCTGACGCAAGTCCAGGAAGTCGACATCGTCCAGCGACAGTACGCTGCCGCTGGTGCGGCGAAAGGGGCCGCCAAATCCGCGGGGCAGCGCCAGATTGTGAACGTCGAACAGATACAGGCCGCCGCGAGGGGCGCTGGACAGGGCGGAATCGTCCAGATACAGCAGGTCAACGTCGTCCAGGTACAGGCGATAACCGAGGGCGCGGCCAGCGGCGCGCTCTCGCAGTACCAGCGCGCGTCGGTAGTCCAGATTCAGTCGGCCGCGCGCGGCGCCAGCGAGGGGACGCTCTCGGTGACCCAGATACAGATAGTCAACATCCAGCAGATACAGACGCTCAGCCAGCGCACGGCCGCCGACACCGCGAGAATCTCTGTCGACATCGACATCACGGACGAGACGACCATCTACAACTACGGCAAGGGGACGGCAAAAGATCCAGACAGGGAGGAAGACCCCGCGCTCAGGAGCCTCTTCTTCGGGGCTGAAGAAGAAGCGTTGTTCCTCGCCAATCCCAACGATGAGGCCGTGACCGTCACGGTGACCAGCGAGGCGGGAGACGTCCAGACGGTCACGCTCTCGCCCGGAGAGAGCCTGACGCGCGACGTCGACCCCGGCGTCTACACGCTGACCGCCGAGACTGCGGACGGGCGCACGGTCGAGATAACGGGCAGGGAGTCGCTCCGGGTCGCCGTCGGCGAGCAACTCCAGAGCCTGACCGCGACCATCGACGACGACCGTCTCGTCGTCTCGAACCCGAACGACGCGGCCGGGATGGTCGTCGTGCGGGAGGACGGCACCGTCGTCGAGCGAATCAGCGTCGGTCCGACTGGCGTCGAGTCGTGGGAGCTTCCGCCAGGAACGTACACGCTGACGGCTCAGGTCGACGGGCAGGCGGCGCCGGTCAACGGCGAAGACGAAGCCACGGTGACCGTCGAAGGGCCGATTAACCTGCGCACCGAGGTGAGCGGGCAAAACGTCACCGTCACCAACCCGAACGAGACCGGCGTCACGGTGACCGCGACAGACGGCGAGGGCAACGACACGGAAATAAACGTCCCCGCCGATTCGACCGTAAACGAGACGCTCGACCCCGGTAACTACACGTTGACTGGCGAGGCCGAGGACGGCCGGGATGTTCTCGTCAACGGCCAACAGGCGGCCGAAATCGAGATTGAATCGCCGCCTGACGAGCCGGCGGCGGCCAACTTCACGGTCGAAATCGCCTCCGTGAACGAATCTGTCGCAGCCGGCGAGACGCTCGACGTGACGGCCACCGTCACCAACGTCGGAAGTGGCGAGGGCGAAGCCAACGTCACGCTCGGCGTCGACGGCCGGGAAGTGGACTCCGAGACGGTCACGCTCGGTGCCGGCGAGAACGAGACGGTCGCGTTGACCTACGAGACCGATGAGAACGACACCGGTGAGCGTAACGTCACGGTGGCTACGCCCGACGATAGCGCGACGACCACCGTTGAGGTGACCGAGACGGCGACGACGGCAGAGCTGCAGGTCGACAACCAGACGGGTAACGGAACCACGCTTAACGTCTCGCGTGCGACCGCCAACGTGGCGTTTTCTCTCGAAGCACGGTACGGTGGGGAACTATCCCAGAGTGAGAATTTCTCGGCCGACGAGACCGCCGAAAACGAGACGCTCGTGCTGGACCCACCCATCGAGAACGACACCACCGTCGAAGTCGCCATCGTCGCTACCGAAGACGGCGAGGAGCTGGCGACCCAGGAAATAAACTACACCGCTGAGCCTGACGCCGAACCCGAACCGCAAGCCGAGTTGCAGGTCGACGACCAGACGGGTAACGGAACCGCGCTCGACGTCTCGCGTGCGACAGCTGACGTGGTGTTCTATCTCGAAGCACGGTACGACGAGGAACTATCGCAGAGCGAGAACTTCTCGGCCGACGAAACTGTCGAGAACGAGACGCTCGCGCTTGACCCACCTATCGAGAACGACACCGCCATCGAAGTCGCCATCGTCGCCGCCGAAGACGGCGAGGAGTTGGCAACTCAGGAGATAAACTACACCGTCGAACCCGACGCCGAACCCGAACCGGAAGCCGAGTTGCAGGTCGACGACCAGACGGGCGACGGAACCACGCTGAACGTTTCGCGAGCGAATGCGAGCGTAGGCTTCGCCCTGGAAGCGCGCTACGATGGGGAGACCGCTCCGAGTGAGAACTTCTCGGCGGGCACGGCTGTCGAGAACGAGACGCTCGAACTGGACCCGCCTATCGAGAACGACACCACCGTCGAAGTCGCCATCGTCGCCACCGAAGACGGCGAGGAGCTGGCAACTCAGGAGATAAACTACACCGTCGAGCGGGAGACCGTAGACCTGAACGTCTCCGTCGTCGGGCAGAACGTCACCGTCGACAACCCGAGTGACACCGCCGTCACCGTGACGGCAACCGAAAACGAAACCGGGACCGAGACCGAGCTAGCCGTCCCCGCTATCGCGAACGTCACCGAGACTTTCGACCCCGGCAACTACACGCTAACTAGCGAAGCCGAAGACGGCCGGGAGGTCACGCTCGACGGCCAGGCGGAACGCGCTATTATCGTCGAGAGTGATGAGTTCGACAGGCTCGTCGACACCTGTACGAACATCACCGAGTCTGGTAGTTACGAACTGGACGGGGACATCCAGGCTGATTCGGAAGAGACCTGTCTTCGGATAACGACCAGCGACGTCACGCTGGCGGGCAACGGATACGCAATCGACGGCGTTGGGCCAGCCGAAGGCGCGGACGGCGCGAGCGCGGGGATTCAGGTCGGCAGCGACGCGGCGAGCGTCGAGAACGTCACCGTCCGTGACGTGCAGGTGAGCGGATACGACACCGGGATTCGGACCGCCCTCGAAGACGGCGATGCGACCGTCGTCACCGTCGTGAATGCGACCGTCCGGAACAACGCGAACGGGACCGCCGTCGCCGGGGGGACTGCGACGCTGCGAAACGTCACGGCAACAGACAACGCCGTCCACGGACTGGTCGTCGGCGATGGTAGCGAGGCGACCGCTACCAACCTCACCAGCCGGGAGAACGGCGGTGACGCCGTCGCCGTCGTCGGGACTGCGACGCTGGACAACGCGACCGTCGCCGACAGCGATGGACTGGAACTAGAGGCCCGTAACGGGACTGCGACCGCCGGCGACCTCGGTGTCGGGCAGACCGCGACCGTCGCCTTCGAGGACCAGTCGGTCGGACTCGACACCGTCGCGCGGGCTGACCTGCCCGACCTGCCCGACGAGGCCGAAGCGGTTGACGCGGGACTGTCGGTGCTGAGCCTCGACGGGTCGGCCGACCTGCGTCTCGATGTCGCGACCACCGACGTCGACGACCCGGTCGAACTCTGGCGGTACAACGGCACCGCGTGGGTGCCGGTCGATGACGCGACGGTCACAGCGGAAGGTGTGAACGCGACGGTCACTGAGAGCGGGGTGTACGCAGCCGTCGCGGTCGCCGCGGAGGGCGTGAACGCGACCGTCGGCAACCGTGCTGTCTGGGCCGAGAACCCGACTGACCAGCCGCTCACGGTGACCGTCGAGAACGACACCGGCGTCGTGGAGACGCGCACCGTCGCCCCGGGCGCGAACGAGTCCATCGAGGGGCTCTCTCCCGGAGCGTACACGCTGACTGCCGAGACCGGGGACGGCGAGACCGTCCCGGTCGACGGTGAACCGACTCTGTCGTTCTCGCTGCCACCTGACCTCGCGAGCCTCGACCTGACAGTCGAAGTCGATACCGTCAGCGTCGCGAACCCCAACGATGAGGCGGTCGACCTGACGCTGGAATCGGAGACCAGCGAGACGACCTCGCGCTCGATAGACCCGGGGACGACCGAACAGTTTGGCAGTGATGAACTCGACTCCGGTAATTACACCGCCAGCGCGGAGACCGCAGACGGGAGAAGTGTCCCGGTGAACGGTGCATGGAACATCACCGTCGCGTTCGAAGGAATACTTGAACCGGTCGACGTGAGCGTCTCCGTCGACGAACAGGCGGTGACCGTCGACAACCCGGCAGAAACGGGAGTGACGGTGACCGCAACTGACGACGCCGGCGGGGAGACCCAGATACGAGTATCCGCCGGTGAGACGACGACAGAGACGCTCGAACCCGGAACCTACACGCTGACCGGCGAGGCCGACGATGGACGCCCCGTCACGCTCGACGGACAGGAGGCACTGACAATCACCATCGAGGAACAGCCCCCAGCGGTGACGACGACCGAGTCCACCGCGACGGAAACCGAGGCTGGACCACCGGAAACCGAGACGCAACAGCCGACGCCGACAGAGACCGAGACGCAACAGCCGACACCGACAGAGACAGTCACCACTGAAACCCAGACGGAAGAGACCGCGGAAACGCAAAACGAGACGACGGTCGAAGAGTGACCCGTGAGCCGAAGTTAGTCGGGTTCGGTCGCGAGGCTTTATATTAGAGAGCGGCCTACCCGCTCCTGTGTCACAGGCGTCGTATCTGCGTTTTTTCCCCTACGACCAGCCCTACGACCACCAGCAGGAGGCGATGGGGACGATTTACGACGCACTCGCGGACGGCTCCGACATCCTCTTCGAGGGTGCAACCGGGACAGGCAAGACGCTGGCCTCGCTCGCGCCCGCACTGGAGTACGCCCGCGAGACCAACAAGACCGTCGTTATCACGACAAACGTCCACCAGCAGATGCGGCAGTTCCGTCGGGACGCCTCCGCGATCAACGACCGGGAGTCGATTCGCGCCATCGTCTTCCGCGGGAAGGCGTCGATGTGCCACATCGACGTGGGCTTCGAGGAGTGTCAGGCGCTCCGGGATACGACCCGCGACCTGGTCGACACCGAACAGGACCTCGCGGATCTCGAACGCCAGCAGCGCGACCTGCTCGACGAGAGTCAGGCGGGCGACGGTGGGGCCGCCGAGGCACGCGGTGCGGTCATGGACGAACTCGACGCCGTTCAGGACGACCTCGCGGAGTTCGAGGACAAAGCTACTTGCGACCACTACTACCGGAACCTGACGGCCGACACCGACGACTTCTTCGCGTGGCTGTACGACGACGTGCGCACGCCCGACGACATCTACGAGCGGGCGGGCCAGTACGGCTTCTGTGGGTACGAACTCCTGAAGGAAGGCGTCGAGGGCGTCGACCTGGTCGTCTGTAACTACCACCACCTGCTGGACCCGATGATACGCCAGCAGTTCTTCCGGTGGCTCGGCCGCGATCCCGAGGACGTCATCGCCATCTTCGACGAGGCTCACAACGTCGAGGACGCCGCCCGCGACCACGCCCGGCGCACGCTCACCGAGAACACCCTCGAAAGCGCGCTGGACGAGTTGACGGAAAGCGACGACGCCCGCGCTGACCCCGCGTACAACGTTCTCGGAACGTTCCTGGCGGCGCTCCGCGAGGCCTACGATGACGCCTTCGCTTTCGGCGAGCGCGAGCAGGTCGACGAGAACTGGCACGACCTCTCGGTGGCCAACGATGACAGGCGAGACGACCTCACCCTCGCCTTCCTGCAGGGCTACACCGGCCCCGGATTCAGCGAGGAACTCGACCACGCCGTCGAACTCGGGCGTGACCTCGATGCCGAGTACGAGGAGGAGTACAAATCCGGCGACGCGACCGTCCGCAAGGAGTGCCAGACGCTGCAGGCTGCGACGTTCGTCCGATCCTGGCTCGACGAGGGCGACGAGATGGGGACCTACCCCGTCGTGAGCGTGCGGCGGGACGACGACGGCGCCGGCGACATCTACGGCCGCGCAGAGCTGTACACCTGCATCCCCGAACAGGTCACGCGGGACCTCTTTGCGGAACTGCATGCCAGCGTCCTGATGAGCGCCACGCTCCGGCCGTTCGAGGTGACCGAGGACGTGCTCGGGCTGGACAGTCCGGAGACGATGGCCTACGGCGCGCAGTTCCCCGAGGAGCGCCGGCGGACCTACGCTGTCGATGGCCCAGCTCTGTTCGCCAGCAAGCGCGACGACCGACAGGTTCAGGAGACCATCACCGACACCATCGAGGACGCCGTCCGCTTCACGCCGGGGAACACGCTCGTCTTCTTCCCCTCCTACAGTGAGGCCGAGCGGTATCACGAGCGGGTCCACGCTGGGACTGGCTATCTGGACGAACCCGGGACCGCCGCCAACGACCTCCGTGAGCAGTTCGCCGCCGCCGACGACGGCGTGCTCTTTACCTCACTGTGGGGGACGCTCGGTGAAGGGGTGAGCTTCGACGGCGACGACGCCCGTACCGTCATCGTCGTGGGCGTCCCGTACCCGCATCTGGATGACCGGATGGAAGCCGTCCAGGCCGCCTACGACGAGGTCTTCGAGGTCGGCGAGGAGGACGGCACCGGCCAGACCGTCCAGAACGAGGACGCCGGCTGGCACTACGCCGTCGAGATCCCCACGATTAGAAAGACTCGGCAGGCGATGGGGCGAGTCGTCCGCTCGCCCGAGGATTTCGGTGCGCGTATCCTTCTGGATGGGCGGTACACCGAGCGTGCAGAAATCGAGATGGGCCAGTATGCCGTCCGCGGGGCGTTCCCCACTGAGGAGCGGGCCGAGATGGTCGACGTCCAACCGGAGAAGCTGAAGTTCGGCCTGCTGAACTTCTATCAGGATGTCGACGCGTACGACGGCGACCCGCCGACTCCCTAGCAGACGATTCCGACACTGGCTGTGAAACGATGGATATCGAGGAACTCAGAGAGGCAGCACGGACGTACTTCGACACGAGCCCCGCCCACGACTGGCACCACGTCCAGCGCGTCGAGACGCTCGCCGAGCGACTGCTCGAAGCCGTCGACGCCGACGAGCGGACGGTTCGCCTCGCCGCCATCCTCCACGACATCGGCCGCACGCGCGAGGACCACGGCGACATCGACGACCACGCCGCGTGGGGGGCACGCGAGGCGCGCTCGCTGTTGGCAGCGCGCGGGGTCGACGAGGGGCGTATCGATGCCGTCTGTCACGCCATCCGCGTCCACCGCTACTCCAGCGATCGGGAACCCGAAACGCTGGAGGCGAAAGTCCTCTGTGACGCCGACAACCTCGACGCGCTCGGTGCGGTGGGCCTCGCCCGCTCGTTCACTTACGGCGGCGAACGGGGACAGGCGATATTCGACCCCGACCTGCCACCAGCGGAGGACGATACTCCAGGTGGGTCGACACAGTACAATCATCTCCACAAGAAGATACTCGACCTGCCCGAGCGGATGTACACCGACGCCGGCCGGGAGGTAGCGGAGAGTCGACGAGCCTTCGTCGAGACGTTTCTCGACCGCTTCGACAGGGAGATCGACGGCGACGCGTAGCGGTCGATTCGTGCGAGCGGGTCACCCTCTCCGCGCTTCGTACAGTTGCGCAGCGACGATACCCAGCAACAGTGCAATCCCGAACTGCACGAGGTCCGACCCGACGTTCAGCGCCGACAGCGTGGTGAGGGCGACGACGGCGACGATGCCGGCCAGCGCCGATCCGAGGAGCGTCTGTCTGAACGAGCGGTCGTTAGCGTCTGCCATGGGACGGCGTTCGACCGCCGCCGGAATATACTGTTCGCTGTCGTGTTCGAGTGGAAATCAAGGGGTTTGACTTGCCCGGCCGCAAATCGGCGGGCATGACAGTCGTTGCCTTCGACTTCGACGGGACGCTTTCCGATTCGGAGATGACCGTGTTGCTCGGCGACCAGTGCGGGGTTGCCGACCAGATGGACGAAATCACCGAGCGGGCGATGAACGACGAAATCGAGTACGCCGAGAGTCTCCGCCAGCGGTGTGCGCTGCTGGAGGGACTGGACGACGAGAAGGCGCAGGCGGCTTTCGACCAGGTGGTACTCCGCCCCGGCGCGGCCGACGTCATCGAGGCGCTCCGCGAGGCCGGCGTCTACGTCGCCATCCTCACCGGTGGGTTCGAACGCGGCGTCGCCGCTGCACTCGAAAAAGAGGGCGTCGAGGTCGACGCTATCGTCGCGAACCGCCTGCCCGTGGCCGACGGAGCATTGACGGGTGGGGTCGAGGGACCACTCATCGAGGGAACCAAAGACGACGCACTGGAGGTCCTGACCGCAGTCGTCGGCGAGGACCGCGAGAACACGATTGCCGTCGGCGACGGTGCCAACGACCTCCCGATGCTGGAAGTCGCGGGCCTCGCCGTCGGATTCGAGCCGAAACCGAACGTCGCACCCTCCTGTGAGGTCATCGTCGAGACGATGGCAGAACTGCAGGACGTGTTGTCCGGTGAGGACGTGCTGTAACGGCGGCCAGACGACTCACCGCGTCGATTCGAGGACGTTCAATTCTTCGTCGACCGTGAGCGACAGCGAGTCCCCGCCGACGGTGTACGTGACCTCGATTCGGAGCGGGTCTGTCGAGCGAATCGCCACGTCGTAGTCCTGTGTGATGCTGTTGACAGCCCGAATCGAATCGGGATCGATGGGATTGAGACCGTGGTCGGTGACGAAATCGAGTAGTTCCGTAGACGCGAGCAGGCCGATTCCGATTCCGCCGCCGCCCTCGTAGATGCAGTTCGAACACCGGAATCCCACCCGGACAGCGTACACGCTTTCACACGAGTCACAGAGACCGTCCCTGGTGTCGTGGTCCTTGCAGATATCGACGCTGCGTTCGACGGTCGCCGAACAGCGAGGGCAGATACCGGCCGCAAGCGAGTACACCTCGAGCGTGCCGGCTATCCAGGCGGCCTGTAACACCTCGGTCGGCGAACGGTCGCGAACTCCTGCAGGTGGGAGCGGAAGACGACCGAGATACCCCTCGTCGACGACAGTTCCTCTGCGTTCGTTCCCGAACGCCCGCCCGTACCGGCCTGAACACTCCGTACAGAACAGTCGGATACTACCTTCCTTCCACGTTACCTCGACCGGCGCGCCACAGTACTCACAGGATTCGTCGACGACCGTTCGCTCCAGGTCCGGCGTCTCCGTGACGGCCCCCGAGAGGACCGCTTCGACGACCCGCCGTCCCATCCTGCTGAGCGTGTAGCCGTCCCCGGTCTTCCTGACGAAGTGTCCGACCAACTTCTCCAGGTGGTAATTGAACTGGCCGGAGTCGCGCACGTCTATTCTGTCGTGAAGCTCCGAGAACGGCAGCGGGTCCCTTGCGTCCCCGAGCGTCCGAAGAATCGCGACCCGCGTCTCGTTGCCCAGCAGTGCGAACGCGTCGTCGGGAGAGAGGGCCGACTCGGTCTCAGTTCCGCCGTCTGTCATGGCACGACGTACGAACACCGGCCACGTAAAGCCATCAAATATTCAGATATTATACAGAAGTCGATTTCGGAAAACGAGCTTACAGAAATGTATTTCAGATTACTGTTATGGGGATGAGTCCCTTCTCGACAACTACAATGAGACATCCATCGAATATAAACAGCGAGCGGAGCAGGTCTCCCAAGTCACCTCCCGGTACGGGAGGGAGTCTCGTCCTGGGTCTGCTCCTTGTCGGGATACTGGTTGCCGTGAGCTACCCGGTCATCGTCGGGGCCGCGCTCCTCGGCGCACTCTCGTCGAGTCTCTATCAGCGGATTCGACAGGATAGTGATGAGAACGGGCAGACGAGTACCGACAGTGTGAGCGAGCAGCGACCGCAATCGAGCGCGGCGGCAGTCGGCGACCGGCAGGCGCGTCGGAACGGAAACGGCTGCTGCGAGCAGGTCTAAGCGGCTCTTTGTCTCTGGCGGAACGACTCCTCGATATACATCTACTGTTAAGTCCGGAGCACACAAACTGGCGCGTGTATGCGACCCTGCACACAGAGTCACTTGCCGAACGTTGGTCACAGATGAACGTCCGGCGAAATCGCCGGCTCAGTGGGATTATCGGTGCCTTTCTGATTCTCCTCGCTGGCGGCGTCATCGCACTCATCGGGACTGATCTCTTCTCCGAACCGGTGTTGCTCGCCCAGGCGACGCTGCTGGGACTGGCTGGCGTGTTCGACATCGTGGCGGCGACCGACAACGCACTGACCGACCGCTGGGGCTGGTACCAGTGGAGCGGGCTCGGAAACATCCTGCTGGGACTCTCCCTGCCCCTCGCGTTCGTCGGCAGCGGCGACCAGCTATTCATTCTCGCTGTGACTGCTATCGGCGGACTCTCGCTGGCCGCGATGGGACTGGACATGGCGGCGTTCCACGGGAAGTACACCCGTGGCGAGCGGCTCGACCAGGAGAGTTAAACGAACTTCCGAATCGTCAAATCCAGCGTATCGAGGTCGACGATGGGCGCAAAGCCCGAATCTGGGTCGATGTTGACGCTCTTCTGGAAATCCGTCTGCGCCTGCCAGCAGCCGGAGTTGATGGTGAGGACGTTGTGGTACTTGCCGTAGCCGAGTTTGTGGACGTGTCCGGAGTGGAAGATGTCGGGCACCTCGTCCATCACCAGGTAATCCTGGTCTTCGGGGGCCAGCCGGGTGTGGCCGCCGTACTGCGGTGCGACGTGGCGCTTCTTGAGGAGCTGGTACATCGCTTTGTGTGGCTCGTCGTAGTTGGCCTTCTCGTCGGGGAGTTCTGCGATGACCTCGTCCAGTGAGACGCCGTGGTACATCAGCACCGAGACGCCCTCGATAGTGACCATCGAGGGGTTCGAGACGATGCGGGCGTCGTGAGCCGACATCAGCTCCCGGAGCTCCTCGTCGAAGGCCGGCTGGGGTTCGGCGAGGCGGACGGCGTCGTGGTTGCCCGGAATCATCACGATCTCCATGTCGCCGGGCACTTCCTTCAGATACTCCGAGAACGCCTCGTACTGGTCGTAGATGTCGATGATGTCCAGTTCCTCGTCCTGGTTCGGGTAGACGCCGACACCTTCGACCATGTCGCCGGCGAGCAGGAGGTACTCGATTGCGTCTGCCTCCTCGGTGTGGAGCCAGTCGGTAAATCGGTGCCAGGCGTCGGCCATGAACTCCTCGCTGCCGACGTGAACGTCCGAGATGAGCGCCGCCTGAACGTGGCGGTCGGCGGTAGAGGGGCTGTACGTGCGGGGAACGTCCGGGAAGTGAATCGAGTCCGCAAAGAGGATACCACCATCGTCGGCGAGCGTCCCCTCGATGGCGATGACCTCGTCGTAGAGCAACTCCTGGACCTGGGAGGCGAAGGCCCGGTCTTTCATCACCAGACAGGGGAAGGTCCCGTTTGTGTCTTCGAGTTCGACCAGCCAGTGACCGCTGGCTGTCGAGCGGATGTCCGACACCATCCCGACGATAGCCGCGTCGCTGTTGGGTGCCATCGATTCGAGCGTGTCAGTCGGCCGGTGGTTGACCCGACCCCGGAGCTGTCCGGCGAGTCGCTCGTAGCGGTCGCGGAAGACGGCGACGAAATCACGGTACTCGCCGGTCCCCGTCGACTGGCCGGTCATGTCACCCTCGATGTCTATCGAGCGCGAGGTGTCGACATCCTGGTCTGCAGACCCCTCCGTTTCGACTGGAGTCACGCTACCACCGTTTGTGTGTTTCTCCGGCGCTGTTCCACCCGAAACAGAGGGGTCGTGTGGGTCGTTCTCGGGGCCCGTTTGTGAGCGATTGGCGGCGCCGCCATTCACGAGGGAACCGCCTGCCTCCGCGGCTGTATCGAGGGCCGTTCTGGCGTGGTCGGTGGAGATCTTGACCGCGTCGTCGGGGGTCGCTTCGACTGCACGCTCGACTGCGCTTTCGGGGTCAGGGGCGTTTGCCAGTAGCGTGACCGCCTCGCGCTCGGCGTTGTAGCCGCGACTCGCGAGTTCGCTGACGACGTGGGCCGGCGTCTCCAGAGGCACAGCGGAAACTGGCGTGGGACGAGCAAAAGCGTAGCGGACCAGTCTCACGAGATCTGTCCCTGCTGCAGTCCGCCGTCGTTGCCGGGGATGTAGAGCGGGGTGGTACCTGACCACACTATTCGACAACCCTTTCGGTGGCTATCCCGTCGAGAGGGTATGAACTACGACACCGCCCTCGACAGGGCGTACGACGATTTACCCGAACAGACCCACGACGAGGGCTCGCGTCTCTCGGTTCCGGACCCGGTCGGCGAGACGGACGGCGACTTCACGCGGCTCACGAACGTCGGCGCGATCGCCGACGCGCTCGGACGGGAGCCGGAGCACGTTCACAGCGCCATCCAGCGAGCGCTGGGGACCAGCGGCCAGTTCGACGGCGACCGCGCCCGCTACAACGGCTCGTTCGACCAGAGTGACTTCGACGCCGCACTCGACGACTACATCGCGGAGTTCGTCACCTGCTCGGAGTGTGGCCTCCCCGACACCATCCTCACCCGCGAGGACGGCATCGAGATGCTGCGCTGTCAGGCCTGTGGTGCCTTCCGTCCGGTCCAGAAGCGCACGAGCCCCAGCGCACAGACGCGCACGGCCGAACTCGAAGAGGGCGGTACCTACGAACTGAAGATTACCGGAACCGGCCGGAAAGGCGACGGCGTCGCCGAGAAAGGCAAGTACACGATTTTCGTCCCCGGCGCACAGGAGGGGCAGGTCGTCAACGCCTACATCAAGAACATCAACGGAAATCTCGCCTTCGCGCGGCTGGCCTGACGGTCACTGCACGGCCGAATCTCCACGCTCTCTGCGTCCAACTGTTCTGCGAGTCAGGCTTCGCTGACCTGATCTGCCTCGCTGATCACGACCATCACCGGCTCGCCGCCAGCGACGAATACCGGCCCGCTGGCTATCTGTGCCACGTCACAGCCGACGACGCTGGCCGCGTCTCCGGCTGTCTTCGTCCCCTCCGGGAACTCGTGAACTCCACCGCTCGTCGGTGCATGTGCGTCCCTAGACCGGTAGCCGACAAAAATACCGCGCACGCTGTCGGCTGCTCGCTACCGCTCGTGCACGCTACTCGGCGTGTGCGACGACCGACCCCAGCGAAGAAAACCGAGCGACGACCGTCTCGCCAGCAGCGACGGGAATCGGCTCGGTAATCGACCCCGTGCTGACGATATCCCCCGCCTGCAGCGCGTCGCCGTGGTCGGGGAGCCGCTCGGCGAGCCAGGCGACGGCGTCGGTGGGGTGGCCAAGCACCGCTGCGCCAGTGCCCGTTGCCCGCCGCTCGCCGTCGATGAGCACCTCGACGCCTTCGCGTGCGAGGTCGACGTCACCGGCGGTCGTCTGGTCGCCGACGAGCAGCCGGGCCGCGAGCGCGTTGTCGGCGATGGCCGTCGCTGCCGTCACGTCCCAGTCGCGGATTCTGCTGTCGACAACTTCGATGACGGGCACGACGAGTTCGGTGGCGGCGACGACCTCGTGACGACGCACCGGCGGGGACAGGTCTTCTCCGAGCAGGAAGGCGATCTCCGGCTCGATTCGCGGTTCGATGAGCGTCGCCGTCTCGAAGCGCCGATTCTCGCGGACGGTCTCGGCGAGAACGCGTCCGTACGCCGGCACGTCGACGCCGAGGTCCGACCGGACGGCCTCGCTGGTGAAGCCAACCTTGTACCCGACGGGCTCTCCCTCTGTCTGGGCTCGCCGCTCCAAAAATGCGTCCTGAGCTGTATATCCTTCCTCTACAGTCAAATCAGCAGGGAGTGACGCTGGGTCGAGTGGTTCTGCTTCCGTATACGCTCGATAGAGTTGCTCGCCCAGTGCGTCGGTATCGACGGACATGGCTCCTATTCGACCAGGAGTACCTTACCGATTTGGTCCGTGCTCTCACTCTTGTCGTTCCACTGGTGGCTCTTCTCGACCGCAAGAAACGGTCACCGCCAGAGGGAGATCGAGAGGTCAGGTGGCAATCTTGTCAGGGGGGCAATACAGGTCTCTCGATCTCGATTGGTGTCAGCTAGCGGTGAACAGGATGCGTCTACGATCCTGTTATGGGCCGCAGCGAAGCGGCAACTAATCCTGTGTTTGGAAGGGATATATATCCAGTAACGGGGTTGCTGTTACTGTAATTGGACGAAAGAATTATCTGTCTCCTCGAGACCGGCATCTCGCCGGCAGTAGCAGGACGGAATCTCGACGAGTGCAGTGTTTCGGCGATCCGCTCGGCGATTTTGCGGGCACGGTGGGATTTTCACCCGATGCCAGACCTCGCTTCGCCCGGTCTGCCGTGATTCAAATCCGGTGTCGTTACTGCCCACTATCGTTCAGCGGCTTCACGGGCACGGTGGAATATTGAACTACGCCCGAGAACCTGCGCTGCGCGCAGAACCTCGGTCTACTTCAAATCCCACGGAGCCGTTACTGCTCACTTTGTTCGCAGATAACGGGCACGGTGGGATTTGAACCCACGACCATCGGATTAGAAGTCCGATGCTCTGGTCCGGACTGAGCTACGTGCCCTCACGACTCCGTTATCCGACGAAGGGCAAAAGCAGTGGGGATTCACGCCGCCTCGGGGTCCCGACCCCACCGCGATTCCACGACGGCAAAGGAGAGCGTACTCGCCAACCCTAGCAGGGTCCCGCCGGTGAGCACCAGCGCCAGATAGCCAAGTTCCACGTACCCAAGGAAGAACGCGCTCAAGCCGTGGAGTACTGCGGCGATAGCCAGCACGTAAAAGGGCGCGTTCAGATACCGCCACTCGAAGGTTCCGGCGAGATACTCGTCGGTGACGCGACCGAGACTGCTCGTGATGCCGGCCGCGGCAATCCACTGGACAGAGCCGTAGACGACTGCCGAGAGGATGTCGACGACGCCGGGCGCGGCTGAACTTGCAGCCTGGATCTCCTCGAGCGTCTGGAGGCCGCTGGCAGCGCCGATGGTGACTAGCGCCGCCGCGGCGACGTAGGTAATGAGTGTCACGCGGCCGGTAAAAAGCGCCGACCGAGCGCGGGAGACGACACTGTCCAGGGTCTCCTCTAGGCCGAACCCGCGGGCCAGAATATAGAGCCCGAGCAACGCCGACGTGATGCCAAAGACCGGACCGGGAAAGCCCAGTGTCTCCGCGAGAATTGTCAGCGGATATATAAGTAGCAGGATACCAAGCGGGACGAGAATCGTCCCGCGGGTCTCGGGGTCGTCGAGCACCTGTTTGATGGTGTAGTACATCGATTCGAGGTCCTGGGCCTGGCGGACGACCACGCGTCGGACGCCGTCGATAGGGACCCGCGAGCGGATGACGGGGACGACCGACTCGTCCTGTGCGCCGTCGGTAACGACGAGCGCTGTCACGTCTTCACTGGTTGCCAGTCCGGCGAGTACGCGGTCGAGTTCCTCCCCAACGGCGCGGTTTGCCGCCACGTCCGACCCGTCGACGCCGGTGACTGCGGCGACCTCGACTTCCTCGTCAGTGAGACTATCGAAGAGGTGACACCCCTCGAAGAGGACGTTCACGTCGCTATCTTCGGGGTCTGCGGTTGCGAGTGCGACTGCTGCGTCCTCGACGGCCTCGCGGCCGACGACCGGCGTCTCCACGTCGGTCTTCCGGCCGAGGTCGTCGTCGAGATCGACACACAACACCAGCAGCATTGTGTATCGGTATGCTATCCCCGTTTATCTGCTTTCGGGCGAGCGTCAGTGCCCGTCGTCGTAGGCTTTCTCGCCGGCTTCGATGGGAACGTCGAGCCAGTTGTCCATCGGCGGGAGCGGACACTCGTAGCGGTCCGAGTACGCACAGGTCGGGTTGTACGCCTCGTTGAAATCGAGTATCCACGTGCCGTCGTCGGTTCGGTGGTGCTCCGGTTCGAGGTCGAGATAGCGGCCCGCACCGTAGGTTTCTTCGCCGCTGGTCGCGTCGCGGAAAGGGACCCACAGCCGGTCCTCGTCTGGGTCGGACTTGTACGCCTGCAGCGTGACCGTCTCGCCATCGACGGTGAACTCGAACTCGCCCCACGCCAGATACTCCTGTTCTCCGTCGGTACTCGTTCCGACGACGACTGGCTCGGGCTCGTCGTATCGGTTCAGCGGACGCTCGAACCGGTACTCGGGGTCGACCGGGTAGTACTCCAGCCCGTCGAACGACGCCCGCTCGTCCTCGGCCAGCGGTGACCGAGGATCCTCCCCGAAGTACCTGTCTTTCTGCTCGCGCTCGTGTTCGATTTGGGCTTGCCAGCTCATCTGTTGTGTGTATAACTTTGCACTCGAAACACAAAACTGCCGTGCTCGTCTCCGCTTTGCTCCCTCGGCGGCAACCGACGAAATCTAAATCCAGGTCTGGCCGCAAAAAGCAGTAGATGTGTCGAAGCCCTCTCCCCGCTTTCATCTGCTCTGTTCATTTTCCTCCGGTAGTATTGTGAACATAACAACATACTTTAGTCGGCTCTCGACGAAGATCTAGGTATGTCTGCTCCAGTAGTAGTCGTCGGAGGCGACGCCGCGGGGATGAGCGCAGCAAGCAAATTCAAGCGCGACGCACCAGACCGGGATGTCGTCGTCTTCGAGAAAGGCGAGTGGGTCTCCTACGGCGCCTGCGGACTGCCCTACTACGTCAAAGGCGACGTGGAAACACTGGAGGACCTCGTCTCTGTCCCGGCGGAGGCGTTCCGAGAGGAGCGCGGTATCGACCTCCGGACCGGCCACGAGGTGACTGCAATCGACCGCGAAGCACAGACGGTGACCGTCGCAGGACCGGAGGGCACGTTCGAGCAGGCGTACAGCGACCTCCTGATTGCGACCGGTGCCCGCGCTGTGGAACCGCCACTCGACGGGATGGACCTCGATGGCGTGTTCACACTCCACGACATGGAGGCGGCCGCGGATATCCGTCGGGCCCTCGGCATCGAGACGCCCGCAGCGCGCGAACCCGGTGAGTCGTCGGTTCCCGACGGTCTCGACTCGGTCGGAATCATCGGTGGCGGGTACGTCGGCATCGAGATGGCCGAGGCGTTCGCCCACCACGACCTCGACGTTCACATGTTCGAGATGCTGCCGCACACGCTCCAGCCGTTCGGTGCCGAGGCCGCTGCGACCGTCGAGGACCACCTCCGCGAACAGGGTGTCGACCTCCACCTCGAGACGGCTGTCGACGGGTTCCTCGGTGACGATGTCGTCGATTCCGTCGCCGCTGGCGACGCGGATGTGCCGGTCGACCTCGTTCTCGTCGGGGTCGGCGTTGCGCCGAACACCGAACTGGCCGAGGAGGCTGGCATCGAACTCGGGGACACCGGGGCTATCGCCACCGACGAGTACGGCCAGACCAACGACAAACACGTTTACGCCGCTGGCGACTGCGCCGAGGCGCGAAACGTCGTCACCGGTGAACCCGACCACGTCCCGCTCGCGCTGACGGCCAACCGCGCCGGCCGGGCTATCGGTGCGACGCTTGCTGGCGACCCGACCCCTGTCGGAGAAATCGCCGGCACGGCCGCGCTGAAGGCGTTCGACCTCGACGTCGCCCGGACCGGCATCACCGACGAAGAGCGTGCTCGCGAAGCCGGCTTCGACCCCGTTAGCGTCACCATCGACGCCCCGTCCCGTGCCCACTACTACCCCGGCGGCAGCGAGATTCAGGTGACGCTGTTCGGTGACCGCGAGACGGGCCGCGTCCTCGGTGCCAGTCTGGTCGGCCACGAGTCGACGGTCAAGCGCGTCGACACCGTCGCTGCTGCCCTCTACGCCGAGATGACCGTCCAGCAACTCTCCTATCTCGACCTGGCGTACGCGCCACCCTTCAGTCCCGTCTGGGACCCCGTGCTGACCGCGGCGAAGGTGCTCGCGGGCAAACTCGACTGAGGATTCGACACGAAACACACGTCTTTTGACGATTGGACCTGTACGTGTGGTACTGAATGATTTCGAAGGGCTGTGAACAGTGTGCGAAAGGCGGCAAGATGGTTCTGTTCGTCTACGGGTACTGCGACCAGCGCGACTGTTTCTACTGCCCGCTCGGTGAGAATCGCAAGAACGTCACCGACGTCTACGCCAACGAACGGAAAGTCGAGCGCGACCAGGATATCATCGACGAGGCAAAGCGGATGGACGCGCTGGGCTCTTCGATCACCGGCGGCGAACCGCAGGAAGTCCTCGAACGGACCTGTCGCTACCTCTCGCTTCTGAAAGACGAGTTCGGCGAGGACCACCACACTCACCTCTACACCGGGATTACAGGCGGCCGCGAGAACATGCGCCGCCTGTCCGAGGCCGGCCTCGACGAAATCCGTTTCCACCCACCACTCGAACAGTGGGGCGACCTCCACGGCACGGAGTGGGAGGATATCCTCTATATCGCCCGCGAAGAGGGGCTGACGCCGGCGTTCGAGATTCCGGGTATCCGCGCCGAAGCGGAATTTCTGGACTTTCTCGACGAGGGCGCAGCGGACTTCTGTAACATCAACGAGTTCGAGATGAGCGACGGGAACTTCCGTCGGATGCAGGAAGAAGGCTTCGACCGCAAGGAGGGCCATATGAGCGCCGTCGAGGGCAGCCACGAAATCTTAGAGACGATGGGCGACCACGAGAAGGTCTACTTCTGTACCTCTGTGTTCAAAGACGCCGCCCAGCACCGAAACCGCTTGAAGCGGATGGCCAAGCAGATTCGCCGTCCCTTCGACGAGGTGACCGACGACGGCACGCTCGTCTACGGGAAGACGTGGGTCGAACCAGAGCGCTTCGAACAACTCGGCGTCCCCGAGGAGTTCTACACCGAAAAGAGCGAACACGTCGAACTCGCGTGGTGGCTCCTAGAGGAGATGGTCGGCGAGGGTGACCTGCCGAAAGGCGAAATCGTCGAGCAGTATCCCACGGCAGACGGTACCGTCGTCGAACGAACGCCGGTCGCAGCGTCTGAGACGCCGGCAGAGGAGTCGGCGTCGGCGGACTAACGGTGTCTCCGCTGTGTTGCACACGCTCGCTCCAGCGCCGCGTGTAGTTCCTGTGGTTGTTGTGTTCCTACGACGAGCGGCCGACTGTCGGCGCGCTCGATGCGGGTGCCCTCCCCGCCGTCGGCGATGTACGCTTTCGGTTCTTCGAAAGAGACACCCCACCGGTAGAACGTGGGGTTGTGACGCACGCCGATGCCGCCGTACTCTCCCACCGGCGAGAACGAAGTGGGTTCGTGCGACCTCATTTCCGTGCAGGGAACGTGCCGAAAGGAGAGATGGAGGGGCCACAGCTTCAGGTACAGACCATCAGTTCGGACTTCGGTGACGAAGACAGCCTTGTAGAAGATGACGAGCGGTCCCCACAGCAGGACAGTGAGGGAAGCAAGCGTGGGGTAGACCTCGGGGGTGAGTCCGCCGGCGTCGTCGACGACAACCACGACAACGAGGATGAACGCGGGGAGCGTACTGACTATCAGGAGCGCCCACAGCCAGTCCTGGCGGAAGTGCTGGCGCTCCTCGAAGAGAATCGTGCTCACAGGAGATGCTGTGACTGTCGAGGAATTAGTCGTTTCGAGCGCGTGCCACAACGGTTGTATCGGTGGACCTGCTACCCGCAGTCGATGTATCTCTCCCATCCCGTCCGGCGCATCCGCGAAGACCCCGACGAGGACGAGACTGTCACGCTCCGGGTCACCGCCGTCGACGACGATGCGGCCGACGAACTTGTCGACCGAATCGACGACGTTGGTGTCGTCGAGGAGCGTCTCCGCTTTGCCGGTCTCCGCGTGACGCTCCCGCAGGAACGGCTCGACGACATTTGTGCCCTCGAAGGTATCGAATCTATCGAGACGGGAAACACGTTCTCTGTAGATTTCGACACGCCCGAAGATGCCGACTACGACAGTACGTGCCGGTAGCGGTGCGGTTGCGGTGCAGTGGCCGGGAGCGCGTGCCCGCGTTAGCGGGCCGCGCGCTGACGGGGAAGGGCAGGACTGCTGTGCGGTGCGGTTGCTGTTGCCGTGCAGGAGTCACTACGATAGCATCTGCGAGCGCTCTACCGAGCGCGAGCAGCCTTTTTCGCCCACGTTTTTCAAGGCGAGGTCCGCCGCGCGCCGGAGGCGCGCGTGCGAGACCCGACGCAGAAAAAGGTGGAGCGGAAACGTTTAATTCGCCCCCTGATTAGGACGTTCCATGGCCGACTGTCCAATCGCCGACGACTGCCCCAGTTTTTCCGAGCGCATCGAGGGTATGGGGTGTCAGCACTACGGCGACCGGGGTGGTGCGGAGTGGTGCAATCACTACAACCAGCCCATCGAGGATCTCAAGTCCCAGCCAGTCAAGGCCGGCCAGGAAGTCGTCATCGATGTCGAAGACATCCACGAGAGCGGTGCCGGCGTGGGTCGGACCGAGGACGGCTTCATCATCATGGTCGACGGCGTCTTGCCGCCGGCCCGGTCCCGCGTCGAAGTGTCGAAGGTCCACTCCAATCACGCACGTGCCGAGGAACTCGAACGCCTCGACATGGAGGGGGAAGACGACGAGACCGAGGAAACTGAAGCCGATACTGGTTCCACAGACACAGACGAGGAGGAAGACGAGGGACCGCGACTGGGCAGTCGCGACAACTTCTGGGGCAACTAGCGCCCCAATTGCTGACCACCGCCGTTTAGGGTTTCTCACCCGTAGGCCCGCTATGGACCTCGAACTCGCCGACTCGGCAGTGCTGTGTACCGCAGCCACCAGCGGCCTCGGCCTCGCCAGCGCAACGGCGTTCGCACGCGAGGGCGCAGATGTCGCCGTCTGTGGGCGCACCGCCGGTCACATCGACGACGCCCGCGAAACGCTCCGCGCGGCCGGGAATGGAGACGTCCTCGCCACCGAAGCCGACATCACGGACCCCGATCACGTCGCGGCGTTCGTCGAGCAAGCGGCTGAGAAGTTCGGTGGTATCGACCATGTTGTCACCAGCGCCGGCGGCCCGCCCAGTGGCCCCTTCGAGGAGATGGCCGACCGCGACTGGTACCAGGCCTACGACATGCTCGTGATGAGCGTCGTCTGGACGCTCAGAGAAACGGTCCCGTATCTCCGCGAATCAGAATCGGGGACGCTCGTCGCGATTACGTCCCGGACTGTCAGAGAGGTTCGAGAGGGACTCCTCCTGTCGAATGCCGTCCGGCGTGCGGTCGACGGCCTCGTCAAGACCGTCTCCCGCGAGATGGCTCCCGATATCCGTGCCAACGCCGTCCTGCCGGGTGCCCACGAGACGGCGCGCATCGAGGAACTCATCGAGGCGGCCGTCGAGCGCGGCGCGGTCGATGATTACGACGCCGGCTATCGAGACTGGGCCGACGACGTGCCACTCGACCGTATCGGCGACCCCCAGGAACTCGGTGACGTGGTGGCGTTCTTGTCGAGTCCGCGCGCTAGCTTCGTCAACGGTGCGTCGCTGGCCGTCGACGGCGGCTCGATGCGGAGCTAGGCCGTCCGGTCGACTTCGTGATGAAGCCACATCGCGCAGCCGACACCGAGCATGGCGACGACGACTGTCAGACCGAAGGCGACCTGGTAGCCCAGCTGTGTGTAGACGCGCGCGCCGGCGATCGTCTCACCGGTCCAGTAGGTGTCCAGTGCGATGCCCATCGCCGTCGGAACCAGCGCCGGGCCGATAAAGGCGATGGCGTTGACCGCACCGATTGCGACGCCGCTTTTCTCGGCACTGAATTGTTCTTTGACGACGGTGTATCCCAGCACGAACGCGCCGGTCAGAAAGCCCGCTAGGAAGAGCGCCCCGGCGACGAGCGCGAGGGGTGGCTGCTGGAGCGCTGCTAGCGAACCCAGCGCGAGGACGTAGACGAGGCTGCCGACGACCACGACCGCAGTCCGCTGTTCGAGACGGTCCGAGAGATAGCCGACGGCTGGCGTTCCGACCAGCAGTCCGACGCTCCCTAGCAGCGTGTACGTCGACGCTGCCGTCACGGAGAGGCCGTGGGTCTGGACGAGATACGGGACGCCCCAGAGGCCGAGCACGGAGAGGTTGATACCGTTCGAACAGAAGATGGTCAGCCCGGCAAGCCACGTCGTCCGGTCGCGCGCGACTTCGCGGAGATTGCCCCAGACCGTCGCCAGCGTCAGGTCGGTCGTCTTGGGGACGTTCTCTATCGGGTCGATACCGGCGTCGGCCGGCGAATCGCGGACGAAAAGCCAGATGGAGACCGTGATGGCGACAGCGACGACGGCGAGGCCGGCGACCGTCGAGCGCCAGCCGACGGCGGCGACGGCGATGGCAAACGGCGTGGCCGCGAGCACACCTCCCAGCCCGGAACCGGCGGTCGTCAGGCCGCTCATCGTCGCGAACTCTCGGGGTCGAAACCAGTTCGCACAGAACCGAAGCGTCGTGATGTACAGGAGGCTGCCACCGATTCCGATGACGACGCGAGCCAGCAAGGCGACGGGATAGCTCCCGGCCGCGGCAAAGAGGAAGCCACCACCGGCCAGCACGACGGTACCGAGCGTCGCGGTTCGACGGATACCAGCCCGGTCAGAGAGGACACCGGCGACCAACTGGAGAGGCGCGTAGACGTAGAAAAACGCGGCGTGAAGGGTTCCGAGTCCGCCGCCGTCGGTGTCGAATGCCCGCATCAGCGGTTCGGCGATGACAGCCGTCGAGAGTCGGTAGAGACTGAGGAGGACGAATCCAGCCATCAGCACACCCCAGCCGAGCCAGCGAATCTGCTTCGTCGTCAAACTGCGCACGCAGTGTACTGGGACGATGGGTCCCGAAAAACGTTCCGTGGTTCGATTCTCAGCAGACCGGCTTCGGGTTCACGCCCAGGTCTTCCAGCGTCTCGAAGTACTCGTCGTACGCCGCCTCGATAGCGCTGGTCGCGGCCGTCTCCGCGCGCTCCCAGTCGTCGTCGCTCTTGCAGGTCGCGTCGAGCGCGTCGAGCGCGCTCTCCCGAGTCGCCTCGTAGTCGTCACCGAAGCCGCGGAACAGACTCGCAGTCTGGGGATCTGCCTGCCCGGTAAAAAAGCCGGTACACTGACTGGATTTCTCCTCGGTGACGAGCGTCCAGCCGACGAGGCCACCGAGGCGCTCGACGCCCGCGGGCAGCCCGCGAAGAAACTCCACGACAGCCGGCGGCGTCCCCGGGTCGTGGTCGTCGAGCTTCCCCGCGATGCTGTCGTAGTGCTCGCGTTCGATCTCGACGGCGTCTGCGAACGCCCCTTCGATGTCGTCGTCGGCCCAGCCGTCGAACGTCTCGGCCGCGTGGTGTGCGTTGTCCGCCGCCGCCGCGAGTACGGTCTCGGGTTCCATCTCTCCTTCCGTGTCGGCGTAGAGCGACTTCGAAGAGCCGAGCCGCGAGAGCTCCGTCTTCGCTGCTGCCTGAACTGTTTCGACGAGTTCGCTGCCGTTCATATCCACTCTGTCGGCTGGGGCGTGCTTGTAACCATCGTCCTCGACTGGATACGCCGCGGTGTTTTATTGCTCGTGGGACCGTCGTTCGTACAGAACGATGCCTTCTGATGCCGTCACAGACATGTGGTTCTCCGACCACGTCCGTCCGCTCTCGGACTCCGATGCCGTGCTCTGGACTGTGGTCATCGTCGCCTCCGCCTTCGATATTGTCACCACCATCGTCGGCATCTCCCATGGTGCAAGCGAGGCCAACACCATCGCTGTGGCCTTCCTCGAAACCTACGGCACGCCCGGTATCGGCCTGCTGAAGTTCTCGGCACTCCTGCTCGTTGCGCTGCTGTGGTGGCGTTTGCCCGACCGCTATGCCAGCGTCGTCCTCCTCGCGTTCGCGCTCGTCTCGGTGCTGGTCGTTGCACTCAATGCGCTCACGCTCATCACGCTGTAAAAAAGCGAAAGAATCGACCGTTCAGTTTCCTTTTTCGATGGGCGCGCCAACGAGGTTACCCCACTCGGTCCAGGAGCCATCGTAGTTGATGGTGTCGTCGTAGCCGAGCAGTTCGTGCAGCGCGAACCACGCAACGGACGAGCGCTCGCCGATGCGGCAGTAAGCGACGGTCGTGCCTTCGCCGTCGATGCCTTCCTCGGCGTACAGCTCTTCGATTTCGTCAGCGGTCTTGAAGGTACCGTCGTCGTTGGTGACGGCGGCCCAGGAGATGTTCTTCGCGCCGGGGATGTGGCCGCCGCGCTGGGCGGTCTCCTGCAGGCCCGGGGGTGCGAGAATCTCGCCGGAGAACTCCTCGGGCGAGCGAACGTCCACGAGCGGCAGCCCGCGCTCGATTGCGTTCTCGACGTCGTCACGGTAGGCGCGGATGGACTCGCGCGGACCGGCGGCGTTGTACTCGACCTCGGAGAACTCGGGGACCTCGTCGGTGAGTGGGTAGTCGTTTTCGACCCAGTAGTCGCGGCCACCGTCGAGCAGCTTCACGTCGTCGTGGCCGTAGTACTTGAACTGCCAGTAGGTGTAGGCCGCGAACCAGTTGGCGTTGTCACCGTACAGGACGACGGTGGAGTCCTCGCTGATGCCGTGACTGCCCAGCAGCTCCTCGAAATCCTCCTTGGTGAGGATGTCTCGGGTGGTCTGGTCCTGCAGTTGTGTCTCCCAGTTGAAACCGATCGCACCGGGGGCGTGACTCTCGTCGTACAGCTCCGTGTCGACGTCGACCTCGACCAGTCGGTGGGCGGGGTCGTCGCTCTGGAACTCGTCGAGGTTGTCCTCGACCCAGTCCGCAGAGACGAGAACGTCGTTGGCGTAGTCGCTCATAGTTGCGTTACACTGTATGGCTCCCACCCATATAGCACTACGACTCTCGGCATGTTCCGCCACTCCTCGCCTCTTGCGGCAAATTCCACTCCTTTCTTCGCCGGAACTGTAGAAACCGGTGACTGCCAGCGACTGCGGTCCGCTGCGTCCCGTATAGCGTGTCAGCAATTCGTGCAGCTACCAGAAATAATTGCCACCATCTTCGATATCGCCAGAGAGACATCTTGAAACCGGTTCGTCCGTAACTGCGCTCTATGACTAACCTCGTCGTTTCGGCGTCGTGGCTCGCCGACAATCTCGACAGCGTTCGCGTCGTCGACGTGCGCGACGCGTGGGAGTACGACGGCATCGGCCACGTCCCTGGTGCCGTCAACATCCCCTTCGACTCGTTCCGTGCGACAGAACACGCAGCAGAAGCTGGAGAGGGCAGCGGCATGCTCCCCGGTGAGGACGCCTTCGCGACGCTCATGCGCGAGGCCGGCATCACGCGGGAAGACCACGTCGTCGCCTACGACGACGACCACGGCGTCTTCGCCGCGCGCTTTCTCGTCACTGCCTACCTCTACGGCCACTCGATCGACCGTTTGCATCTGCTCGACGGCGACTTCAGCGCGTGGCAACTCGAACACGAGACGACCAGCGAGACGCCTTCCCCCGCTTCGACCGACTACGAGGCGACACTGCGCGAGGAGACGCCGCTGGTCGACACCGACGCCGTCGCCGCGGCCACCGACGACCCCGAGACAGTCATCGTCGACACCCGCGAGAAGAGCGAGTACGACGAGGGACACATCCCCGGCGCAATCCGACTGGACTGGCGGGAACTCGTCGACGACGAGACCCGCGGTCTCAAACCCGAGTCGGCGATTCGGGATATCCTCGGCGATGCGGACATCGTCCCCGAGAAGCGAATCCTGCTGTACTGCAACACCGCCCGCCGAATCAGCCACACCTACGTCGTCCTCCGGCATCTCGGCTACGAGGATCTCGCGTTCTACGAGGGGAGTCTCACCGAGTGGGAGGCCGCTGGCCGACCGGTCGAATCGAACTAGTTGAGTTGTTTCTGGACTGTCGCCGACTCCGCGGTGAGCAGCGAGACTGCCTCTGCGAGTAACGCGACCACGACGGGGCCGGCGACCAGTCCGACCAGTCCCACCGAGAGCACGCCGCCGGTGAAGCCGACGAAGTAGAGACTGCCTGGCATGCCGGTGGTCAGGCGCGCGAGCCGCGGGCGGATGAGCGCGTCCGGCAGAAAGCCGATGACGACGAAGCCGAGCACGAGTATCGTTATCGCGCCGGTGATATCGCTAGCGAGTAGCTCGATGGCTGCGAGTACGACGACGAGAACGCTCGGCCCGAGTATCGGGATGAACTGCAGGATGCCGCCGATGACCGCCAGCGTAAACGCCGATTCGTATCCGAGCGCGAAAAAGACGGCGTACCCGATGAGGAAGGTCCCAAAGGAGACCGCCGCCTGCAGGACGTAGATGGCGTACAGAATCGACTGCGTCCGTTCGTGTAACGCGATGACGATATCCTGATACGCCGCCGGGACCGGTCGCAAAATCGCCCAGCGGACCTGCTGTGGACGGAGCAACAGCGCGTAGACGACGAGCGTGAAGATGAACACCTTCAGCGCCAGCGCCGGAGCCGCCTGGACGAGGCCCACCGCCACGTCCCCGGAGACCTCGCGAGCCGTCACGAACAGTGAGCCGAGTTTGATGGTGTAGCTAAACTCCCCGAACACGAGGGGGACCGTCTCGGGGAGACGCTGGAACGAGTCGAACAGTTGGCCGCGACGGAGATACAGCGCAGCAAACAGCGGCAGGACGAGCAACACGCCAGCGAGGAAGGCGCTCGCGGTACAGATTGCCGCCGCCAACCGCCCGCCTGCGCCGTGCGCGAACAGCCACTGTCGCAGCGGGTAGAGGACGTACGCGATGGTTATCGCGAAAAAGACCGTCGGCAGGACTTCCCAGAGCAACGCCGCCGCAACCAGCGACGCGACTCCGAGGAGCCCCACGAGCGCCGTCTGCCGACGGACCGTCACCACGAGCGGACTCTCACGGCCCAGCGAGTAAATTGTTGTGACACGATACCCTCCCCCATCTGTCTGCGGCCGCAACGAAACGCTTTACTCCGTGACGGTGACATAGTTGCATACGGGATCGTGGGTTAGCCTGGTATACTTCGGGCCTTGGGTGCCCGTAACCCCGGTTCAAATCCGGGCGATCCCATCGTATTTTACGGCGAGCGAGCCCGCGAGACGTAAATCCGAAACGAAGCCCGGATCTAAATCAGGGAGTGAAGTGGAGCGGAACGACCGTGGTTCAGAATCCGAGCGAGTACAGCTGTCGCCCCACGCTAGTCGCTATGTCGATCCTCGGCTGGCAACAGTAACCAAAGCACAGCCAGCGCCAGCACCGTTTCGAGCACGCCGATAAATATCATCCCGAGCGGTGTGAGCACGAACGCGAGCAATCTGACGTGTTCGTCCCACGTGTACCCGTCCGCCGGTTCGGCTGTCGCGTTATCGCTCATACCACTCCGTCTGTTGACTGCCCTCATTAATCGGAGACAGCGGTTGCTCACGCGGCGGTTCGGCGAATATTTTAAGTACGACTCCGGACCTCCCGGTTCGAACTGCCCGCTTGGTCAACCCCTTTCTTTCGTCAGCCAACCGGGTTCAGTCGTGTGGTTTTCCCTCCGGGATTTCACTTTCACTCTCCACTGACTCCGAGCCGTGAGTGGCCCGCTGTCCAGACCCGCGACTCGCGGGCAACGGCCCGCTGGACACGGCCTGCGGGGTTTACACACCCCTTCGTTTCCAGCCCCGAAACGGCCACAGTCTGCCGGTCAGTCGCCGCACCGATTCACTTTCACTCCCGTTTGCGAACCTTCTTGAACGAAGGGAATCTAAGCTGTGCTCACCAGATGGCTCGCGCGGACGACACCGAACTCATCGATACATTCGAGGAGTTCTACCGGAACTACTACCGCAACGCGATCGGGGAACTTGCCCAGAAGTACCCGACCGAACAGAAGTCTCTCTACGTCGACTGGGACGACCTCTACCGATTCGACCCGGACCTCGCCGACGACTTCCGAAACAAGCCCCAGCAGCTTCAGGAGTACGCCGAGGAAGCGCTCCGCCTCTACGACCTGCCTGTCGACGTCTCGCTCGGGCAGGCCCACGTTCGCGTCCAGAACCTCCCCGAATCGACGGGCATCCGTCAGATTCGCGCCGACCACCGCGGGTCGCTCATCTCCGTCAAAGGCATCGTCCGCAAGGCGACTGACGTGCGTCCGAAGATCACCAACGCCGCCTTCGAGTGTCAGCGCTGTGGGACGCTCAGTCGCATCCCGCAGACCGACGGCGACTTCCAGGAACCCCACGAGTGCCAGGGGTGTGAACGCCAGGGTCCCTTCCGCATCAACTTCGACCAGTCGGAGTTCATCGACGCACAGAAACTCCGCATCCAGGAGTCTCCCGAAGGACTCCGCGGCGGCGAGACGCCACAGAGCATCGACGTGAACATCGAGGACGATATAACGGGGGAAGTCACCGCCGGCGACCACGTCGAGGTGACCGGCATCCTCAAACTCGAACAGCAAGGTAACGACCGCGAGAAGTCGGCCATGTTCGACGTGTACATGACCGGTCTCTCGGTGACCATCGAGGACGAGCAGTTCGAGGACATGGACATCACCGACGAGGACAAGAAGGAAATCGTCGAACTCTCCAACGAGTCCGGCATCTACGAGAAGATGGTCGGCGCGATTGCGCCTTCCATCTACGGCTACGAGAAACAGAAGCTGGCGATGATTCTCCAGCTCTTCTCGGGCGTCACCAAACACCTCCCCGACGGCTCACGGATTCGTGGCGATTTGCATATGCTTCTGATCGGTGACCCCGGGACGGGGAAGTGCCTCAAAGGAGAGACGAAAGTCACACTTGGTGACGGGCGACGCAGAGAAATTCGGGATATCGTAGAGGAGAATCTCGATGACCCGAAGCCTGTTGACGACGGTGTGTACGATACGGTTGACATTCCACTTCCGTCGTTGACTGACAACGGCAGCATTTCCGAACGGCAGGCGACAAAAGTCTGGAAACGGGAAGCCCCCGACGAGATGCACCGAATTCGGACTGCGAGCGGTCGTGTGGTTGAGGTGACGCCGTCGCACCCGCTATTCGTTCAGTCCGATGGTGAGTTTGTGCCCCGGAAAGCGACAGAGTTGGAGGAGGGCGAGTTCGTTGCGCTGCCAAAACAGGTCGAGACGGAACCTACGTCGTCACTAGATGTGGATTATCGCCGGTCGAAAGCAAACAACGCCGTCCGGCTGTCGCTTCCCGATGAGTGGACGCCGTGGCTCGCCAGGCTGGTTGGCTATATTATCGCGGAAGGGTACGCGACGCTCAAAGACGACAACGCTGGCACGGTTACTGTCACGAACGAAGACGCAGAGATTCTGGATGACGTTGCAAATGCTCTCGAACGGTTGGGTTTGCCGTACTCGACGACTTCGGGAAGGGAAGGAAAGAGCGCCAAAGCGATACGATGCAATGCGAGCGAGTTTGTCAGCTTTCTCAAAAATCTCGAGGCATGTATCTTGGAGAAGTCCGCGTCCCAGCGCGTCCCAGAGCCGATTCTTCTGGCGGATAGGGATACACAGCGTGCGTTCCTCAGAGCGTACATAGACAGTGAGGGGCACGTTTCGACGAAACAGCGCAGTCTGACAGTCGCGTCCATGAGCCGCGAACTCCTTGACGACGTCCGAGCACTCCTTTTGGAGGTGGGCGTGCATGCCTCACTAGAGCCCCGACAAAACGGAAGCTACCGTCTCCGAATCAGTGGCTCGGATTTCGAAACGTACGTCGAGAGCGTCGGATTCGTTACCGAGCGAAAAGCGACCGCCGCAACAGCGTTCGATGATATTTCGCAGAACACGAACACGGATATCATCCCGCTGGACGGGGAGAGATTGCGTGAGATTCGGGACTCGCTGGCGCTCTCCCAGTCCGAGTGCGGGCTTCCCCGTTCGACGTATCAACACTACGAACGTGGCGACAGGAACCCCAGTCGGTCGAGTCTGTCTACTGTAACCGAGACGTTTGAGGAGCGCGTGGAGTGGCTCCATCGACAGCGCGCTCTCCTCTCCGACGGTGACTGGGACCGAATCGAGACGCTTCGCGCGGAACTGGGTATTTCACAGCGCGTGCTCGCTGACGGCATGGGTATCAGCCAGACAGCCATCAGCTACTATGAGCGCGAGGGCGTCGCACCAGACGGTGGTCGTACTGAGAACGCGAAATGGGTTGTACTCAATCGCATTAACGACGCACTTTCTGTCAGCGAGGATGTTCAACGACTTCGGATGCTTGTTGAGAGCGATGTCCAGTGGGATTGTATTGACTCAATACAATCGGTTTCTCCAGACTACGATTGGGTATACGACCTCGAAGTCGCTGGGACCCACAACTACATTTCTAACGGCGTAATTTCGCACAATTCTGCGATGCTTCAGTACATCCGACAAATCGCACCCCGGTCGGTGTACACCTCCGGGAAAGGCGCATCCTCGGCGGGACTTACTGCTGCCGCGGTCCGCGACGATTTCGGTGACGGCCAGCAGTGGACGCTCGAAGCCGGTGCGCTCGTGCTGGCTGACAAGGGAATCGCGGCCGTGGACGAACTCGACAAGATGGAGTGTGTCACGGGCGAGACGCTCGTCCACACGGGGGACGGTATCGTTCCCATCAGGGAGTTGACCCTCGATGCCGACCCCGACGGCGATGTCGAGTACCACGAAAAGGGACGCTCGCTTCGGGATGTCGACGCCACGGTCTGGACGATGACCGACGACGGGCAGTTGACGACTCGCGACGTGACGGCGGTTCACGAGTACGACGCACCGTCTGCACTTCGCGAAGTGACGCTCGAATCCGGCGAGTCGGTGACCGCGACCGCCGACCACCCGTTCTTCGTTCTCGACGAGGGGAGACGGACGGAGACGCCGGCAGCCGGACTTGAACCCGGGGACTGGGTGTACGTTCCCGATTCGATTCCCACCCCGGCGTCGGACGGCGGGGCCGTTGTCTCGTCCGCGGATGCTGTTGAGAGTTCAGTCTCCCAGAACCCGCCAGCACTCGGTGCGCTCATGGGGTACATCGCGGGTGACGGCAACGTCTACTACAACCGCGAGGAGGGGAGCTACGGGATGCGGTTCACGAACGCCGAAGAAGAACTGCTGGCCGATTTCGAACGCGCATGTCGCGAGGTGTTCGACGCGACACCGGTTCGTCATCCGAGCGAACAGCGCCCCGACGGCGTCGAAACGGTTCGACTCCACGGGAAAGCGTACGTCGACGAGCTGCTCGCGGCCGGGCTGAACCTCGAAACCTACGAGGGAAAACGCGTTCCAGCCGCAGTGCTACAGGGTGACGACGGCGTGAAAGCGGCGTTCATCCGTGCGCTGGCCGACGCCGAAGGCAACGTCGACGATAGGAAAGTAACCATCTTCTCGGCGAGTTACGAACTCCTGCTCGGCGCGAAGATGCTCCTTTCCGAATTTGACGTGACCAGCCAGATACAACAGAGAGAACGGGATGAAGGGCGTGACCTCTACGTTCTCGCGATTACCGCAGCGGACTCACTTTCGGCGTTCAACCGCCACGTTGGATTCACGCTGAACCGGAAGCAGGACGCACTCGACACCGTCTGCGAGAACGCCGCCGGTGACCGTACGATTCTCGATGTCCTGCCGGAGTGTGGTGACCTGTTTGTGCAGGCACGCGATTCGCTTCGACTGCACCAGGAAGAGTGTGGGCTGAAGGACGCGACTTACTGCAACTTCGAGAATGGCGACGCGAACTTCTCGATGCAGAAGGCAGACCGCGTCCTCGAACAGTTCGAAGTTCGCCGCGAACAGGCAGTGGCCGACCGTACGACGCTCTGCAACCCCTGCTCGTGGGAGACGCTCGCAACGCTCAAAGACAGGTATCACGTCGCCCAGCACGAACTCGCCGACGGGACGTCTTACTCCCAGCAGCAGGTGTCGATGGGATGGGGTAGCGACGAGACGCTCAGAACGACAGTTCGTCAGGCACTTCGAGACGTTGTCAGTACTGTGGCTGAGACGGACTTCAGCACGCTTCGCGACCTCGTTCGAGGTGACGTGAAGTGGCGACGGGTGGCTACTGTCGAGAGCGCCGATCCGTCTGTCGACGACGGTTGCATCGAAGTTCTTCGACAGCGCCTCGCTGACCTTCTCGGAACCGGTGAGGTCGATATCGAGTCTCGGGCGACCGACCTGCTCGCCGACGAACCCAGCGCTGACTCGTGGCGCTCTCTCCGTTCGGAACTCGACCGCCACGGAATCCCTCTTCAGCGTATTGCAGACCACATGGGTGTCGCCGGGTCGACCGTCTCGCGGTGGTTCAACGGTGTCGTCGACGGCGAGTCCTTCGGAACTGTCCGCGAGATTGCGCTCAACCGCATCGAGAGCAAGCGCAGACGGATCCGAACGCTCCTGTCCGAAATCGAGGAACGCCGCAATCCGAAGGTGTATGACCTCACTGTCGACGGCACCCACAACTTCCTCGCGAACGGGATGGTCGTCCACAACTCCGACGACCGCTCTGCGATGCACGAAGCACTAGAACAGCAAAGCATTAGTGTCAGTAAAGCTGGAATAAATGCCACGCTCAAATCTAGGTGCTCGCTACTGGGCGCAGCAAACCCGAAATACGGAAGATTCGATCAGTACGAACCTATCGGAGAGCAGATAAATCTTGAACCCGCACTCATCTCGCGCTTTGACCTCATCTTTACGGTCACCGACCAGCCTGACGAGGAGGAGGACGCGAACCTCGCCGAGCACATCATTCAGACGAACTACGCGGGCGAACTCCACACCCACCGGACGGAGACGAGCGCGTCGAACTACACTGCAGAGGAAGTCGAGACGGTCACCGAGGAGGTCGAGCCGACGATCGACCCCGACCTGTTGCGCAAGTACATCGCCTACGCCAAGCGAAACTGCTTCCCGACGATGACCGAGGAGGCCAAAGGCGAGATTCAGGACTTCTACGTGAACCTCCGCTCGCGCGGCTCCGACGAGGACGCCGCGGTGCCGGTCACGGCCCGGAAACTCGAAGCGCTGGTCCGTCTCGCGGAGGCCAGCGCCCGCATCCGTCTTTCCGATACTGTCGAAGCAGAGGACGCATCCCGCGCTGTCGACATCGTCCGGTACTGTCTGGAGGACATCGGGATGGACCCCGAGACGGGCGAACTGGACGCGGACATGGTCGAGACGGGGACCTCGAAGAGCCAGCGCGACCGCATCAAGGACCTGCTCTCGCTCATCCAGAACATCGAGGACGAGTACGACGAAGGCGCGCCGGTCGACGTCATCCTCGAACGCGCCGAGGAGGCCGGCATGGAGTCCTCGAAGGCCGAACACGAGATCGACCAACTCAAACAGAAAGGGGAGGTGTACGAACCGCAGACTGACCACCTGCGAACGACATAGATGGACCGCATCTCTGCACTCCGCAACATCGAGGAGGCGCTCTCCGCGTTCGAGCGCGAGGAGTGTACGCTCCCGGAACTGGAGCGGGAGGTCCGGGGAATCCTTCGGACGTACGCGACTGAGTTCGACGACGAGACGCGAGCGTACCGCGCCCGCGGTCCAGCGCGCGTCGATGGACTGGTCGTTCTCGCCACTTCCAGACAGGAAGCGCGGGACCGAATCGCGGACCTGCTCTCGGACCCGCCGGAGTTTTCGGTCGAACCGGCCGACGACCCTTGAGCGATCCGACAGGAACGCAAAGCTGTTTAACTGAAAGGGCCCTGTACCGGACAACAGCGACAGATGACAGCAGTTACCGACCAACTCGACGGGGCAACGAACATCCTACTGCAGGTGTCATCGATGGGGGGTGGCCGGGAGGTCTGTACGTCACTGCTGTCGGACGGTGTCGACAGTCCGAGCGTCCTCTACGTCTCCTTTACGCAACAGGCCGACGCCTGTATCGACCAGTGGGAGGCAAGCGGGGAGTCGGCTCGCAATCTGGGGGTAATCACCGTCGGTGACGGCTCCTCGGCCGTCGACCGCGACGATGTCGTCACGGAAACGGTCCCGACACCGAGTGACTTGACCGGGCTGGGCATCCAGATCGGGCAGTTCCTCTCGGAGTGGGACGCGCCCGTCGTCATCTGCTTCGACTCGCTCACCTCGATGCTGCAGTACGTGGACTTCGAGACGGCCTACGAGTTCTTGCACGCGATCACCGGACAGGTCCACGCCGCCGGTGCGCGCGCACACTTCCACATCGACCCGGAGGCCCACGACGAGACACAGGTTGCGGGTCTCACTTCGTTGGTCGACGCCAGCGTCTCGCTCGGCGAGGATACGCGCGTCCGGACGCGAGACGTAATCGAATGATTTAGGACCGACATCTTCGCAGACGGGGGTGTGCTGCTGGTCATCACCTACTCGCAAGCAGCGCGCCGGACGCTGCGCAACGTCGCTCGTGCTCACGAGGACTGTGTCGTCCGCCACTTCGGCCGGGCAACACTGTTCGAGGCGACGGAGTTCGCGGCGTTCCAGGCGCTTCGCCTCCGCGAGAAACACGGGACCGCAGTCCAGGTGGAGTGGACCGAACCGTTCAACGAGTTCGAGCGGGTGTCGGAGGGGGTTCGCGAGGCCGCGACGGCCTACGAGGCACGCGAGGAGTCGGCGACGCCGTACGAGCGCTTCGCTGCCGGTCGTGACCTCCCCGACCCCGACGGGATGCGGGGACGGGAGCTGTGATCTGCGAACTGGACGAGTCAGTTACCTGTGGCCGAGCGGTGACGCTGCCCGCGTCGGTCGATCCACGGACAGTCGCGCGTGCTGTCCGTGCGGGCGAGGCAACCGACGGGCAGACGACGATTCGCGTTCGCGCTTGGCGACCCCACCCCGTCCACGAACGGGTCGGCTGTCTCCATCCGGAGATGGGACTGCACGTTCGGACGGCGCTTGCCGAGGCTGCCCGCGCTCGCGGACTCTCGACGCGGTTCGACAGGGAGATACGAACACTTGCAGAGCAGCTGTCAAGCCTGGCTATCGAGGGCGTGGAAACCGAAGCCCAGCGGCGGGCCGTCGCCGCGGCCAGTACGGAGACCGAACGGTTACGAGAGGAAGTCGCACAGACGCGCGGCGAACTGATTGCACGTCGCGAGGGCGATGCCGAGACAGCGTCGGTGGCCCAGCAGTTCCGCGACGCAGCCCGGGACCTCTCGGAGGCCGAGACGACCGCGGCCGCGGCCCGACAGAATCTCGACCGTCGCCGCCGTGAGGCGCGGGCGGCACGCGACCGACTCGAAAAGCAACTCGCGCTCGAAGACGACATCGAAAATCTCCGACGGCAAGCCCGTGCGGCGCTCGTCGACCGCATCCGTGGCGCGTACGAGAGCGCCGTCGCCCGCGTCCCGGGTGCGCCGACACCGCCGTTCGACCCCTTTGACGCGGACGCGGTGACTGCGGCGCTGGCCGTCGGACGGATTGCCGCCTTCGACGCGCCGGTGGTGCTCGCGTGTGACCGATTTCCGTCGCCGCGGGCCGCGAGCGCGTGGCTCGGCGCGCCGGTCATTCGTGTCCCGTCGCAATAGTTTAAATCCGAAACCGAGCCAGACCCTCTATGGTCTCGCTCACCTGTGACACCACGGCTGCGGGGGCGGCGACGCTTGTCAGCCTCACGCTGTCGAGTGCCGAACCCATCCACGTCAGGGTCGAAAACTGCCTCGACGGGCCGGTCTGGCCGCCTCGTAAGCAGGGCGTTCCCGCCGCTGGCTGGGACGAGGAGGGCTTTTCCGGCGTCGTCGACGGCCGCCTCGCGCTGGGCTACGCCTGTCCGGCCGACCCCGCCGACCAACCGGCCCACATCGTCGAGGAACGGCCGCCGGCCGACGAGGCGGAACCCACCGCACGCAGTCTCGTTCGGGAACTCGGGGACGCGTCGCCACCGCGGGACGCTGTCGGACCTACTGTCGATGCTATCGATGCTGTCGGGCCAGACCCACGTGAACGCAACGCGGGAACCGATTCGCCGCCACCTGCCGTTTCGGCGTGGCTCGAGGAGGTCGAACAGCGCCTCGCCCACGCTGACCGCCTCGATGGAGCGACCTCCGTCTCCGAGGCCGCCGACGCGGTCGACGCCGTGGGTGGGCCAGACGAGGTTCGCACGCTTCGGGATCGGCTCGCGACCGACCGGGAGGCGCTGGTCGCTGTCGCCGAGCGGTGTGAGTCGATCGCCGACAGCGCGGAAACCGTCGAAATCCCTGTCGAGACGCTCGCCCATCTGGCATGATCGTGGCGGTCACCGCCGGCAAGGGCGGGGTCGGCAAGTCGACGGTCACGTTGAATCTCGCCGCCGAACTCGACGCCGTGGCCGTCGACGCGGACCTCTCGATGGCCGACCTGCCTGCCGGCCGCGGTCCGGACCTCCACGATGTCCTCGCCGGTCGCGCGGACCCGCTAGAGGCCGTCCACGACGGCGACCCAGTGTCACTACTCCCCTGTGGCCGGTCGCTGGCCGGCGCCCGCGCGACTGACCCGACTGCACTCGCCGACGCGCTCTCGCGGGTCGACGCGCGTTACGGCGGTGTCGTCGTCGACTGCCCCGCTGGACTCCGCAGCGACGCTGGCATCCCGTTGCTTGCTGCCGACGCCTGCGTGCTCGTCACCCAACCGACGGAAGCGGCGCTGGCCGACGCGATGCGCGTGCGCGAACTCGCTCGTACCGTCGAGACGCCACTCGTCCGGGTCGTGTTGAACCGCACGACGCTGACCGACACCGACGCGATAGCCGACGCGCTCGGTGCGCCAGTTCTCATCCTGCCAGAATCAGACGTTCTCGCCCACGCCCAGCGGAGCGGTCACCCTGTGGGGACGGTTCGGCCGGACTGTCCCGCAGCTGTCCAGTTCGAAGCACTTGCCGACGCCGTTCACTCCGTGAGGTCGTAGTACGTCGACCGGAGCGTCACTGGCGTCACGTCTGCGGCGTTTGCGGCCTCTTTCTGCGTGAGGTCCCGCCCAGTCTCGCGGGCGGCCGTGTAGAGACACGCCGCTGCGACGCCGCCGGGATTGCGGCCGTTGTCGATACCCTCTTCGCGCGCTCGCTCGGCGAGTGTGCGAGCCCGCTGTTCGACGCTCGTCGGCAGGTCGAGTCGGCTGGCAAAGCGAGCCAGATACTCCCGCGGGTGAATCGGTCCGGTCGGCAGCCCGAGTTCCTGATTCATCGCGTCGTAGGCGACGTCCAGTTCGTCCCGGCTCGCCCGCGCGGCGTCGACGACTTCAGAGAGTGTCCGCGAGACGGTGGCCGTCCGGCAGATGGCGTACACCGCTGCCGCGGCGAAGCCCTCGATGGAACGGCCCTGCAACAGCCCCTCTCCCTGGGCAGATTCGAAGAGCACGCACGCCTGTTCCTGGATGCTCTCGGGCAGGTCGAGCGCGTTCACGACGTGGTCGATTTCCGTGAACGCGTAGACGCGATTGCGCTCGGCCTTCGAGGCGATCTGCGTGCGCTTGTGCTGGCGGCGAAGTCGTGCCATTTGCCGGCGCTTGCGCCCCTTCAGCCGCGTCGACCGACCGATCTCCGTCGAGAGGCCCCTGTCGTGGCGCGAGCGCGTCAGCGGCGCACCGGTCCGTTCGGGATTGGTGTCGTCCTCGGCGAAGGAGCGCCACTCCGGGCCTGGGTCGATGTTGTGTTCCTCGACCACCAGCCCGCACTCCGTACAGACCGTCTCGCAGTCGTCGGCCTGCAGTCGTCCGCTACACTCCGGACAGCTCTGTCCTGTCGTCGCTGTCATTCTATGTTGATCTTGGCCCGGCTTGCACTTTTAAAACGGAGTCGTTCACCGGAAAATAGCGGTGGGAGACGGGGAAGTACCGACCGGTGACCGGTAGGTAGCATCGCTCTGGCGTACCCCAGCGTCGGTGTCGGCCGTCAATGGACATCTCGAAGTTTTAAATGACAAGCGGGAGCAGTCCCGCCCGATGGGGCTGTCTGACATCGCAGCGGGGGTAGAGGTGACGACGGAACAGCGCGACCGGGGGGTCGCCACCGTCGACAGAACTGAGCAGTCACTGGCGGAGCGACTCGACGCTGTCGCTGATGAGTTGCCCTGTACCGGTGAGGCGGCCGCGACGGTCGTCGAACGCTACACTGGCGGCGGCAGCGTCGGCGCGGCGGCCCGAACTGCCGCCGTTGCGCCGATGACCGCCGCGAAGGCGCTGCACTTGCTCGGCGAGTCCGTCAGTCCGGTCGGACCGACCGGTCGGGACGTCATCGACGACTATCTGGCCGGTGAACTCTCGCGGACCGATGCCCGCCAGCTCGCCCGCGTCTCTGAGACTGAGTTTGCACTCGCCGTCTACGTCGCGACCCACGACCCGCTCCCGGACGCGCGGGCAGCCGTCGAGGACGCACTCGCCGTCGATACCGAAACGGATCCGCTCGCGGAGACGAGAAGCGAGACGACTGATTTGCTCTAATTCGGCGCGACGAGCTCGATCGGGTGCTGGTTGGGTCGGTCGAGCAGCGCGTCGAGCTGGTCGAGACAGGACGTTCCGCTGGCAAGCACTGTTCGGTCGCGGCCGTCCGCGTCGGTGAACTGCTCGCGGATTGGCTCGCCGACGTCCATGCTCAACTCGTAGTAGTCCGTCTTGTAGCCGAAGGAACCGGCCATCCCACAGCACTCGGTGTCAGAGGTGCGCACGTCGTAACCCAGCTGTCGGAGGACCGTCTCGGTGTAGCTGTCGACGCCCAGTGTCCGTCCCTGGCAGTGGCCGTGGTAGGCGACGCGGTCGGTGCCGGTGTCGGTCGGACTGCTGAGTCGACTGGCGTCAGCCCCGTTTTCGAGACGGCCGTAGACGTATTCGAGCACTTCGTAGCTCGCATCGGCCAGCCGTTCCTGGGACTGCTCGGGCAGGAACTGCTCGTACTCGCGTTCGAACATCGCCAGCGCGCTGGGTTCGACGACGACGATGTCGCGGCCGGCGTCGATGTGCTCGGCGAGTGCGGCGTAGACGCCGTGGGCGTGCTTCTCGGCGGTGGCGACCATCCCCTGCGAGAGCGGTGCGCGCCCGCTCGACGGTGCCTCGGGAACGGTCACCTCGACACCGAGGGCCTCGAGCGCTCGCACGGTTGCTTTCCCGCGCTCCGGTGCGACGCGGTTGGTGTAGAGGTCGGGGTACACCACCGCTTCGCGGGCGGGGTCGTCGACGGTCGACTCGCGCTGGTCGGCCCACTCGCGGAACGTTGTTCGTGCAAAGGTCGGGAGGTCACGGCGACGGTCGACACCGAGGAACCGTTCCATCGCGGCCCGAGCGACGCTGGTGTCGGCGACCCAGTTCGACAGCGGCGCGGTTGCGCCCCCCACCTTCGCGATCGTCGAGAAATTCCCAAAGAATCGCTTGCGGAGGGAGAGCCCGCCGGGCTCCTCGTCGGGGGTCAGTCCCTCGACCAGCGAGTCGAAGCGGTCGGGGTCGGCTCCGCGGTTGATGCGGTCCCGGACGACGGTGTTTATCCAGGGGATGTCGATACCGACCGGACAGGCATCGACACAGCGCGAACAGCCGGTACAGAGGTCGTTGAACTCCGCGGCGGTGTCGAGCCCCTCGATGCCGGCCTCCCAGCCGGTGGCGATGCCGCCCGAATAGGTTTCGCCGCCGAAGGCGTGGCCGCCGACCGACTGGAAGTTCCCACAGGAGTTCGAGCAGGCAGAACACCGGATGCAGTACAGGGTCTCGCGCAGCTGGTCGTCGTCGCGCATCGCCAGCCGACCGTTGTCGATGAGCACGAGGTGGAAATCTCTGTCGTCGCTCTCGCCGAGTGGCTCCTCGTCGTCGTGGACTGTCGGGGCGCCGACCGGTGGTGTGAACAGCGAGAGGTAGGAGGTGATGTCCTGGCCGGTGCCCGAGCGGCCGATGAGTTCGACGAAGGGCGCGAGGTCCTCGACGCTCGGGACGACCTTCTCGACGCCCGCGACGGCGATGTGTGTGTCCGGGACGGCGACCGTCTTCCGGGCGTTGCCCTCGCTCGTGACCAGTGCCATCGTTCCCGAATCCGCCGTGAGAAAGTTCGCACCGGTCATCCCCACGTCGGCCTCGAGAATCTGCTCGCCGAGGCGCTCGCGGGCGAAGTGGGTCAGCTCCTTGGCGCTCTCTAACGGTTCGTCGAGATCGAACCGCTCGGCAAAGAGCTCGGCAATCTCTTCGCGAGACTTGTGGATCGCCGGCGCGACGATGTGTGAGGGTGCCTCCTCGGCTAGCTGGAGGACCCACTCTCCGAGGTCCGTCTCCACCACGTCGATGCCGCCGTCCTGGAGGTGTTCGTTGACCTCTATCTCCTCGCTGGTCATCGACTTCGATTTGATGACACGATCGGCGTCGACATCGTCGCAGATCTCTCGGATGTGGCGGTTGGCGTCGGCCTCGTCCTCGGCGATATACACCGTGCCGCCGTTGGCCTCGACGCTCGCTTCGAGCTTGTCGAGCAGTTCTGGCAGGCGCTCGATCGCGTCTTCCTTGATTTCGCGTGCCTCGGCTTTCAGTCCCTCGTAGTCGTCGAGCTTGGCGACGGAGTCGTACCGGCCCTGATTGAACCCGCGGGTGTTCTCGGCGACGGCGTCGCCCTCCGTCTCCAGCAGGTGTCGGATGCGTGCGGCCTTGACGCTCCGTGGCGGGGACTGACTGGCAGTCATCGGTCCTCCACCACCACGATGTGGACGGCACGCGGGCCGTGAGCACCTTTCACGAGCGCACCCATGTCAGCCGTCGCGCTCGGACCGGTGGCGATGACGGCGTCGGTCCCGTCGGTTCGCATCCACTCGCCGAACCGTTCGAAGGCCGTCGGCATGTCCGGGACGATGTCGCTGGCGGCGACGACGGCGACGTGCGTCTCGCCGAACAGGCTCACCGGCTCCTCGCCGGCCGACGTCTCGCGGATGACGACTGAACCGTAGTCGGCGATGCCCAGCGCGGCCTGCGTGATGCCGGTCGCTGCGTCGGTCACCGCCGCCCCTGTCGGGTCGAGCGTTACCGGGAGCTCCGAGAGCGAAACTCCCTCGATGTCGAGTTCAACGCCGGTAGCAGGCTCGTCGATGGCGTCGGCGAGTACGTCCTCGGCGTCGGCGGCTGTCGTGTGTGTCACCGTCGCATCGACGCGTTCGGCGGCCTCGGTGAACCGCGACAGGTCGTCGGCTGTCGTGTTGTCTGCGCTCATTACTCACTGCTATACGCTGCCATGGCCAAGGCTTTACCGCTGTTTCCCTCGGTGAGCGCCCCCCCATCCTATCTCAGCAGTCCGTCCAGCCGCCCGCTCGTCTCGAAGTCGAGTTCGACTGTGGTATCCAGAGCGGCTTCGACAGCGGCGGCGACAGCCGGTGCGAACGCCGTCTCGTCGTCGAGACAACTCGGACACTGACTGGGAGCGGTCGTCTCCGTCGCCGGAACTCGTGTGTCTGCATCCGCGACCTGCGGGGTACCATCCGCGAAGTTCGCGACGACGGCATCGATGGACTCGCCAACGTCTCGCACGCGGCCCGACAGCCGCGCGAGTGCGTCCGCGCCGCGTTCGCTATCGGGCGTGACTGCGACGATACGGTCGGCCATGTCGACCGCGGCGACGGCCTGATTGGTCGCCACCGGTGGCGTGTCCACGATGACCACGTCGTGTGAGAGCGCGATGGCAGCGATCTGCTTTTCGAGCGTTTCGGCCGCCCCCGCCGTCTTCGCGCGGGCGAGTCGCTCGAACGGTGCCCGTGCCGGACACAGCGAGAGCTGACCGGGCGTCTCCAGCGCTGCCGGCTGCACGACTGAATCCAGTGGTGCGCCGTCGGTGACCAGTTCCGTCACGTCCGCTTCGATGGTGTCGACGTAGTCGGCGAGCCCCTGCGTTTCGTACGCCGCGTCGACGACGGCCACGTCCCGCCCCGTTCGTGTCAGCGTTGCCCCTATCTCCACCGCGAGTCGCGTCGTCCCTGCGCCGCCAGCAGCGCCGACGAGCGCGAGCGTCTGCGTCATGGGCCTCTCTGCTGCCTTCCCCCTGATAAAGGTACGCGATTTGCTGGCTGCTCAGGATGATGTTACTACTAGTTCGACGCTGGCGCGCGCTGTCGCGGCGGCGCTGCCGCGACAGCAAGCGTGCAGATTAACCGCTCGCCGAACGGCTTATTACATTATACAACAGTATATTACACATGCCAATCAACATCGACCGATTCGAGGACGAGTCCGAAGATGTCCTGACTATTGAGGAGGGGACACAGCCCCACACGATTCTTACTTTTTTGGCGGCCAATGACGAGCAGGCGTTCACCCAGACCGAAATTCATGAAGCGACAGATATCCCCCGAGGGAGCGCCGGTGTCGTCCTGTCACGGTTAGAAGATCGCGGACTGGTTCGACACCGGGGACGCTACTGGGCTATCGCAGAGGACGAACGACTCGCCTCGTACGCGACACAGCAGGCTGCGAGTTCCGCGTCAACGACAGACGATTATTACGGTGACACAGAGGAATGACCGACCAATCATATGACCGGGGAGCCGTCGTGAAAGGTCCAGATCTCCTTGGTCCGCATACACATCGCCCATACATCTGTCTGAGTACGGTCGATCCTCCGTTTCGGGATGAAGAAGCCGTCTATGCGGTCGTCACGACGACACACCGCTCGGCTGCAATCCCGCTCGCGTCTGCAGATTTCACGAGTGGTGGACTACCCCGTGACAGTTACGTCAACCCGTGGGTTCTCGTCACTATCAAACACGACGATATTCAGGATATCGAGGGTCAACTAGCGGAAGATACCGTTGACAAGATTGCACGAGATGCAGCTGCCAATATCGGAGCGCTGGATTGATACCGTGACTTGGTTGCGCTTTCCCTACTGGACGACGCGCAGACACACACGCAGTACTCAGTGCGGGATACGCACCCTGTATTGACCACTTGCTCAAAACGCCACTCAGACAAACCACGCAATCGCGGCACCGAGCATGGCCGCTGCAACGTCTTCGACGTAGACGTACGCGGGGGTCTCTGTCAGGGCCGCCGTTTCTGTAACTCTGTAGAACCCGACCACTGGTACGTCGTACAGTGGAGTGAGGAGAGCGTTGTACGCCGCGAGTAGCACCAACCCGATGCCAGCAAGTCGAATGGCTGTTCGCGTCGTGGACCGGAGACGAATACCCACTACGTCGGACGAAAGCTTCCACTGTCGAAACCGAGACGAACTTGACGACTGCGGCGCTAGGTCTTGCGCATTGTCCTTCGTTTTGACTGCTGGTGACGTGTCAGATGGCGGCTCTCTATCACTGCTGCCCGGAGTTGGACGGTTCCCCGTCTCCATCGGGTTGGGTGCTTCGACCTCGTTGTTGCGGTCCGTGTGCTGTCCCGAGAGATGTGCTGTCGATTGTCCTCCCTGACCCGGTTCAGGAACGTGCAGTGGACACTCGTGCTTTTCAGGGAGACGGTGGTCTCCACAGAACTGCGAATTGCAGTGATTACACGTAAACGGGTGGTCGATGTCGGTCCCACAGTGAGCACACGTTACCATCTGTAACTCGCTACTGTTCGTCCCGAACTGCGTCGGCAATTTCGGCCATCTCGTCGTCAGAGAGGTCGGCCCCAGTAAACAGCGAGTGAATCGGCTTGCCACCGTCCTCGGCAAAGCGGGGGACGATGTGGCAGTGGACGTGTGGTACTTCCTGGCCGGCGTCCTCGCCGTTGTTGAACGCGACCGTCGAGGCGGGGGCGTCGACCGCTTGCTCGACGGCGGGCGTAATCTCGTTGACCAACTCGAAGAGTTCGCCGGCCGTGTCGGCGGGCATGTCGCCAACGCGCTCGTGATGGTCTTTGGGGACGACGAGCGTGTGCCCACGCGCGAGCGGGTTCACGTCGAGGAAGGCGTAGGCCTCGTCGGTCTCTGCGACCGTGTTGCTGGGAATTTCACCGGCGATAATCTGACAGAAGATGCAGTCCTCGCTCATACCCGATGGGTTGCCCGCTGTCGCTATCAAAGTTTGGCTGCCGCCGTCGGCGTCGAAACGCCGGACAGCATCCTGATGGTTCATGTGTGGCAATGTATCTTTTTAGGGCTGACCGAAGTAGCAGTATGCGGCACAATGGTATCTGACGCAACCGAACCGCCGGAAGTGACTGAAGACGAGATTCAGACGGTCGACGACGACCACTTCAACGAGGATTCCGTCGCTATCGTCACTGGTGGGGGATCCGGTATTGGGCGGGCGACAGCAATCGCGCTTGCCTACAATGGGCTCACGGTCGTCGCGACCGATATCGACGAGGACGGACTGGCCGAAACCGTCGAGAAGGCAGCCCAGTGTAACGCTGCCGACAACGTCGAGACGGTGACCGCAGATATCGTCAACGAGGACGAGATCGCCAGCATGGTCGAGGCCGCGGCTGAACTCGGTGACGTACGCTACGTGGCCAACATCGCGGGACTCCAGCACATCTCGCCCATCGACGAGTTCCCGACCGAGAAGTTCGATTTGATGCACGACGTGATGCTCCGGGGGGCGTTTCTCGTCGCCAAACACGCGATGCCACACATTCGCGCCACGGACGATGGCGTCGGTGCGATTGGAAACATGGCCTCGATTCACGGCCACACCGCCACGAAGGACAAGGTCGCGTACATCACCGCAAAATTCGGGCTCCGCGGGCTGACGCAGGCTATCGCGGCGGAAGGAGAAGGCACACTGCGCTCGTTTAGCATCTCGACGAGCTACGTGAAAACCCCGCTCGTGACCAACCAGATTCCCGACACTGCCGAGGAACGGGGGATTAGCGAAACGGAAGTCGTCGAAGACGTCATGCTGGGGAAATCTCGCGTCAAGGAGATGATGGAGCCAGTCGACGTAGCTAACCTCTTCACGTTCGGATTCTCCAAACGGGCTCGACACCTCAACGGTGGGGACCTCACGTTCGACGGTGGTCACACCTTCACCTACTGAATGACAGTCGTCCACTCTCCATCCAGATGACCACGAACGTCGCCATCGCGTGTCAGGGTGGGGGAAGTCACACCGCGTTTACGGGGGGCGTCCTGGAGACGGTCTTGCCGTATATCGACGCCAGAGAGGACTGCCGGCTGGTGGGGCTGAGCGGCACCTCGGGTGGGGCCGTTTCGGCGCTCGCTGGCTGGTATGGCTATCTCGTCGGTGGTGGCGAGCGTGCGGCCGAGACGCTCCGAGACCTGTGGGCAGACATCGCGACGACGGGTCCCTACGAGCGCCTGCTCAACGACTGGGCGGTCTGGGGAACGCGACTCCAGAACGGCCCCCTACCGACCCCGATGGTCAGTCCCTACGACCTCCCGTTCTCGGATATGGGCAAACGCGAGTTCGTCCGCCTCCTCGAACGCCACGTCGATTTTGACGCGCTCGATGACCTCGCGACGCCCGAGTGTCCACGACTGGTCGTCGGCACCGTCGATGTCAACGCCGGCGAGTTCGAGACCTTTACCGAGGCGAACGTCTCGCCGAACGCGATTCTGGCTTCTGCTGCCGTTCCGACACTGTTCGAAGCCGTCGAGATCGACGGCCACTACCACTGGGACGGCCTGTTCTCGCAGAACCCGCCGGTGTACGATTTGATGCATACCGACCCAGCGCGAAAGCCGGACGAACTCTGGATCGTCCAGATAAATCCACAGACGCGCGAGGACGAACCCACGCGCGTCGACGAGATTGCCGACCGCCGGAACGAACTCTCGGGGAACATCTCCCTGAACCAGGAACTGCGCTTCATCGAGACGGTCAACGAGTGGATTGACCGCGGCGATCTCGACTCAGACGCGTACAGCCACACCGAAATCCGCCGTCTCGTGCTGGACGACAAACTGGGCTACGCCTCCAAACTCGACCGGAGCACACAGTTTATCGAGCGCCTGCGAACGGACGGCATCACCGACGCTGAACGGTTCCTCGTGGATCTCGACCTCACCGACCACCAGCACGACGGTCGGACTCACTCGACTCACGAGTGACGGACTCGCCAACTCCCGCGAGTTGCCTACACCAGCACGTCGACCTTGTACCCTGCCGCTTCGAGGGCGGTAACGAGTTCCTCGACGTGGTCCGGCCCGCGCGTCTCTACATCGAGTTCGACCTCGGCGTCGTTCATCGCCACGTCGCGGGACGTGCGGTCGTGCTGGATGACGTAGATGTTCGCGCCGTGGTCGGCAATGATACCGACCAGTTCCTCGAGCGCACCGGGGCGGTCCTCCAGAATCGTCCGGAAGCGCAGATAGCGGCCGGTCTCGACGAGGCCGCGGACGATGACTGTCGTCAGCGTGTTCATGTCGATGTTGCCGCCACACAGCGCCGGGACGATTGTCTCCCCGTCGTCGTAGTCGAACTTCTCGAACATGAGCGCGGCCAGCGGGACCGCACCAGCACCCTCGACGAGGGTCTTGCCGCGCTCTAACAGCGTCGTCAGCGCGACGGCGATCTCGTCGTCAGAGACGGTCACCACCTCGTCGACGCGCTCCTGAATCACCTCGAAGGTCCTCTCGCCGACGGTTCTGGTGGCGATGCCGTCCGCGATGGTGTCGACGGCGTCCAGTTCGATGCGCTCGCCCTTCTGGAGCGACTGGGCGACGCTCGATGCGCCCTCGGCTTGCACGCCGACAACGCGTACGTCCGGGTCTTTGCCTTTCAGTGCGGTTGCGATGCCGCTGATGAGCCCGCCGCCGCCGATGGGGACGACGACTGTTTCGACGCTCGGGAGGTCCTCGATAATTTCCAGGCCGATAGTCCCCTGTCCCGCCATCACCATCTCGTCGTCGAACGCGTGCAGATAGTACCGGCCCTCTTCGGCTTCGAGCTGGTGGGCGTACTCGGCGGCGGCGGAGTAGTCGACACCCTCCAGTACGACCTCGGCGCCGTAGCTGCGGGTCGCCTTGACCTTCGAGATGGGTGCGTTCTCGGGCATCACGACCTTCGAGTCGACGCCCATGCGCGTGGCTGCGAGTGCGACACCCTGCGCGTGGTTGCCGGCGCTCGCGGTGATGACACCGGCCTCGCGCTCGGCCTCGGAGAGCGTCGCGATGCGGTTGGTTGCACCGCGAATCTTGAACGCGCCGGTTCGCTGGAATGTCTCCAGTTTCAGGTGGACGTCCGCACCGGTCATCGCCGAAATCGTGTGTGAGTAATCCAGCGGTGTATGCCGGGCAGTCTCTGCGACCCGGTCGCGGGCCGCCAGCACGGCCGACAAATCGAGCATAGCCACTATTACCCCAGCACGACGCATAAACGTCCGGTGATCGATCGGAAGCCGGCGCGCTCACCGCCAAAACATAGAGCGTGTGACGTGCAGTCGCGACTGCACCCAAATCGATGGAGTCTGATTACTTAAACCCTCGGGAGGAATTGTCGGCACAGAAACGCAATACGGAGGCGAGATATTGCGTCCGTCAGACGGGTGGCACACGACCGTCTCACTACTTAAATGAGGCTGTCCGCAGAGACACCAGAACGAACGGCTTCATTCGCCCTGTCCGCGCATGAGCGAGTCGACGAACGCGTCATGCTGTCGTTATCTCGTCCACGCTGCTGTGAGTGCAGCCATCTGTTCGGTCAGGTCTGCCATCGACTGTTCTATCCCGGCTGTAGCGGTGGGGGGCGATTCCGTGGCGAGTTCCTCGCTGTGATCCATTTTTGTCATGGTTTGACTGTTGTCCGCTCCCGAGTCAGTCGCTGGCGACGGGGCCGACACCGGTCGCGGATGCGTCACCGACTTCGACACTGCGCGACGCTGCTGCGTGCTCGCCCAGTGAGACGACGGCTGCGTCGAGTTCGTCGCGGGCCTGGTCGTACTCGTCGACGGCAGCGGTCATCTGTGCGATTGACTGCTGTAACTCGCTCATTGCGTCGTCGAGACTGTCGAAACTCGCTCGCTGGCCGTCTGCCGTCCGCTTGAGGTCATCCATCGCTTCCCTGTACGTTTCGACCTCGCGTTCGAACGCCGACTGAACCGTGGTGTCTTCCATATAAACACACAGACACTGCTCGGTCCTAACCATATAACCAAACTCGTTAGGTTTCCATCTTGCCACAAAACCAGACAAAGCGCCTCACTCCGTTCGGCGTTCTACTGCTCGGACAACCAGACAAGCAGTCCGTTCTGGGCGTGCAGCCGATTTTCTGCTTGGTCCGGCAGCCACCTTTTTCTCCTCGGGTGGCTCACTTCGTTCGCAACCGCTCGTCGAAAAACGTGGGCGAAAAAGCGCCTCACTTCGTTCGGCGCACTACTGTTCTGACAGCCACACCAGCAGCCCCTTCTGAGCGTGCAGCCGATTTTCTGCTTGGTCCCAGACGATGGCGTTGTCGCTTTCGAGGGTTTCGTCGGTAATCTCTTCGCCGCGGTGGGCGGGCAGACAGTGCATTACTGCCCGGTCGCCGACGCGGTCGGTAGTGAGCTGGAACCCCTCGAACTCGTCCAGTTTTTGCTCGCGTTTGTCCTCCTGACCCATGCTGACCCACACGTCCGTGTACACGACTTCGGCGTCGGCGATGGCCTCCTCGGGGTCGGTCGTCGTTTCGGGTGCGCTCCCGAGTTCGTCGGCCCGCGCCAGCACGTCGTCGTCGACTTCGTACCCTTCCGGTGTCGCGACGGTGAGGTCGAGGCCGACCATGGCCGCACCGAGGACGAAGGACTGACAGACGTTGTTGCCGTCGCCGACCCACGCGACGGAGGTGTCGAAGCCAAAGTGCTCGCGAATCGTCAGCAGGTCCGCGAGCGTCTGGCAGGGGTGAGCGTCGTCGGTGAGGCCGTTGACCACTGGTACCGTCGCGTATTCGGCGAGCTCGACGATATCGCTGTGGTCGAACACCCGCGCCATGATGAAGTCGACGTAGCGGGAGACGGCGCGGGCGGTGTCCTTGATCGGCTCGCCGTGGCCGAGATGGATGTCGTCCGGGCCGAGGAAGATAGCGTGGCCGCCCAGTTGTGTCATCCCCGTCTCGAAGGAGACTCGCGTCCGCGTCGAGGGTTTCTCGAAAATCATGCCCAGCGTCTGGTCTGTCAGTGGCTGGGCGGCCGTCCCATCTTCCTGGGCAGCCTTGATGTCGGCCGCCCGGTCCAGGACGGCGTGCAGTTCGTCAGTCGTGAGGTCGTCGACGTCAACGAGATCCATAGTTAGCAGAGCCGTTCCGTGGCGGTTTCAAGGACCGCCACTGCCTTATCGTATTCGTCCAGAACGAGGTGTTCGTTGGGCGCGTGGTCCAGGTCCGAATCGCCGGGGCCGTAGGTGATCATCGGACAGTCCCAGTGCTGTGCAAAGACGTTCATGTCGCTGGTACCGGTCTTCCGGAGCAGCCGCGGGTCGCCGCCTTCCTTGCGAATCGCCCCGCGGAACGCGCGTGCGACCTCGTTTCGCGGACTCTTCATCACCGGCTCGACGCGGTCGTCCCAGTTGACCCGGTCGGCCACGTCGAGATAGCCGTCGGTAATCTCGATGACCTCTTCGGTGGTCATCGACGGCGGCACACGCAGTTGGACGTCCATCGTCGCCTCGACAGAGAGTCCATCAATTGAGAGCCCACCGTCGATGTCGATGGGCTTTGGCGTTACGCGCTCGAAGACTGGCTGCCACTCGTCGTGGGCGAACTCTTCTTCGACGTTGGCCCACCACTGGATAGCGTCCTGAATCGCGTTGTTCTCCGGCCGGGAGGTATGCCCCGACTCGCTGGTCGCAACGTAGGTTCCGGCGACGAGTCCCCGGTAGCCCAGCGTGATACCGTCCCAGCCGGAGGGTTCGCCGTTGATGACGGCATCGGGTTCGCCCTCGCGGTCCTCGACGATGAACCGACTCCCGCGGGAGTCGACCTCTTCGCCGACGACACCGAGGAAACTCGTCCCGGTCCGGACTGCGGCGACAGCCATCGACGCCAGCGGTCCCTTCGCGTCGACGCTGCCCCGTCCCCAGAGCACGTCGCGCTCGCCGCCCCCGTCGACGGGGCCGTTCCCGCCCCAGTGGGCGTCGCTGTCTGGCAACCGCTCGACACGGACCGGAATGTCGCCGGGAACGGTGTCGATGTGGGAGGTCAGCAGGACGCTGTCGTCTGCAGGTGCGCGGAGATTCCCCACCTCGTCTATCCACACCTCACGGTCGTGTTTCTCGAAAAAGGTCTTCAACTGCTCGGCACAGGCCCGCTCGTTGCCGGTCACCGACGGGATGCCGACGAGCTTCTCGATGAGCTCGCGGGCTTCGCTACGCTGTGTCGTCCCGCTCATATGCTCACCTCACTCATTGATAACCTCCACCAGCGCGTCGACCACGCTGTCGGCGTGCTCCTCGGTGATGGTCAGCGGCGGGAGCAGACGCACCACAGTCCGACCGGCGGGTAGCGCCAGCAGCTGGTGGTTCAGCGCCAGTTCCTTCAGGATGCGATTCGCGCCGCGCTTGACCTCGATGCCGACCATCAGCCCCTCGCCGCGAACCTCGCGGGCGGCGTCGCCGAGCTCCGATTCGAGTTGCCCACGAAGGTACTGGCCGACATCGGCGGCGTGAGCGGGAATTTTCTCGTCGACGATGGTCGACACGGTGGCGTCGGCGGCCGCCGAGATGACGGGGCCACCGGAGAACGTCGAGGCGTGCGAGCCGTAGTTCTCGGCAATCCAGTCCCGACACAGCGTCGCGCCGACGGGCAGGCCGTTGCCGAGTCCCTTCGCGGCGGTAATCATGTCGGGGACAACGCCGGAGCCTTCCGCGGCCCACAGCGTTCCCGTCCGGCCCATGCCGGTCTGGACTTCGTCGAAAATCAGTGCTGCACCCGATTCCTCCGTTACCTCGCGCGTGCGCTGGAGGAACTCGTCGCTGGCGGGGTTGATGCCGCCCTCCCCCTGGACGGGTTCGACGATGACCGCCGCCGTCTCGTCGTCGACGGCCTCGGCCATCGCGTCTGGGTCGTCGTAGGGAACGAACTCCACGTCGCCGATGAGCGGCTCGTACGGTTTCTTGTACTTGTCCTTCCAGGTGGTCGCGAGTGCGCCCATCGTGCGGCCGTGAAAGCCCTGCATCGTGGCGATAATCTTCGAGTTCCCCGTCGCCGAGCGGGCGAACTTCAGGGCCGCCTCGTTGGCTTCCGTCCCGGAGTTACAGAGCCACACCTTTCCGATGGGGTCGGGTGCGGTCTCGGCCAGCCGTTCGTACAGTGCGGTGCGGGCGGCGTTGGGATAGGACGCCTGCACGTAGGTCAGCTTCGAGAGTTGCTCGCTGACGGCCGACTGCACTGCGTCGTGGTCGTGACCGAGCGGGACACAGGCGTAACTCGCGCCCATATCGAGGTACTCTGTGCCACTGTCATCGTAGAGGTAGGGTCCGTCGCCCTCCTCGATCTGGATCGGTTTCTCTGAAAAGACGAAGCCGCTCATTCCTCGTCACCTCCCTGTGGGAGTGCGCTCGGGTAGACGTGTGTGCCGTCACCCTCCAGTGCGGTGGCAATCGGCCGTTCCAGATTGGCGTCGGCGACGACGACCTCGTCTGCGCCGCCCTCCAGTGCTTCTCTGATTGCCATGACTTTCCGACCCATGAACCCTTCTGCGGCGTCTTCCATCCGCGCCCAGTCGTCGGGCGTCTCGACTTCCCGAATCAGCGTCTCGCGGTCGTCGGGGTCTTCGAGGATGCCGGGGACGTCCGTCAAGAGGACGAGCATCCCGTCGAGTTCCCCGGCGATAGCAGCAGCGGAACGGTCGGCGTCCGTGTTGACGGGCGTAACGTCTCCATCGTCAGCGCCAGCCATCGGTGGACTCACGACGGGCGTGTACCCGTCGTCGAGCAGCGATTCGAGCAGGTCGCCATTGACCTCCTTCAGGCTGCCCGAGTGGTCACCGCGACGAATCTTCTTCTTTCCATCTTCGACGACGCGAACGGCTGATTTCCGGGGGCCGTGGAGGAGCTTTCCGTCCACGCCCGAGAGACCGACGGCGTCGACGCCTTCGCTCTGGAGATTCGCGACCATCTCGGTGTTGAGGAGGCCGGGCATCACCATCTCGAAGACGTCCATCGTCTCCTCGTCGGTGAAGCGGCCGACGACACCGCTCGGCGTCTCGACGTACTCCGGTTCGATACCGAGTCGCTCGAGCGTGTCGTCGACGGCCGTCGAGCCGCCGTGGGTGACGACGACTTCGTGCGGCCCGGCCCCACTCTCGGGGTCTGCCTGCTGGTCTGATTCTCCCGAAACGAGCGATGCAACGTCGGCGATGGCACCTTCGGGGTCGACCGCGCGAGCGCCACCGATTTTGATAACTACAGTCATGAAAATATCCTCCAATTACGGCGCACCGACGGGGTGCAGCCCCTGGAACTCCAGCCCGGCCGTCTCCTCGATGCCGAGCGCGACGTTGGCGGCGTGGACCGCCTGGCCCGCCGAGCCCTTCATCATGTTGTCGATGGCCGAGAACACGACCAGCCGCTTGTTGCTGGCGTCGAGTTCGAACCCGACCTCCGCCCTGTTCGTGCCGACGACGGCCTTGGGTTCGGGGTAGCGGTAGACGCCACCGCCGCCCGCGACCAGTTCCACGAACGGCTCCGCTTCGTAGGCGCCGCGGTAGGCTCCCCAGAGGTCGCCTTTCGAGACGGGTTCGCCGGGGAAGACGTGACACGTCGCGCTCGCGCCGCGAATCATGTCGACGGCGTGCACGGTAAAGGACACGTCCAAGCCAAGGAACTGCTCGATTTCCGCCTCGTGGCGGTGGCCGGTCGGCGCGTAGGGGCGAACGACGCCCGAGCGCTCGGGGTGCGAGGAGGCCTCGCCGCCACCTGCGCCGCCCTCGCTGGAGCCGACTTTCACGTCGATGACTATCTGTTCGTCACCGGTGAGGATGCCCTCCTCGACGAGCGGGAGCAGCCCCATGATGGTTGCCGTGGCGTTACAGCCGCCGGAGGCGATGAGGTCCGCGCCCGGTAGTTCCTCGCGCGTGAGTTCGGGGAGTGCGTAGACGGCGTCCTCCAGCAGTTCGGGTCGTTCATGGCCGTCGTACCACTCCTCGTACTGCGCTTCGGTGTTCAGGCGGAAATCCGCCGAGAGGTCGACGACGGTGTCGGCGGCGTCCTGGAAGGCGTCGATGCGCTCCATCGAGACGCCGTGGGGGGTCGCCGCGAAGAGGACGTCGACCGATTCGAGTTCTTCGGGATGGGAGAAGCGAACGTCGGCGTGGCGGAGATTCGGATGTGCGTGCCCGATAGTCTTGTTCTCCTTCGAACGGCTGGTGGCCTGGACGAGTTCGAACTCGGGGTGGCCATCCAGCAGGCGGAGCAGTTCCCCGCCGGTAAAGCCGCTGGCACCGACGACACTCGCGGAATACGTCATGTCGATACCTCTGCATCCGTCTCGGATTCGACTTTCGTTTCGAGCCAGTCGACCACGCGAGCGGGCACGTCCACGTCGGTCACGCCGTCGAGCGCTTTGAACTCGACGTTGTGGTTGACTTCGTGAACTGTGTAGCCCGTCGGATTCCCATCCTCATCCACCCCGGTCTCCATCAAATCCACACCGAGGAGGCCGCCGCCGACGGCGTCGCTGGCCTCTTTGACCAGCCGGCGCGCTTCGTCGTCGAGTTCGAACTCGGCGGTGTCGGCACCCTTCGCGGCGTTGGTCAGCCAGTGATCCGAGGAACGGACCATCGCGGCGACCGGCTCGCCGTCCGTGGCCAGCACGCGAATGTCGCGGCCGGGCTTCTCGACGAACTCTTGGATGTAGAACACCTTGTGTTCGTAGTGCCCGAGTACCTCCTTGTGTTCGAGGACGGCTTCAGCCGCCGAGTCGCCCTCGAGTTTCGCCATCAGGCGACCCCACGAGCCGATGACCGGCTTGATGACACAGGGATAACCGAAGTCCTCGATAATCTCCATGGCGGCGTCTTTGGTGAACGCGACTTCCGTCGTCGGTGTCGGGACGCCGGCTCGTTCGAGCGCGAGGCTGTTTTTCACTTTGTCCGCACAGACTTCGGCGACTTCGGCGTCGTTGACGACTGGGACGCCGTATGCGTCGGCAAACTCCGTCGTGTAGAGACTCCGGGAAGTCGCCAGACACCGGTCGACGAGAATGTCGACGCCACCGAACGCTTCGGGCGGCTCCGAGAGGCCAAACCGCTGTTTGCGAACGTCTATCTTTGCAACGTCGTGGTCGCGCTCGCGTAACTCCGAGAGAAGCAGCTTCTCGTCCTTGCGGATGCGCGAGTAGAGGATTCCGACTTTCATGTGTGTCTCCAGGGGGTTGGCCGGTCGTACCCGGCCGGTGTCTCGCGGTTTGCGTTCCCGAGACGGCCGCATTGCTCACGTCTCGCGTCAGGCACCGCTCGACCGTGACGAGACCCGCGCTGCCTCGCAACGCTCGGCATCGCCGTGGTCAGTGGCTGCCCACGACGCTCGCGGGTCGCGTGCACCTCACTCACCCCAGTCTTCTTCGAGCTCGGGTGCCGTATCGAGTTCGACAGGGTCGTCGTCGATGACTTCGAGCTCGGCACCGCAGGTTGAACAGTCGACAATCTCTCCGACTTCGAGGTCGTCGTGCAGGGTCACGTCGCCCCCGCACTCGGGACAGTCTGCCATTGTACCTCTGAGTGGTCGGTCTATCGACTTAAAGCCTTCGAACCTGTCAGATGGAATTGGTAACGCACACCCAGAGCTAAGCGCGTGAGATGAGTGTTTTCGAGATTTACCGAATCGTATATTCAGAGTTCTGGTATGTTGTCCCCGGACGGGGATCGTCGTACTCGGGTGGGTCGCAGGCGGCCGCTGCCGGTGCTCGCAGTCGGTGGTGTCCGCTCGCCGTCTGCCGGCTGGTCAGACATAGCTGTCCACCTCCGACTGGAGTGTTGCTGCCGTGTCGTCGATGGTCGAGTGGCGCTCGTCGACAGTGTCGCGGTCCGCTGCCAGCGTCTCCGTGGCGCGGTCGAGGTGCTGGCGGACGGATTCGGGTGCCGGACCGCCCCGCGAGTCGCGCATGGCGACGCTCTCGGCGGGATCGAGCGCTTCCTCGATTTCCGTTTTCGGGACGTGTTCGGTCAGTGACTCTCCGAGGACTGCCTCGCTCGCCGCGTCCAGTTCCGCGAAACCGGGGTCGTCGCTCTGCTCCGCCGCGCTCGCGACCAGTTCGTGGGCGGTCCGGAACGGGACGCCCGACTGGGCGAGCAGGTCGGCGACGCCCGTCGCCGTCGCGAATCCCTCGCCGGCGGCTGTCGCGAGTTCGTCGGCCGGCCAGTCGGCGGTCGCGACCGCGCCGACGGCGACCTCGACGCTCTCGGTCACAGAGTCGATGGCCTCGTAGGCGTGCCCGCCCGCACGTTGCAAGTCGCGGTTGTACGCGCGTGGAAGCCCTTTCAGTGTCGTCAGCAACCCCTCCAGTCCCGCGGTGGCGTCGCCGGTCCGTCCCCGGACCAGTTCCAGCGTGTCCGGATTCTTCTTCTGGGGCATAATCGAGGACGTGGAGGCGTAGTCGTCGTCCAGTTCGACGAAGCCGCGGTTGGCGAAGACGACAACGTCCTCCGCGAGTCCCGATAGCGTCGTCGCCAGCGTCGCCGTCGTCGCAGTCGTCTCGACGAGGAAATCCCGCGCTGCTGCGGCGTCCATCGAGTTTTCGACCACGCTCTCGAAGCCCAGCAACTCGGCGGTGCGCTCGCGGTCGATGTCGAACGGCGTCCCCGCGAAGGCGGCGCCGCCGAGTGGTGACTGATTAATACGCTCGTAGGCATCGAGCAGCCGGGCCGTGTCGCGGGCGAGCGCCTGCTCGTAAGAGCAAATCCAGTGTGCGACCGTGGTGGGTTGGGCAGGCTGGAGGTGGGTGTAACCGGGCATCACCGTCTCGGTGTGCTCGTCGGCCACCGCAAGCAGTTGCTCGCGGGCTTCGACGACCGTTTCCAGTAGCATCAGCACGTCGGCACGAAGACGGTAGCGGATACACGCAGCCACCTCGTCGTTGCGCGAGCGGGCGGTGTGCATCCGGCCGCCCTCCGGGCCGACCCGTTCGATGACTGCGGTCTCGATTGCCTCGTGGACGTCCTCGCCGTCGGGCAGGCCGCCGTGGCCCGCCTCCTCGATGTCGTCGAGTGCGCGGAGAATCGCACTCGCGTCTTCGTCGTCGATAATGTCCTGTTCAGCCAGCATGACGACGTGGGCGCGGTCGACAGCGAGGTCAGCGTCGAAGATGCGCTCGTCGGCGGCCAGCGAGGAGAGAAACTCCCGGGCGGGGCCGCCGCTAAAGCGGTCGCGGCGAACCACGGCATCGTCAGTACTCTCCTCGCTCATCCCTCAGTCCTCCTGGCGCGCGTTCTCCATGGCCCGTTTGGCCAGGCGCGACTGGAAGCCGTGGTACTTGGCGACGCCGGTGGCGTCCTGCTGGGTGATGCCGCCCTGTACGTCCTCCTCGTCGAAGGAGGCGGCCGATTCGGAGTAGACGGCGTACTCGCTCTCGCGGGCGACGGGGCGGCAGTGGCCACCCTCCAACTTCACGGTGACGGAGCCGTTCACACGCTCGTTGGTGGTGTCGATGAAGCCTTCGAGGGCGTCGACGAACGGTGCGTCGATGAGTCCCTGGTACCCCTTGTGGGCCCACTGCTGGTCGATCTGCTGTTTGAACTGGCGCTCCTCCTGGGTGAGGACGAGCTGTTCGAGCGCCTCGTGGGCGGTCAGCAAAACGGTGGCGGCGGGATGTTCGTAGTTCTCGCGGACTTTCAGCCCGAGCATGCGGTCTTCCATCATGTCCGTCCGGCCGACGCCGTGGGCACCGGCCTGCTCGTTGAGTTGCTCGACGAGCGAGACGGGGTCGATCGGCTCGCCGTCGAGCGCGGTCGGGATGCCATCCTCGAACTCGATGTCGACGAGTTCGGCGTCCTTGCCGCTGGGATTCTGCGTCCAGTCGTAGATGTCGTCTTTGGGAATCGTCGCGGGGTCTTCGAGCTCGGAGCCCTCGATGGAGCGACTCCAGAGGTTGGTGTCGATGCTGTAACGGCCTTCGCTGCCACCCTCGACGGGGAGGTTGCGCTCGGCGGCGTACTCCATCTCCCACTCGCGGGTCAGGCCGAGTTCGCGGACGGGCGCGATGACCTCCAGGTCCGAGTCGCGCCAGACGGCCTCGAACCGGAGCTGGTCGTTGCCCTTGCCGGTACAGCCGTGGGCGACGGCGTCGCAGTCCTGTTCGATAGCGACTTCGAGGATTGCCTTGGCGATGACCGGGCGCGCGAGCGCGGTGCCAAGTGGGTAGCCCTGGTAGGTGGCGTTTGCCTTCACCGAGCGCAGACAGAGGTCGGCGAACTCCTCGCGGGCGTCGACGACGTGGTTCTCGACGCCGAGCGCGTCGGCGGTCTCCTCGGCTTCGACGAACTCCTTTTCGGGTTGCCCGACGTCGACAGTGACGCCGATGACTTCGTCGTAGCCGTACTCCTCTTCGAGCAGCGGAACGCAGACTGTGGTGTCGAGCCCACCCGAGAAGGCGAGCGCGACGCGGTTTTGTTCTGGCATGTGTTGTGAGTGTGCCGGGGGGTTGATATCCGTCCCGAAACCCGGCGGTGGACGGTAACTGAAATCCAATCAAAACAGGGGGGAGAGGTAGTGTCGGGCCTAACGGCCCGGTCGTCGTCGGGACCCACGGCTGACAGCGTCGGTGTCCGTGGTGGTGATCCCGGTCATGTACGAACATCTACCCGGAGAACTGTACAAATATCTTCCGAGAAGCGTCCGATGTGTGGGCTGCTGGCGTGGCCCAGTCCCGCCGAGTTCACTCCGTCACTCCGTTCAGGCGTTCCCTCGCCGACCTTCGCAAACCCAGGGGTGTTGCTCAGTCCTGCCGAGCCAGGACCAGGAGCCCCACCAGCGCGGCAATCACTGCGACGATACCGAAGCCGGGTCCGGAACTACCCGGCGTGTCCTCGGTGGTCGTCGCGTCACTGTCGGGTTCCGTGCCGTCCGCGTCCGGCGTCGGCGTGGCCGTCTCGGGGTCTTCTGGGGCCGTCGTCACGAGTTCGAATCCGTTCAGGTCCGTCCCGTCGGTCCACGTGAGGTGGCCGTCTGTCTGCTGGTCGGCCGACGGCGTCACCGACGAGACCGTGTAGTCGTCGGGGAGGACGACGTGGAACGTCCGCTCGGTGGTAAAGCCGCTCGCGAACGGTTCTGTGACGGTCAACTGGTCGCCGTCGACGGCCGCCAGCCCGTCCCACAGCGCTGTCGCGGTCACGACGCCGGTGTCACCCTCGGTTCGGAACTCGAGCGTGGCGTCGCGGACCGACATTTCCCGGTCGGTTTCGTTCGCTGTGTTGTTCGCGACGCTCCGGAACCGAGATTCGAAGCGGTCCCGGAAGTCGTCCCGTGCCTCTGTGGAGTTTCGGAGCTCCTCGAACGCCGCTTTCCGGTCGTCATCCGAGAGGTTGTAGGTGTAACTCACCGTCACCGTTGCAGAGCCGTTCTCCTGTACGTCGACGACGAACGCCGGCGGTTCGGCCGCTCCGTCGTGTGTCTGCTGTGTGTCAGTTGTTGCTGTCGCGGCTGCCCCGCCCGTGGCGGAGACGAGTAAAAGTGCGACGAACCAAAGCGCTATCCCACTCTGTCTGACTGTCTCTCCCATATATGTGGACTCAGAACTCTGTTGAGTAAGCGTTGTGGCCGTTAGCTATCCGACCGCGCCGTCTGGGTCTGCTCGTCGTCAGCGGTCTGTTGGCTGTCGTCGCTGGTTTCCCGATCTCCAGTCTGGTGGCCGTCGGTCCGGTTCCCGTCGGTCATATTGCCATCGGTCACGTTGTTGTCGGGCATGTCGCCGCCAGTCATGTTACCATCGGGCATCTGGTCGCCACCCGGTCCGGGGCGCTCGTCGGGACCGCCCTGTCTCGGTCGCTCGGGGAGTTCACCGGGGCCTCGGTCAGCCGGCGGGCCACCGACGTTCGGGCCGGCGATACTTCGGGCGATTTCGGCCACTTCGGGACCGGTGAGGTTGTTCGCGCGCTCCTGGAGCGTCTGGATGGCGGTCGCGTTGATGCCCTTCGATTCGAGCAGGTCAGCCGGCAGGCCCTGCGAGACGTTCTCGCTCTGGTTGGCCAGGCGCTTTGCCGTCTCGGTCTCGGCTACGACGCGGCTCATCTCTGCGCGGTAGCGCCCTTCGCTGATGTTCCCGTTCTCACGCGCTTCCGTGAGGTTCGCCTTGCGCTCGTCGAGTTCGGTCAGGCGCTGTTGGATGTCGTCGAGTTGGGTCTTCACGACATCTGCCTTGCTGTCGTTGGTGGCGGCCTTGGCGACCTTGATACCGTAGGAGCGCTCGTCAACATCGCCCTCTATCTCGGCTTCCTGGACGTCGACGACGCCGGCGAGCTGTTCACCCGGTGCGGTGGCGTTCGCGTCGGTCGTGTTCTGGTTCGTGCTGTTGTTCGTCTGCGCTGGCACGTCGCTCGTCGCCGCCATCCCCGCGATCGGGACTGCCGCGACGGCTGCGACGAGGAGTGCGGCCAGGACGATGGTGCTTCGCTGTCTCATTACACTCTCCTCTTGGGCGGTAGGGTGTATATAAATGGCCAGTACTAACGCTGATTCTCGCCCAGTTAACTCCAATTAAGTTGGATTAAAATCGGCCCGATTCGTGCGGTTCTGGGGCTGCCAACGAAAACAGACCCTCGAACGGTCGGTGGATTTATATACGCCTATTACTCGCCTTCGTCAGTCGGCTCCAGGTCCACGTCCGGGAGCGTCAGGACGTTCTCGCGACCCAGGCGGAACGATTCGAGTTTGTCGTCGTCGCGGAGACTGCCGACCACCTGGCTGGTCTTTGCCGCCGTCCAGTCTAGCTCGTCGGCTACTGCTTTCTGTTTGATCCGTCCGCCGTTCTCTTCGAGCAGGCGGAGCACCTGTTCTTCGTTGCTCAACAGATCCATCGGTGGGCTGTCGTCAGTTGCAGTGTCGGCGGCAGCGGCCGTCGCGCCCGCATCGGTTGCGCCGGGGGAGTCTGTTCCGTCACTCGCGGGTGTCGCATCGTCGTCCCGGCGACTGTACAGCCAGACACCGCCGCCGAGGACGACTGCGGCGACGGCGAGCAATCCGACGAGCGGGAGGCCACCCTCGTTCCCGTCGCCCGATGCCGGTTCAGTCGTCTCGTCGTCCGGTGGAACCGGCGTCTCACCCTGTGGGACGACGACCACGCGCGGCTGGCCGGCGTCGAAATCTAGCTCGCCCTGCCAGACGACGCTGTTCTCGCCGGAGGTCGTCGCGGTGGGTGTCACGGAGTCGCTGACGTACCCGTCGGGCCACTGTATCTCCAGTGCGGTCTGGGCGTCGAGGTAGAACTGGTCGATAGCGTCGCCCACACGGATGGTATCACCCTCGACGGCGGCGAAGTTCGTCCACTCGAACTCGTAGACGAGCAGTCCGTAGTTGGGCTGGGTCCGCGTCTCGACGGACATGTTCCGAATCGTCATCTTCCGGCCGGTCGCGTTCTCGGCGGTGGCTGCAATCCGTTCCATCCGCTGGCCGAAGCGGTCGGTGTACGGTGTCGAGTCGTTCTGTACGTCCTGACGGAGCGCCTCGAACGCCTCGGAGTCGTTCTCGTCGTCCAGTCGGATGCGGTAGACCACTTCCCACTGGGCGTCCCCATCTTCCTGGAGAGCGACGTTCAGTCGCGTCGAGTCGGTATCGACGTCCACTTGCTCGGTTCCTGCCTGTCCGAAGGCTCCGGCAGTTCCCGCAGTCACCAGCAGTACGGCGACCATCGTTACGACGGCGCGCCCGACACTCTTCGCCATTCTGTCGTGCGGATTTGCGCTACTCACTCAAACCGTTTGTTGCCGCGCCCGGGCCAGAAGGGATTTGGGGAGCGCGACCCATTTTTCTGCCATGCGCGCTGATATCGACGTTGACACGCTCCTGAAAGTCGTACTTCTACTGGCGGTCGTCTGGCTGGTGCTCGAAATCCTCGGTGAGATACTGGGGGCGCTCGCCTTTATTTTCGCGCCGCTTTCGGGGATTATCGGGCTCGTTCTCATCATTCTCATCATACTGTACCTGCTCGACCGCATCTAACGATGCGCTTTTTGCTGGCTCTCTCTTTCGTTTGTCTGTGTACAGTCTGAACGTTCCGCCACCCAGCGAGGTAACTGCGCTGGCACAGTCGCTGGCCCATGACTTGCCGATGGCTCGCGCCCGTGCGCGCGGAGAGCATACGCTCGTAGCCAAGCGACTGGGTGTCGACGATCGGACGGATTTCCATCCCGTCGCCGCTCGCGTCCGCGATGCCCTCGCCGGAACGCCCACGTTCGAAGTCAGAACCGACGGTATCGATTACTTCTCCGAAGACCCTATCGGTCCCTCGCCGGTTGTGTACCTCGCTATCGAGAGTCCGGAACTGTACCGGCTGCATCGCCGACTGTGCGAAATCATCGACCCCGTGGCCAACTTCGAGGGGGACGACTACACGCCGCACGTCACTATCGCTCGCGGCGGGGACATCGACGCTGCCGACCGGCTGGCAGAGCAGGGTGTGGACCCGGTTACGTGGACGGTGACGGAACTGCAGTTCTGGGATGCCAAACGTTCGCTTCCGGCCGGGACGGTCTCGCTCCCGGCTTGATACTGTCGGACCGCGCGGACAGACACGCTTTTGGGCTGGCCGTCCGTGATTGGCTAATATGGATTATCGAGAGGTCGAGGGCGCCCGCGAGTTCGTCGCGCGCCTCGAACACGGCAGGGACTGGCGCGGTCAAATCGAGGACTTCGCCGAATCGGAGGGCATCGACGCTGCGTTCTTCTTCGGTCTCGGCGCGGTGCAGGACGCCGTCCTCAGCTTCTACGATCAGGACGACAAGGAGTACCGCGACATCGAGTTCGACGAACCGCTGGAAGTGGTGCCCGCCGTCGGGAACATCTCGTGGCTGAACGACGAACGATTTGCGCACACGCATGTCGCTCTCTCGCGGGACGACGGCACCACCGTCGCCGGCCACCTCGACAGGGCCACCACGTTCGCGGGCGAGCTGTACGTCCGGGAGTTCGACACGGAACTCGTCCGGGAACACGACGACGTGACCGACCTGGACCTCTGGCCGCTGTGAGAATGGCAGGACGGGCGAACCGACGATGAGGCCGGACGACGAGCGCTACTTCGAGCGTCTCGAAGCCGAACTCGACGACGCCTTCGACGTGGCAAACGCCGCCCGCGAGCAGGGGGGCGACCCCGCGACCGAAGTGGAGATACCGGTCGCCAGAGACATGGCCGACCGCGTCGAGAACATCCTCGGCATCGACGGCGTCGCCGAACGCGTCCGCGAACTCGAAGGCCAGATGAGCCGCGAGGAGGCGGCCCTGGAACTCGTCGAGGACTTCGTCGAGGGGACCGTCGGCGATTACGACACCCGCGCGGGCAAAGTCGAGGGCGCGGTCCGGACCGCTGTTGCCCTCCTGACCGAGGGTGTTGTCGCCGCTCCCATCGAGGGTATCGACCGGGTCGAACTGCTCGAAAACGACGACGGCACGGAGTTCATCAACGTCTACTACGCCGGCCCGATTCGCTCCGCAGGCGGGACCGCACAGGCTCTGTCCGTGCTCGTCGCGGACTACGCCCGGACACTGCTGGACATTGACGAGTACAAACCCAGAGACGACGAGGTCGGGCGCTACGCCGAGGAAATCGCGCTGTACGACGCCGAGACCGGGCTCCAGTACTCGCCCAAAGAAAAAGAGACGGAGTTCATCGCCCAGCACATGCCCATCATGCTCGACGGCGAAGCCACCGGCGACGAGGAAGTCTCCGGCTTCCGTGACCTCGACCGCGTCGATACGAACTCCTCCCGTGGCGGGATGTGTCTCGTCCTCGCGGAGGGAATCGCGCTGAAAGCGCCGAAGATTCAGCGCTACACCGGCTCGCTGGAAGACGTCGAGTGGCCGTGGCTCCAGGACCTCATCGACGGCAACTACAAATCGGACGGCGGTGCCGACGACGGAAGCGAAGCGGACGACGCCGACGCTGGTGACGAAAGCGGTGCTGGCGACGGGGACGGGGGCGACACCGATGGAGACGACGAGGGGGCGGGACCACCGCGTGTCGACCCCTCGAAGAAGTTCCTCCGAGATCTCATCGCCGGTCGACCCGTCTTCTCTCACCCCAGCGAGTCGGGTGGCTTTCGACTGCGCTACGGCCGTGCGCGCAATCACGGATTCGCGACGGCCGGCGTCCACCCTGCGGCGATGCACCTCGTCGACGACTTTCTCGCGACGGGAACGCAAATAAAGACCGAACGGCCCGGCAAGGCCGCCGGCGTCGTCCCCGTCGACACCATCGAGGGGCCGACGGTCCGGATGGCAAACGGCGACGTGCGCCGCATCGACGACGCAGCGGAGGCGCTCGAACTCCGCAACGGCGTCGAGAAGATCATCGACCTGGGCGAGTATCTGGTCAACTACGGCGAGTTCGTCGAGAACAATCACCCGCTCGCACCCGCCTCCTACACCGTCGAGTGGTGGCGACAGGAGTTCGAGAAAGCAGGCGGTCCCGTCCAGGCGATGGGCGACTCTACGGACGTGGACCTCGCTGACCCCACGCCAGCGGAGGCAATCGAGTGGGCGACCGACTACGACGCACCGATTCATCCGAAGTACACCTACCTCTGGCACGACGTGAGCGTCGACGACGTGCTGGCACTCGCCGACGCTATCGACGAGGCCGAAATCGCTGCCGGCGACGGTGCACTCGCCGGACAGGCCAGCGACGCCACCGGCGACCTCGTCCTCCCGCGGACCGAGACCGTGACGACGGCACTGGAGCGGTTGCTCGTCACGCACACCCAGGACGAGGAGACGCTCCACGTTCCCGACTGGCGGCCGCTCGTCCGTACGCTCGGGTTCTCGTCGGATCTGGAGCGCTCGTGGACTGGCGCGGACCTCTCCGCGCACGCCCGGACGTACGACGACGGCCAGAATGCGATCGAGGCTGTCAACGAAATTTCGCCGTTCACCGTCCGCGAGCGTGCGCCCACCCGCATCGGCAACCGGATGGGTCGCCCGGAGAAATCCGAGGAGCGGGAACTCTCTCCGGCAGTCCACACCCTCTTTCCCATCGGTGAGGCCGGTGGCAACCAGCGCTCGGTCGGCGACGCCGCACAACACGGCGATGCCGTCGAAGGCACGAAAGGTGACGTGGAAGTCGAGGTGAGTCGCCGGGACTGCACCGACTGTGGCACCCGGACTTTCCGGGCGCGCTGCCCCGACTGTGGCGGGACGACCGAGGCAGTCTACGTCTGCCGGGACTGCGAACGCGAGGTCGAACCCGACGAGTCCGGCCGCGCGGAGTGTCCCAACTGCGAGACGCTCGCCTCGCCCACGCAGTACGAGACCATCGACATCAACACCGAGTTTCGCGAGGTGCTGGCAAACGTCGGCGAGCGCCCCGCCGCGTTTGACAAACTGAAAGCAGTCAAGGGACTCTCCTCCGAGGAGAAGATTCCCGAACCGATGGAGAAGGGGATTCTCCGGGCGAAACACGACGTGTCGGCGTTCAAAGACGGCACCGTCCGCTACGACATGACCGACCTCCCGGTCACGTCGGTCCGTCCCGAGGAACTCGACGTCACCGTCGACCACTTCCGGGAGTTGGGCTACGAGACCGACATCAACGGCGACCCGCTCCAGTTCGACGACCAGCTGGTCGAACTCAAAGTTCAGGACATCGTCCTCTCCGATGGCGCGGCCGAGCACATGCTCCAGACCGCGGATTTTGTCGACGACCTCCTCACGCAGTACTACGGACTCGACCCCTACTACGAACTGGAAGAGCGCGACGACCTCGTGGGCGAACTCGTCTTCGGGATGGCCCCCCACACGAGCGCGGCAGTTGTCGGGAGGGTGATTGGTTTCACGAGCGCCGCTGTCGGATATGCGCATCCGTACTTTCACGCCTCGAAACGGCGGAATTGTTTCCATCCAGAGACGAAGATTTGGTACGAGGACGAGACTGGAGGGTGGCACCACGAAGAGATCGAATCGGTTGTTGAGAATCGAATTGATGACCCGGATACCGACGACTTTGGAACACGTGTTCAAAAACTGGATGGAGAGGTTCGAGTACCTTCGCTGGCGGACGACGGAACACAGACAGTCCAGCAGGTCAATGCCGTATCGAGGCATCCAGCACCTGACCATCTCGTCCAAATCAAAACGCGCAGTGGACGCACACTAGAGGTAACTCCAGACCACGAACTCGTCCGCTCCGGTGATGGAATTGAGCGGGTTCCAGCGACAGAAATAACTGAGGGGGATGCAATTCCGTCACCGAAAGAAATCGACTACGAGGGACGTGAATACGCCATCGACCTTCTTGACGCCTTCGTGGAAACTGATGCAATCCCGAACGAGGACCTGATGGTCCGAGGAATTGGTTCGGAACTGATTAAGGACCTGTTTAGAGAGTATACGCCTGGAAACGAGTATACAGGACCAACGGCCGAGACGTTTGGCGTGAGCACTTCCACGGTGTACAATTGGGTCAGCCGAGACAGTATCCCGGTGGACAGACTGCTTACGCTACTTGGGAGGGAACGCCTCACGGAGGTAATTCCGGATAGTGTGACACTGGCTGTGCGACGAGATACGGCAGAGGTTGACCGTCAGTTCTCTCTGGACGAGTCGTTTGCATCGCTTCTCGGTTATTACGCGGCAGAAGGATTCACTCGTCGTAAACCGGGTTCCCTATACCAGACGACAATCTGCATCCCTGACGACCCGGTCCGCGAGACAATCATCGAGACGTTTGCGGAGACGCTTGGTATCGATGCATATGAAGAAAATGAGTGGAAGATTACTGCTTCTAGTCGCCTCGTTGCGACACTGTTCGCAGATATCTTCGAGGCTGGCTGTCGGGCTGAGGACAAGCGTATTCCAGATTGTCTATTTGGAACCTCCTCCGAGATACTCCGCTCGTTCCTCTCTGCATACTTCGCTGGCGACGGAAGTGCATCCTCTGACCGTGTTGAGATTCGCGCACACACTGTCAGCGACGAACTGAAAACTGATCTTCAAAGCGCACTCAAGCGATTCGATATTGCGTCGAAATCTTACGAGGAGACTCGAACACCGTCAACTGGTGCAGTTGCAGAGTTCTACGATGAACCCGTACCAACCTTCAACTCCTGGGTACTGAAGATCACCTCACAGAACGCTGCCAAATTCGCTGAGCGTATCGGTTTCGACTTATCTAGAAAGCAGACACAACTACAGGAGAGTATCTCATCGACTGGAACGCGCCCGCAACGACTTCTCGGTGACGGTGGCGAAGTCTGGCTGGATGAAGTTACTTCTGTGGAGTACATCGAAACTAACGTCGAACACACCTACTGTCTCACTGTTTCGGATACTCACACACTCGTCGCTAACGACCTTTTTACAGCCCAATGCGATGGGGATGAAGATTGTGTGATGCTCTTACTCGATGGGCTCCTCAATTTCAGCAAGAAGTTCCTCCCCAACCAGCGCGGCGGCCAGATGGACGCACCTCTGGTCATGTCGTCGCGCATCGACCCATCCGAAATCGACGACGAGGCCCACAACATGGACATCATGCGGGAGTACCCGCTGGAGTTCTACGAGGCCACCCGCGAGATGGCAGACCCCGGCAAGGTCGAGGACGTGATGACCATCGCGGAGGAGAATCTGGGAACTGACCGGGAGTACACCGGCTTCGACCACACCCACGACACGACCAACATCGCGGCGGGGCCGGCGCTGTCGGCCTACAAGACGCTGGGGTCGATGCAGGAGAAGATGGACGCACAGTTGCTGATTTCTCGCAAACTCCGAGCGGTCAACGAGACGGACGTGGCCGAGCGCATCATCGAGTACCACTTCCTGCCGGATCTGCTGGGGAATCTCAAAGCCTTCTCCAGCCAGGAGGTTCGGTGTCTGGGCTGTGGCGAGAAGTTCAGACGTGCACCACTGTCCGGAGACTGTCCGGAGTGTGGTGGCGACATCACGCTGACAGTCCATGAAGGGTCGGTCAACAAGTACATGGACACCGCGATTCGGGTTGCCGAGGAGTTCGGGACGCGAACCTACACGAAACAGCGCCTGAAGATTCTGGAAAAGCGAATCGAGCGCGTCTTCGAGAACGACAAAAATAAACAGAGCGGCATTGCCGATTTCATGTGAGTCGGTCGGCGCTCACGCTTCTCGCAGGACGATTCGGTGGCGGTGAACACTGCTGACGCGGACGGCAGTCTGTCGCTCGAACTCGAAGGCGTCGCGCAACACCTCTGCCCGTGTTCGCCCGCCGTTGACTGTCACCGAGAGCATCGGCGTCATCTCGGTGTCATCGTCGTAGTGAGACACCAACACGTCGTCGCCGTAGTTGGCGCTGAGGCGGTCACCAATCGCCGCGAGCGTCGGTGGGTTCGCGTCTGAGTGAGACGGTGACTCTGGTCCCATACCAGTCCATTCGACTGAACGACAATTAGACCAGCGGCTGTTCGCAACCGAGGGGTGGGCGAGTCTCAGTCCGTGACAGCGTGTGTGAGTCCGCGCTTCAGTCTCACTCACGTCGAAAACGGGTCGTTGGCTCACCTTCGAAACGGGGGCCACTGCCGATTTCGTCGAAGCCAGCCTCACGGGCGGCAGCACGCACGTCCGTTTCGCCGTCGGGGACGAGTAGTTCGACGGTCATTCCTTCCGAGTCGGCAAAGCCGAGTGGCTCGTCGAGCAGTCGCTCGAAGCTGTCTCTGTCCCCTTCCAGTTGTGTGATGTGAACGGTCCGCTCGCGGGCGTCGTAGCTGACGAAGCCGACGATCTCCTCGTCGCGTTCGGCAACGCGGACCGTCCGATCGTGGACGAGATTGCGCATCACGTCGCGAGGGGCGTCCGTCAGCGCCGCGAGTCGGCCGGCGTCGGCCTCGACGGCGTCCCGTACCTCCATGCCCGCCAGTTAGGACGGCACGCCAATTAAACCACAGGCCGGTAGAACCCCAGATGAACACAGTTATCCACAGCGACGACAAACCCCGGCCTAATGAGTTACGTCCACATGCGACGGGTGACGGTATGCGAATCGTAGCAAAGTTCGGCGGAACGAGCGTCGCCAACGGCGACCGAATCAACCGTGCCGCAGATTCGATTGCGGCGGCCGTCGAGGCCGGCCACGAAGTGGCTGTCGTCGTCTCCGCGATGGGCGGGACGACTGACGTCCTGCTCGACGAGATGAAATTCGACGCCAACGAGGCTGACCGAGCCGAAATTGTCTCGATGGGCGAACGGACCTCTGTCCGGATGTTGAAGGGGGCACTCGAAGCACGCGGTATCGACGCCGAGTTCCTCGAACCCGGTCGGCCCGAGTGGCCAATCATCACAGACGAGTACGGCGAAGTCGATGTCGAGGAGACGACCCGCCGTGCCAAGTCATGTGCCGAGGAGATGGCCGGTGGCATGGTTCCGGTCATCACCGGCTTCCTCGCAGAGGACTACGACGGCACCATCACGACGCTCGGTCGCGGCGGTAGCGACACCACCGCCGTCATGCTGGGCAACTACATGGACGCCGACGAAGTCGTCATCGTCACCGACGTGGAAGGCGTCATGACGGGCGACCCCAACGTCGTCGAAGGCGCACGCAACGTCGGCGAAATCACCGTCGACGAACTCCGAAACCTCTCGTTTCGCGGTGCGGAAGTCGTCGCTCCCTCTGCGCTCCGGTACAAGAGCGGAGACCTCTCTGTCAGGGTCGTCCACTACCAGCACGGCGACCTCCTGACCGGCGGCACCTCTATCGAGGGGCAGTTCGAGAACCTCATCGCACTCCACGAGCGCGAACTGGTCTGTCTGACTGCTGCCGGGCGCGCAATCCGGAACCAGCCCGGCATCCTCGCGCAGTTGTCTGGTGCACTCGCCGATGCGGACATCAACGTCGAGACGGTCGCAAGCGGGATGGACTCCATTTCCTTCTACGTCGACCACAAGCACGCGGCCGAAGCCGAGATGCTCCTGCACGACGAAGTCGTCGCCGACGAGACCCTCTCGAGTGTCACCGAAGAGGAAGGCATCGCGGCCATCCGCGTCACTGGCGGGGAACTCCAGAGCCAGGAGGCAGCGGTCAAGGACATCCTCGATCCGCTTGCCGACCAGCATATCTACCTCCACGACGTTATCACCAGCGCAACCTCCGTCTCACTGTTCGTGCCGTGGGAGAAACGGGAGGAGGCGCTCGAACTGATTCAGGACGTTATCTGACTACCGGCCCCGTCGGAGCCGCCTGCCGATCTCTGTTGGCAACCCGGCCTCGCTGACGGCGTCGACGACCCGGTCGATGTCGTACTGTGTGCGATACTCTTCGACTGACATCTCTGCCAGGTCCAGCACTGCGTAGGCCGCTCGCGGGTCGCCGTCGCGTGGCTGTCCGACGCTGCCAGGATTGACGACGATACCCTCCTCGAAAACCGCGCTGTGCTGGAGGTGGGTGTGTCCGAGGACGAGTACGTCTTCCTCGCCAAGCAGTCCCGGCGCGAAGTCCTCGGGGAACGTGTACCGGTTGGGGTCCTCGGGGTGGCCGTGGACGAGCTTCACCCGCTCATCACAGACGAGGCGCTCGTCGGGGAGGGTGCGGAGCCACTCTATCTGGGACTGACCGAGCGTTTCCCGGGCGTGGCGGACGCCCGCGCCAGCCTGGCTGTTGAAGCTGAAGTCGTCACCGCCGGCGACCGCGCGGTCGTGATTCCCCATCACCGTCGGAATCGAGCGCTCGCGGACCGCCTCGACGCAGTCGGCGTGCCAGGGGTTGTAGCCGACCACGTCGCCGGCACACACGAGGGTATCGACCGAGGGCATGTCTTCGAGGACGGCGTCGAGTGCGACTTTGTTGCCGTGGATGTCAGAGATGAGGCCGACGCGCATGGTCGATATGACTGCTGGGAGGGCCTTAATTTCGTGGTCGCTCGCCTCGCTGGGTTTTTGCTCCCCGCGGTGATGCATACGGGTAGATGGACCTGGAGTCGATACCCGGCGTCGGTGCGAAGACGGCCGACGCGCTGGGGGAACTGGACGACCCCGAACGGGCACTGGAAACCGGTGACGTTGCCGCACTCGCTCGTGCACCCGGCATCAGCGAGGGTCGGGCGGCCCGCATCGCACGGGGGGCAATCCGGGCAAGCCACGACGACCCCGGCGGGTTTGCGGCCACGCCGCGTGCCCGCGAGATTCACCAGCAGGCGCTCGACCTCCTCCAGTCCCGGACGGTTACCGACTACGCGGCCAAGCGACTGGAGACGCTGTATCCGAGCAGCGTCGAGTCGCGCATCGAGGAAGTGCGTGCACTCGCCAGCGACGCAATCGAGCGTAACCCCGACCCCTCGGTCATCGACGCGCTCGAAGACGTGGAGCCGCTTTCGGAGCCGAGCGGCGTTCGGGTTCGCGACCGGTGTCTCGCCACGCAGGACGCCGAAACGTACGCCGCCGCCCGCGAGGCGATTCCGGAGGTCAGCGTCGAAGTCGTCGACGACACACACCAACTCGCGGAACTCGCTCGCGGCTACGCCACTGTCGTCGCCCTCGACGAGACGTTCGCCGGCGTGGACGTGGAGGGCGACGTTCGCGTTCAACCGGATGCGCTCGACAATCCCGTCGAAGTCGTTCCCGAGCGCGCCCTCCAGTTTTTCGCGACGAACCGCGACCGCATCCGCGCGGCCGCCGCTGTTCACCGTGAGGCGGGAATCGACGCGCCCTGCGACCTGGCTGCGCTGGACGAGGCACTGGCGACGCTCGACACCGACGGGTCGGTCCGCGGTGACGAGGAACTCGACCGACTCACGACGGCCGTCGACGACATCGATGCGGCCGTCTCGACAGCAGAAAGCGTCGCCAACGACCACCTCCGGGAGGCAATCGAGGAGCGCGATGTGACCATCGAGGGGACCGACTTGCTCTCGCTGGTCGAGCGCGGCGCGGGCGTCGATTCGCTGCTCGACCGGGAACTGGCCGACGAGTACGACGACGCGGTCGAGGCCGCTCGCGACCACCTCGTCGACACGCTCCAGTTGCAGGATACGGAGTCGATTGCCCGCCGCGCCTTCGGCGACGACCCAACCTACCCCGTCGAACACGACGAGGGCGCAATCAGCCGACTGCGAGAGGAGCTGACCGCTGCACGCGACAGGCGGGCGGCCCAGCGCAAGCGCGAACTCGCGCGCACGCTCGCTGACCTCCGGGAACCGGCAGCGGACCTCGTCGACGCGGCACTCCAGCGGGACCTCGAACTCGCGATCGCGCGCTTCGCCGACGATTTCGACTGCACGATGCCCGAGTTCGGCGGGGCCGGCTTCGACATCGAGGGCGGGCAGTCACCGCTGCTGGACGTGCCCTTCGAGGATGCCGAGCCGATCGACTACCGCGTCGAGGGGGTTGCGCTGCTCTCGGGCGTCAACAGCGGGGGAAAGACGTCGACGCTGGACCTGGTGGCGCTCGTCGTCACGCTCGCGCATATGGGGCTGCCCGTGCCCGCCGACCGCGCGCGCATCGAGTGTATCGGCGAACTCCACTACCACGCCAAGACGCAGGGGACGCTCGACGCCGGCGCGTTCGAGTCGACGCTGCGGGAGTTCGGTACCCTTGTACAGGGCGTCGACAGCGACCGCCCGGTACTGGTGCTGGTCGACGAACTGGAGAGCATCACCGAACCGGGCGCGAGTGCGAACATCATGGCGGGCATTCTCGAATCGCTCTCGGAGCGGTCCGCGACAGCGGTGTTCGTTTCACACCTCGCCAGAGAGATACAGTCGGCCGCGGCGACCGAAATTACCGTCGACGGCATCGAAGCCGAGGGGCTGGAGAACGGGGAATTGAAAGTCAATCGTACCCCCGTCAAGGGTCGGCTCGCGCGGTCGACGCCGGAACTCATCGTCGAGAAACTGGCTGGGGACAGCGAGGACGACTTCTACGCGTCGCTGCTCGGGAAGTTCTCGTAACGGCCGCTGCCGGCGCGAGTATCCTGTTCTGCAATAGGATTAAGTGGCGGCGACGGCTCGGTGAAAGTGATGACCGACGACCCCGAGGAGGGGATGTTGTCCTGGGACGAATCCGTGTTCAGGGACGAGCACGTCTTCGAAATCGACTACGTTCCCGAGACGTTCATCCACCGCGGGACGCAGATGGAGAGTCTGAAGTACGCGCTCCGGCCGGCGGTGCGTGGCTCGCGTCCGCTGAACGTCATGGCCCAGGGACCGCCCGGCACCGGGAAGACGACGGCGGTCCAGATTCTGTTCGACGAACTCCACGCCCAGACGGATGTGAAGGCGGTGCGGGTCAACTGCCAGGTCAATTCCACCCGGTACTCCGTGTTCTCGCGTCTCTTTCAGGGCGTCTTCGATTACGAACCACCGTCCTCCGGTATCTCGTTCAAGAAGCTCTTCTCGCAGGTGACCGACCAGCTCGTCGAAGACGACGAAGTGCTGGTTGTCGCACTCGACGACGTGAACTACCTCTTTTACGAGTCTGAGGCCTCCGATACGCTGTACTCGCTGCTTCGTGCCCACGAGGAACAGGGCGGGGCGAAAATCGGCGTCATCGTCATCTCCTCGGACCTCGACCTCGATATGATCGAGGAACTTGACAGCCGCGTCCAGTCGGTGTTTCGACCGGAGGAGGTGTACTTTCCCAACTACGACGAGGGCGAAATTGTCGAGATTCTCCGCGAGCGTGCCGACAGAGGATTTCACGATGGCGTCATCGATGCGCCGGTACTGGACCGCGTCGCGGAACTCACTGCAGAGCAGGGTGGTGACCTCCGGGTTGGCATCGACCTGCTGCGTCGGGCCGGCCTCACCGCAGAGATGCGCGCCTCTCGGACCGTCGAACACCAGGACGTGGAGGAAGCCTACGACAAGTCGAAGTACGTCCACCTCTCCCGACGGTTGCAGGAGCTCTCGGATTCGGAAACCGCGCTCGTAGAGGTCATCGCCGAACACGACGGCGAGCGTGCCGGCGACATCTACGACGCCTTTTCCGACCGCACGGAGCTGGGGTACACCCGCTACTCCGAAATCATCAACAAGCTCGACCAGCTCGGCATCATCGACGCCGACTACACCGATGTCGACGGCCGCGGCCGCTCGCGCCAGCTCTCTCTGAACTACGACGCCGACGCCGTGCTCGACCGTCTCTAGGGATTTGCTTACCCGCTATGTGTCTGTTGTTGCCGCTCGCTTGCTCGGGTGTTTACATCTGAATACAACGCAAACGGAGTCGGTAAGCAGACCCTACCGACGTCAGTACGCCGGAGAATCAGTCAGGCGAGTGCCTCGAACGTCCGCTCGGCCCATTTGACGGCGTACGCGGGGCCGTGCTCGCGGTAGGCGTCGGCGTCGAGTGCGTCGAATGGGGTCGGAATCTCGGCGGCGTGTTTGACGGCGCTACAGGCCAACTCGGCAGCGTCGCCAAAGTCCGTCTCCCCGCGGGCCATCGCCGTCGAGAGACCGGACAGACGGGGTTCGAGTCGCTCGCCGGCGTCCAGCCAGGCATCGAACAGTGCCGGGTGTGTGTCGCCCCACTCGGCGAAGATGTCGCGGGTCTGTAACCCGAGATAGGCGTCGTAACAGGCCGCGGCGACCTGGTATATCTCGGCTGGCTCCAGATACGCTGCCGCGGCGGCGTGAAACGCCGGATACGACTCGCCGAAAAACTGCAGGAACTGCTCGGGCTCGTCCAGTCCGATTTCGACGAACGCGTCGGCGAGCAAGAAGTCGACGAACGGCTCGGGTGACCCCTCCAGCCGCGGCTTGACGAAGACGGCCGGCGGGTCGGTCTGACGAGTCCAGACGACGCTGCCGTCACCCGGCATACCGATGGTAAACTGCTCGCCGGCAAAGCGGTGGAGAATCTCCGGCGCGTCCGCGGGGACCCACTCGCTGGGAACGGTCGCGGGGTCGAGTGCGTCGACCAGCAGCCCAAGCTCTTCGGCCTGGGCGGGTGGAATCGTCTCGAAGTCCTGCTCGCAGTCGAAGACGAGCGCGTCGGGCGCGTACTCGTCACGGACCGAACTCACGTCGTCGCCGAGCGTGCGCTCGCTGAACATCAGGCCAGTGCGAGGTTGGCCACGAGAACCCCGACAAGCAGTGCCGAGAGGATGATTGTACCGATGGTAACCTTCGTTGCGTTGCTCATACCTGACCCTTCCACCAGCAGTATTAAAAAGGCACAGATTTCGAGCTATCCCAGGGACCAAAGTTAAGCCCTGGCCGCCGTACATCCCGAGTATGACTGACGAAACACCGGTCAGCGAAATCATGAGCAGTCCCGTCATCACAGTCTCACAGGATACGACAGTCGCGGAGGCTGCCGGAGTTCTCGCCGACGAACACGTCGGCTCGCTCGTCGTCGGCGACGACATCATCGAAGGCATCATCACCGAGACGGACATCGTCCGCGCGGTCGGCGACGGACTCGACCTCTCGGCGACGACTGTCGCGGACATCATGTCCGACCCCGTCGTCACGATCCGTCCACACGAGGCGGTCCGCACTGCCGGCGAACGGATGGGCCATAACGGCGTGAAGAAGCTACCGGTCACCGAGAACGGCGAGCCCGTCGGCATCGTCACCACGACCGACCTCGCTCACTTCTTCCCGCGCAACCGAATCAAGATGGCCTCCCAGACCGAACGCGACGTGAACGAAGGCGAGTTCGAGTAGTCAGTCCGACGCGCCGACGCCCGCTCGCCGGGCGACCGCCTTCCAGCGCCCGGTCCAGAATCGACCCGTATTTACTGCCGCTTTCGTGTAGAAATCGCCGATTATCGCGAGGAATATCGCCGGATAACCCAGCCCCATCCCCGGTGCGAGGGAGAGGCCGGCCACGCTGACGGTAAACGCCGTCGGGAGCGTCAGCGCTGCGAGTGGCAACCGGACGACGTACGACCCCAGAAACGTCCCGTAGAGCGGCCAGCGGGTGTCGCCAGCGCCACGCAGACTCCCTCGCATCGTCCGGGAGGCCGAGAACCCGGCCGTCGCGAGGCCGAACACGCGGATGAAATCGACGGTGAGAGCGACGTGTTCGGTCCCGAACGCGGTGGCAATGGGTCGGGCCGCGAGAACGAGTACGCCCGCGGCCAGCAGTTGGGTTGCCAGCCCCAACCGGAGCGTCTGCCAGCCGTACTCGTTCGCACCGTCCTCGTCGCCCGCACCCAGTGACTGCCCGACGAGCGTGCTGGCGGCCGTCGAGTAGCCCCACGCCGGCATCAGTGCGAGCAGCATCACTCGGCGACCGATTGCGTAGGCCGCAACCGCCGGCGTCCCGAGCACGCCGAGGATGAACAGGAACGGAAAACGGGCCGTCGACTGGAGCAGCCGCATCCCCGTCAGCGGCGTGGCAACGCGGACGATCTCTCGAAGGAGACCGCCGTCGAACTGCTGACCGCCGAGCGGGAGCGAGACCGCGAGCGAAAGCCACAGCGACTGCTTGACCGCGAGGTTCGCGCGGGCACGCTCGCCTGCCCCCTGCAGTCGGGAGACGACGCTAATCGTCCCTGAGGTCAGCGCAAGCGACAGCCCGAAGCCGATGAAGTAGTACTGAAAGCCGAGTTCGAGACCGGCGATGGCGGCGTCACCGAGCGCGATACCGACGAAGAGGAAGTCGGCCATCCGGAGGAGTACCCGCAGTCCGCCGGTGACCATCACCGGGACCGCGAGGTCGAACGCTTCGGTCGCCTTCACGCGTTCGACGAGGCCCAGCCGTGCGAGGACCGCCGGGAACCAGTCGAGCAGTCGCCGGACCGTCGCACGGACGCCCATCTACCCGGCTGTTCGTCGCCAGCGACACCTGTCTTTCGACTGCCGAAAGCCGACCGACACCGACGCTTTTCCGACGAGGGCGCGTACCTGTCCGCGATGAATGTCGGCGACACGTACACTCACGAGCGCACGTTCACCCACGAGGACGTTCTGCAGTTTGCGGAACTGACCGGGGACGACCAGTCACGGCACACCGACTCTGACGAGGAGGGACGCCTGCTCGTCCAGGGGCTCCTGACGGGGAGTTTACTGACGAAAATCGGGGGCGACCACGAAGTCCTCTCGCGGCGTATCGACCTGCACTTCTCGAAACCAGTGTACACTGGCCAGCCGCTGACCTGCCGGTGGACGACCGACCACCTCGACGACCGCGGCGAACACACGTATCTGGAGGCGTCCGTCGTGGTCGAACGACCCGGCGAGCGGGCTCCCGAGGTCGTGCTCGAGGCAACCGTCGAGGGGTACATCTGAGCGCTCACGGAATCAACTGTTCGCCGTCGTCGTCGTAGACGGCGATGGCGTCGACCGGACAGGCACGAGCGGCGAACTTCGCGTCGAGTTCCGCGTCGTCGGGCACTTCGCGGACGAACATCCCGTCCTCGGTCTCTTCGCTGTCTCGAAGCACCGCTTTTCCCGCGTCCTTGTCCTCCTCGAATGCGTCCCACTCTGCGACACACTGGAACATCCCGATACACGTGTCGCGGTCGTATTCGATTCGCATACACTGCCATGAGAAGCCGGTCGGTAAAAGCGTGTGGACTACTAGCAGGAGTGACCCGGGCAGACGGTTTCTGCCGAACGAATATTTAAACGGCGGCACGCCCCACCCATGCATAATGGACGTTGCGGACATCCCGGGCGTGCCCGACTGGTTGCCCGACCACCTGCGCGAGCAGGGCATCGAGTCGCTGTACCCACCACAGGCCGAGGCCGTCGAGGCCGGCGTCACCGAGGGAGGTAGTCTCGTCGCCTCGATACCCACCGCCAGTGGCAAGACGCTCATCGCGACACTGGCGATGCTCTCGTCTATCGAACGACAGGGAAAGGCCCTCTACATCGTCCCGCTGCGCGCACTCGCCAGCGAGAAACAGGCCGACTTCGAGGAGTACGAACAGTACGGCCTCGACATCGGCGTCTCGACGGGGAACTACGAATCAGAGGGTGGCTGGCTCGCGGACAAGGATATCGTCGTCGCGACCAGCGAGAAAGTCGATTCCCTCGTCCGAAACGATGCGCCGTGGCTCGACGATCTCTCCTGTGTCGTCGCCGACGAGGTCCACCTCGTCGACGACAGCGAGCGCGGCCCGACGCTGGAGGTCACGCTCGCGAAACTCCGCTCGCTGAACCCCTCGCTGCAGACCGTGGCGCTCTCGGCGACCATCGGCAATGCGGGTGAACTGGCCGACTGGCTGGACGCCGAACTGGTCGATTCGGACTGGCGACCCATCGAACTCCAGAAGGGCGTCCACTACGGTGACGCGCTCCACCTCGAAGACGGGAGCCAGTCCCGCGTCGCAGTAAAGAACAGCGAGGACCAGACCGCTGCCGTCGTCCGCGATACGCTCGAAGACGACGGCTCCTCGCTGGTGTTCGTCAACTCCCGGCGCAACGCCGAGGCTGCCGCGCGCCGACTGACCGGCACGACGGAGCCGTTTCTTTCCGGCGAGGAACGCGACAAACTCGCCGAGATTGCCGCCGAGATTCGGGACGTGAGCGACACCGAGACCAGCGAGGACCTCGCCGACGCCGTCACAAAGGGAGCGGCTTTTCACCATGCCGGCCTCGCCCGAAAGCACCGCTCGCTTGTCGAAGACGCATTCCGCGACCGGTTGTTGAAGGTGGTTTCCGCGACCCCCACCCTCGCCGCAGGGGTCAACACCCCTAGCCGGCGGGTCGTCGTCCGGGACTGGCGGCGCTACGACGGGACCGCTGGCGGGATGCAACCGCTCTCCGTGCTTGAGGTCCACCAGATGATGGGCCGGGCCGGGCGGCCGGGTCTTGACCCCTACGGCGAGGCGGTGCTCGTCGCGTCCAGCCACGACGAACTGGACGAACTGTTCGAGCGGTACGTCTGGGCCGACCCCGAGCCAGTCGAGTCGAAACTGGCCGCCGAACCAGCGCTGCGAACCCACATTCTCGCGACCGTCGCGTCGAACTTCGCGCGCTCCCGCGAGGGGTTGCTGGACTTCCTGGAGGGGACGCTGTACGCCGAACAGACTGCCGACCGCCAGCGACTCGAACAGGTCACCGATAACGTCATCGAGTATCTGGTGCGGAACGATTTTCTCACGCGCGAGGGCGAGGAACTCTCCCCGACGAGTCTCGGCCACACCGTCTCCCGCCTCTATCTCGACCCGATGAGTGCCGCCGAAATCATCGACGGCCTGCGGGCGGCCCAGCGCGACGCCGGACCGACAACCGCGGACGCGACAGACGAGGCCGGCAGCTTCCAGACCGCCAGCGAACTCCGCGAGCAGGGGGGCGATGGCGACGGAACCCCCGAAATAACCGCACTCGGTCTTTACCACCTCGTCGCACGGACGCCGGACATGTACGAACTCTACCTCCGGTCGGGCGACGAGGAGACGTACACAGAAATTGCCTACGAGCGAGAAAATGAGTTGCTGGGTCGCGCTCCCTCCGAGTACGAGGACCGCTTCGACGACTGGCTGTCGGCACTGAAGACCGCCCGCCTGCTCGAAGACTGGGCCAGCGAACTCGACGAGGACGAGATTACCGACCGCTACAGCATCGGGCCGGGCGACATCCGCGGGAAAGTCGAGACTGCACAGTGGTTGCTCGGGGCGGCGGAGTCGCTCGTCTCGGAACTCGACGTGGACGCCGCGCCCGCGATTCGGAAAGCCCGGACCCGCGCCGAACACGGCGTCCGGTCGGAACTGGTCGACCTCGCTGGGGTTCGTGGCGTGGGCCGCAAGCGCGCTCGGCGGCTGTTCGAGGCCGGCATCGAGACGCGTGCGGACCTCCGCGACGCCGACAAGTCCGTCGTCCTGGCGGCGCTCCGGGACCGGGAGAAGACAGCAGAGAACGTCCTCGAAAACGCCGGACACCGCAACCCGTCGATGGCTGACGTGGAACCGTCCGACGATGTTTCCTACGAAGGAACAGATGATGGTGTCTCGGCAGAGGCCAACGAGACTGCCGCCGAAGACCAGGCGAACCTGGGTGATTTCTGATGCGGGTCGTCGAAGGACGGGCGACAGTCGAGGACGTCGACGCCTTCGTCGCGGAGTTGGGTTCCATCGGTGCGGAGTACGGTGTCGCGGTCCAGGCGTTCGACGCCCGGTACGTCGTCGGGCGCGACCAGCTGGAGCGAGCGGTGGCGCTGGCCAACCGGGCAGCAGAGCGCGAGGAGATGATTGCCCGGAATCGCGCGGTCGAGATACTGCTGTACGCCGCCGGACGCCGCCAGATAAACCGCGCGCTCGAGATGGGCGTCGATGAGGGAACGACTCCGGCTGTCGTGGTCGTCGACGGTGGACCCGATGGCGGCGACGAAGCGGGTGCAGCGGCGGCGGTCGGTGACCGACTCGACCCCGCAGAGACGCTCGATGCGTACGACCGCGAGCGCGTCATGAACTTCTTCGGCATCTCCGAACGCGAACTGGCGGCCACCGACGGCACGCTCGCCGACGTGGTCTGTGAACGCGTGGCACTGTTGACTGTCGAACGATGAGCCGACTCACCGACCCAATCAGTATCGGCGGCGTCGAGATACCGAACAGACTCTATCGCGCCCCGCTGCTCGAGTGTGCCGGCAACGGTCCCGACGCCGTCGAGACACTCGTCGACGAACTCGAACCCGCGGCAGCGGCGGGTGCCGGGCTCATCTTTCAGGGGGCGAGCATCGTCACGCCGGAGGGGGGATGTGCCGCACCGAACATGACGCGGGTCCACGACCCCGACTTCGTCTCGGAGCTCTCGCGGTTGACCGACGCAATCCACGACCACGGCAGTCGCATCTTCTTGCAACTGTCCCACGGCGGACTGCGAAGCCTCGAGATGTGGCACGCAGAGCACCGTGCGAAGACAGACGGGGTGAGCCAGGCGGCAGTTTCGCGCCCGCCCTGGCAGCTCCGCCTCGCTGACCGCCTCGGTTTCGTTGACCTCCAGCCCGAAGTGCTCTCGACGGACGACGTGTACGACCTCGCTGAGGCGTTCGGGCGCGCGGCGGGTTATGCCGTCGACGCCGGCTACGACGGCATCCACCTCTCCGGGGCGAATATGGGCATCGTCCAGCAGTTCCTCTCGCCGTACTACAACCGCCGCGACGACGAGTTCGCCGACGGCGTACAGTTCCTGCTGGCCGTCGAGGAGTCGATTCGGGACCACGCCGGTGACGTGCCGCTGGTGACGAAGGTACCCGCCGAGACGGCTGCCCCACCCTTCGTCCGGCGCCACCTCACACGTGGAGACGGCGTCGATATCGCGAGTAGACTCGCCAGTGCGGGCTACGACGCGCTCGTTCCCGTCGAGGTCTCGGTGTACTGGGACATGAGTATCGTCCGCGGGGAGTATCCGGCCAGAGCGTGGGCCGCCTCGGAGTTACAGTCCGACTACGCTGCGGTCTTCGGGTCGCGTTGGCGGGCGCGCGTCGTTCGGGCGGCGAACCGTCTGGAGGGCCAGTGGTACCCGCGCGAACCCGGCTGGAACGCCGACTTCTGTCGAGCGGTCCGGGCGGCAGTCGACGTGCCGGTGCTCTGTGAGGGCGGCTTGCGCGAACGAGCCCACTGTGAGACGCTCCTCGGGGCGGGTGAACCGATGCCGGCCTGTGACTTCGTGGGAATGGGGCGACCGTTCTACGCCGAACCGCGACTCCCGGCGCGACTCCTCGCTGGCGAGGACCGAGTCCTCTGTGAGAGCTGTAACAACTGTACAGTCCCGCAAGCGGCCGGAGAGCCGGGTCGGTGTCGAACACCAAGCGTCGTCCGACGGCGCGGTCGTCTCGACGCTGCTGGGGCGTACGATGAGACTGGTCGAGACTAACTCACAGCCGCTGAAAATCAGTTGTAGAGAGAGAACGGGCGGCTGGGCCGACAGCGCCGTCAGTCTTCGACAGCGGCCTTTGCGGCCTCGGGAAGTTCGTCGACCATGATGACGGCCTCCCCGTCGATGGCGACGTCTTCACCGTTGAGGACGCGTGTGTTGAGCCGGTACTGGTTGTTGCCCAGGTCCTCGACGATCTCACACTCGGCGGTGATGCGGTCGTCGATGCGGACCGGGTTGTGGAATTCGAGGTCCTGCGAGAGGTAGATGACCATTCCGGGCACGCGCGCAAGCGCGGCGGAAATGAGCCCACCGACCAGCGTCCCGTGGGCGATGCGGCCCTTGAAACGCGTCTCCTCGGCGAACTCACCGTCGAGGTGGAGCGGGTTAGTGTCTCCGCTCGAGGCGGCGAAGCGCTTCACGTCGCCGTCGGTGATTGTCTTGGTGAACTCGAACCGGTCGCCGACGGACAGTTCGGTGGGGTCGTCGGCAGTCAGTTCGGTGTGCCACTCGGGCAGGTCTTCGTCGGGCGCGATGCGCTCGGTCGGTGTGGCGACGGAGCCGTCTTTCTCGCCTGGCTCGACACCGAATGCGGCAAAGGCAGCCCGGTTCGCGGCGACGACACTGTCGAATACGTGCGACGATGTCTCGGTCCACGTATCCAGCAGCGCGCTGCGTTCCGATTCAGAACTCATTGGCTCCACCTTTAGCCTTACGCCCTATTAAATTGTGAGGATTATTGACTAACATTGTTGTCCCGATACCACTGCTTACTCCCGCTTCGTTCGTCTGCTCACATGGGTGATGTTGTGCAGACACACGGCTGTCCAACTGATACGTCATACATATCTGTAGGTGTCTGTGTCACTTAATGGTATCGTATGGTATCAGATGGTATTCAACGCAAGGTTTATACCAAATGGCGGTGTACCTACAAATGACCGATGTCCGACGAGAGCGACGGGCCGATGTGGCCTCCCGCAATGTTCAAGGCGTTTCAGGAGACGGGTGAGCAGGCAGTTGAGAAACAACAGGAGTTGCTCAAACAGATGATGGGTGGCGGAATGTCCGGGATGGATATGAACCAGATTGGTGCGATGAGCCAGACGGCGACGTTCAAGACTCGCGTCCAGAGTGGCGGCCGCATCAGTATCCCCGATGCCGAGCGCGAGGCGCTCGACATCGAGGAGGGCGATATCGTCCAGACCGTCGTTATCCCGGTCAAACGCAACAGGAGTGACTAACAATGGTAGACTACACAACACCCGTTACGACGACCTTCGAACTGCAGCGACAGACAATCGAACAGAGCCAGCAGGCGCTTCACCGCACTGTCGAACTCCAGCAGCGCGTCAACAACGCTGTCGTCGACAGTATGGACAGTTCCGAATCGGCCCAGCGCCGACTCGTCGAACTTCAGCAAAACGCCCTGCACAACACCCTCGACGCCGTCGAGGCCAACGTCCCTGGCGTTGGAGAGCAGCTCACGGAACTTCGCGACACGGTCGACGAACAGTACGAGACGCTCCTCGAGAACCACGCGGAAGCCTTCGACACCCTCTCCGAGGAACTCGACGAGGGAATCGCCACCTACGACGACGTAAGCGGTGACTACCTGGAGGCGCTCGAAGAGCAGATCGACCTCCTCCTCGAGACCCACGAGGAACTGGAGACCCAGTCCGTCGAGGCAGTCGAGGAACTCGCAGCGCAGGTCGAAGAGCTGCAGGCGCAGGTCGAGGAGATGCAGAGCCAGATGCAGGACGTTTCCGAGCAGGCTGTCGAGGCAGTCGAGGCGTAAACCTTCGGAATCTTTTATTCTATACACGCTAGACCTATTCCCATGAGTGATTCAAATCAGATGCAAGACGACTGGAACGAGATGGTAGAACAGATGAACGACGCAGTTGCCGACTCTGTCGAGCAGAACATGCAGGCACAGGCCGCGCTGATCGACGCCTGGAGTGACGCCTTCGACAACTCCGTCCCCGAAGAGGATGTCGTCGAAGACGGCATCGAGGGCTACAACCGCGCCTACGAGGTGTGGATGGACGCCGCCGAAGAGATGTTCGAGAAGACGACAGATGCCGCCGAGGGCGAGGATATCGGACCGACGGAGTTCCGCGACATCTGGCTGCAGTCGGCAAACGACGCCTTCAAGGAAGTCATGTCGACGAGCGCGTTCGCGTCCGCGAACGGTCAGCTCGTCGAGACGATGATGGAGATGCAACAGGAAGTCGACGAGGTGACTCAGGACACCGTCTCGCAGATGGGTCTCCCGACTCGCGACGACGTCGAGGAAGTCGGTGACCGACTCATCGAACTGGAACGTCGCCAGCACGACGTCGAACAGAAGCTCGACCGTGTACTCGACGCACTAGAGGAGTAGAGTCATGCCATTCAATCCACTGGCGGCAGCGATGGACGCACAGACCGAGACGATGGAGTCTCTCGCCGACGCCACCCGCAAGGCCTCTATCGCGCCCGACCGCGCCGTCGAGATAGAGACGATCGAAGTCGGACAGACGCCCTCCGAGGTCGTCTACGAAGAGAACAAGCTGGAACTGCTCCACTACGAGTCTCGGACCGACGAACAGAACGAGGTTCCCATTCTCATCGTGTACGCGCTCATCAACAAGCCGTACATCCTGGACCTGCAGCCCGACCGGTCGGTCATCCGCCGACTGCTCGATGCGGGCCACGACGTGTACATGATCGACTGGAACGAGCCCTCGCGGCTCGACCAGAACCTCGGTCTGCACGACTACATCAACCGCTACATCGACAACTGCGTCGACGAAGTCGCCCGCCGTTCGGACCAGGACAAAATCAACCTCCTCGGCTACTGTATGGGCGGGACGATGACGGCCATCTACTCCGCGCTCTATCCCGAGAAGGTCAACGCGCTCGGCCTGATGGCTGCCGGCCTCTGTTTCGACCAGACCGGCGGCACCCTCGAAGACTGGGGAAGCGAGGAGTACTACGACCCGCAGGACGTCGTCGACACGTACGGCAACGTCCCGGCGGAGATGCTCGACGACGGGTTCGCGCTGATGGACCCCATCGACAACTACCTCCGGAAGTACATCACTCTCTACGAGAATCTGGAGAGTGACGGGTTCGTTCAGAACTTCTCCCGGATGGAGCGGTGGCTCGACGAGGGTATCGACCTCGCGGGGCAGGCCTACGTCGAGTTCCTCCAGAAGATCTACCAGAACAACGAACTCTACCGGAACGTCCTGGAAATCAACGGCCAGCAGGTCGACGTCGAGAACATCGACATGCCGATTATCCAGATTATCGGCGAGTACGACCACCTCATCCCGCCAGAAGCCTCCAAGCCGTTCAACGACATCGTCGGCAGCGACGACGTGACCACCATCGAGTACCCGACCGGCCACATCGGCATGTCGGTCTCCTCATCGTCGCACGAGGACGTCTGGCCGCAGGTGAGTGACTGGTTCTGGGAGAAATCCGAGGCCGCGGAGGACGAAGACGACGCCGGCGAGGAAGCGGATGACGCCGAAACGGCCGAGGCAAGCGTCTCCGAGATCCAGGAACAGGCCGCCCAACAGGTCACTGACGAAGCCGAAGACAGTGGCCCAGAGGAGGCCGATGGCGGCGAAGCGGTCGTCGAGGACGAACCCGACGCCGACCCAGTCGAGACCATCAGCGGTATCGGCCCGACCTACGCAGAGCGTCTCCACGACGCGGGCATCGAGACGGCGGCCGATCTCGCCGAGTACGACGCCGCGGAAATCGCCGAGATCGCTCAGACCAGCGAATCTCAGGCACGGAACTGGCTCGACCAGCTCTAACTCCTGACGACCGGATTCTCGTCGGTCACTCCGCTTTCGACGACTGCAGTACTGTTGTTTTTATCGGTGAGCGCCGTTGCCGTCGAGTATGCGCGTCAGTGTTATCGGCGGCAGCAGCGTCACCGACGAGGAGTACGACCGTGCGCTCGACGTCGGCCGACTGCTCGCCGAGCGCGGCCATACCGTCGTCTGTGGTGGTCGCGGCGGCGTCATGGAGGCGGCTTGTCGCGGCGCACGTGAAATGGAGGGGCACACCATCGGCATTCTGCCGGGCAGTCATCCAGCGGAGGCGAACGAATACGTCCAGACGACGATCGTGACTGGCATGGGCAACGCCCGAAACGCACTGGTCGTGTTGAACGGCGACGCCGTCATCGCTATCGACGGCGGACCGGGCACGCTCTCGGAACTCGGTCACGCACTCGACTTCGACCGGCCGGTCGCCGGCCTCGGGACCCACCGAATCGACGGCGTAGACGGCATCGAACACGTCGACACGCCGGCCGACGCTGTCGATCACGCCGAAAATACCCACGAGAGAAATTAAAACCAGTCGGCGAACGTCCCCTCGATGAGCGTCTCGGACTGGTGGTCGATGTACTCGGCCTGCATCCCCCAGATTGCTTCCGGGAGCGGGACACCGGCCTCGATACTCTCGTGGACTCGCTCGTGTTTCCAGCGGGCGGGCGTCATCCGGCGGTCCAGTCGTTCACGGAGCGGTCGGATGTACTCGCGTGCCTGTTCTGTCGAGAGGCCCCGTACTTCTAGCCCATCGCGGGCGAACTCGAACAGTTCGTGTCCGATTTCGTCTATCGCGGTCGTCTCCACACCGTCGCTGGTTATCCACTCGATGTCCGCCTGTAGGCCGTCGCGGGTGGCCGCATAGAAGTTCTCCTTCGCCGTCTCCCAGTCGAGTGCGCGGACCGGGTGTTCGCGGCGGCGCAGACTCTCCATGAGTCCGGCGAAGACCGCTTCGAAGGCGACGCTGTCCCGGATAGTCGGCTGTGCGGGAAGCGGCCGGAACTCGATTCTGGCGTTGGCTTCCGAGCGTGTCGCGCCGTCGAAGACTGGCCGGACCCAGCGCCAGTAGCTTCCGTGTTTGTGTCGGAAGTGTGCGAACTGGTCGTCGAACCGGTTACCAGTGGTCACGTTCGTCGGGACGATACACCGGTCGTCCGCGATGGCGTCGATGGCCTCCTCGACGGTCTCGAAATCCGGCGGGAAACACACTTTCGGGGCTTCCTCGTGGTCGACAGGCGGGTTCAGCACCGACTCGAAGACGCCGATGCGGTGCTCCATGTGCGCGTCGGCGACGATTTCGGCGTCCGGGTCGTCGTCGTAGAGGTCCGGGGGGAAAAAGGGAGCGTTGACCCCGAGCGCGAGCAGCGGCCCGGCGACGCGGAGCGCGTACCTGAAATACTCCGGGAGGTCTGGTGCGTGGGGCACCTGGTAGTGGGGTTGAATCGAGGTGATGAGGCTCTCGGGCATCACCGTCTCCGCAGAGAGCGAGACGTGGGGTGCGTCGAGTTCGAACCGCGACGGGTAGTCGGTGTTGGCCATCGTGTGGTACCTGACGGAATCGCTCATGTTGGTCGCGATGCGAATCCCGTCCTGTTCGACGAAGTCGGTCAGGTACTCCGTCGCCGTCTCGCCGGTCGGTGGCACCGTCCACATCCCGTCGGTCACCAGCGAGAGGTCCTCGGCGTTCGTTTTCTCCTGGGCCGGCGCGAAGTGGGCCTGTAGCTCTTTTTCCTGGGCGACGAGGCCGTACCGAGTCAGCGGTTCCGGGCTCGTCTGCATCTCGGCGTTGTGGAGGCCGAGTTCTTTCTCGAAGCCGATGAGACCAAGCAGACTTCGGGGCATCCGTCGGAGTCCGTCGGTCCGTGAGTCCGCACCGTACAGTTCCATCTCCAGCCCCACCAACGCCTGGGTGTTGTCGAAGGTCCCCGACCTGACCTCCTCTTTGAGCTGTTCTGCCTCCTCCTGTGCGCGGGCACGGAACGCCGCTGCGTCCACGTTGAGCATCTCCCGGACCTGCGTCGCCAGTTCCGAACCGGACATATAGACCCCGCTTTGACGCCCAGCGGTTTCAATGCGATGGGCTCGACTCAGGGCAGCGCTGTCTCCGGGAGGACGACTACTGGTCGCGTCGAGTTGGCCAGCAGCGCCCTGGTGGTGCTCCCCGGCGCGTCTCCACTCGTCTCCGGGTCACCCCGCCGCGGTCCCACGACGAGTACGTCCACATCTCGCTCGGTGGCTACCGCCGAGATCTCCTCGACTGGGTTGCCTTCCCGAGTCAGCGTTTCGACGTTCGGTGCGACCAGTCGCGTCCGCGCGACGTTCGCCGCATCGCCGAGGTCTCGGTTGTCGAGTGCTGGCTCCCGGACGGCGAGGACGAGCACCTCGTCGTCGGAATCGACGCGGGACTGGAGGTAATCACAGGCTGCTGCGGTGGTGTGGACCGACGCCGTCGCGACGAGATAGCGCGTCATCGTCGACAGTTCTGTCGGCCGGAAAGACACCTCTTTCGGAGCACTCTCTCGGCAGTCACAACAGATATGTGCGCGCCGACAAACCCACCCTGTGTGACTGACGACAGTGGCGTCGGCGGGACGTACACGCTCCTGGTCGACGTACTCGAAACGACCACGACGGAGGTCGGAGCACTGGGCACGCTCACCTTCGACCCCGGGTGGTACGCTTACACCGGCAGCGCGCTCGGCACTGGTGGCTTTTCCCGGGTCCAGCGCCACCGCGAACTCGCCGCCGGCGAGCGCGACACCCGCCACTGGCACGTCGACTACCTGCTCGGTCTCCCCACTGCCAGCGTCGACACCGTCGTCACGTCCGCCGGCGTCGACATCGAGTGTTCGACCGCGACGGCTCTCGACGGTGCTCCCGTTCCCGACTTCGGCTGTTCGGACTGTGGCTGTGACTCACATCTCCACTACGCGCCCCAGCGCGCTGGCCTGCTCGATTCGATTCGCCGCGCTCATCAGGCGTTCGGTGGCGAGTAGCTGGCTGATGCCAGGGAATTGAATTAGCAAGAACAGCAGGTGCTGACAGAGTTAGTTGCAGTAGTATAGTTCCGGAAGGATTCGAACCTTCGTCGTAGCCCCCAGAAGGCTACATGATTGGCCACTACACCACGGAACTTTGCAGTCAAGAATATACGGTGGTTGCACTTATGATTGTCGTAACGTCGTCGCGTTCAGCTAGTTCTGACTGGTGACTCGAAGTGTTCCTTCCGGTGACAATTCGCACAGAGGACGGTACACCGCTGGATTTCTTCTCGGATCGCTACATTTGTTGCCCCGTCTGCGACGAGGCTGGCGACTGTCGCCCGCTTTTCACCGCTGTGGTGAAACACCAGACAACGTGGGTCGGTCTCCGGACACCGGCGACACCCATCTATTTCTCGCTTGTACTCGTACAACCACTGTCTCTGTTTTTCTCGCTTCCCGCGTGGATTCTCCGGCAAATTGTAGTGCTCTTTCCGGTGGCAGTTCGCACACAGTATCTCGCACTTTGCTATCTCCTCTTGGAGACTTTGTTTCCCGTGTCCGTGTGTGATTAGCTCGCCGATTGCTTTCTCTTTTAACTCTGGATTGACGTGGTGGTACTCCAGACAGGCAGCGTCGGTCTGTCCACACCGGGAACACCCGTTCTCGGCTTTCCGCTCGTTGATCCACGAGCGGAGACAACTCCGACGGTCCAGCGTCCGTTCAGTGTTGTGCTCGACGTTTCGGTAGTGCCACCGCTGGTCCACCGAGAGTTCGTCCCACTCACTATCATCTGGAATTTCGACGTTGTCGGGTTTCGGCTCAACCCGACTCCCCGTTGAGGGTGCTGTTTCCAGTCCAGCCTGTTCTTTCGCCTCGTTCCAACTGCCGAAAACCCGGATAACCGTCGCTGATGCCGGCACTAACTCAAGCGCTTCGTACTCCACCTTCGTGGGTGACTTTTCGAGCCTGTCGGCCGCTTCCTGCAGCGCATCGAGACACTCCGCTTCGCTCGTCACCATGCGCGCAACTGTGGAGTAGCCGGCGGTTCAGTGCTCTCCTCACAGTGAAACTGAAATTTTATACGACAAGACGCACTGCCGCCCATCCGCTCGACGTTCACCGAGTCAGCAAAATGTACGGCTCGCCCGTGGCGTCACCGTCTGGCGAGTACGCTGCCAGCCCGCCAAACGCTTTTTCGCTCTCCGGCCAACGCTCCGGTATGAGTCTCGAGACGGCAGAGACACTCTCTCCGATCGACTGCAGCGCTGAGCTGCTCGCTGCCTACCGGACCGGCGGAGACCCGACGCCGTTCCTGACGAGACTCGGCGAGTACGACGACGAGGCGCTCGGACCGCTTCGGACCGACCGTAACGCCGCGCTCGCGTTCTGGTCGAACCTCTACAACGCCGGCACGCAGGGGCTGCTGGACACTCACCCGGGACTGTACGAGGGCGTACTCCGCTCGCTTCGCTTTTTTAGCATTCCGGCGGTTCGCGTCGCCGGCCACCGTCTGAGCCTCGACGACATCGAGCATGGGCTACTCCGTGGCCGCTCGAAATACGGACTGGGCTATCTCCCCCGCGTTCTGCCCGATACTTTCGAGATGCGCTACCGACTCGACAGTGTCGACCCACGAATCCACTTCGCGCTCAACTGCGGTGCCGAGAGCTGTCCGGCAATCCGGGCATACACTCTCGACGCTATCGACGACCAACTCGACATGGCGACGCGTGCGTATCTCGACGCCACCGTCCGGTACGACCCCGATACTGACCGCGTGCGCGTGCCTCGCGTCATGGGATGGTACCGCAGCGACTTCGGTGGCAAGCGCGGCATCCGTACCTTTCTCCAGGAGTACGACGCGATTCCAGTCGGAGCCAGCCCCGAAATCTCCTTTCTCTCGTGGGACTGGACGAAGGCGGCGCGGCGCTTTGCCGACGAGCACTGACGCCGCTGTTCAGGGTGACTTCACGGTAATCGAACGGAACTCCTCTCTCGTCCGGTAGTACTCCCGACAGAGCGCAGACTCGGTGTCGAACGACTCCTTGTCGACGGTTCGCGTGGGGACCTGCACCGTCAGCGGCGACGTCTCGAACGGGTACGGTACGACTGTGACCGTCGCGTCGTCGACTGCCTCGACGAGCACGTCCGCCGCCGGTGCCGTCGGTATCTCCGTCGTCGCTCCGGCTGTCGCGGTACAGAGCGCAATCGAGCAGATATCCCATGTTTCGAGGAGTCGGTACGCTCGCCACAGTCGGCTCTCGCTGTCGTCGACCGTCCCCGTCTCGTGGAGCGTCGAGAGCGCGTTCTCGTCTGCACTCGATAGTCGACCCGCTGGGAGCTCCGACGCGAGTTGTCGCTGTCTGCGTTCTTCCCGGTCGACGAACTCGTCGTACGCCGGGTGGTCGGACGGCGGGCCGTCAGTGAGTCCGTAGCGCTCGCGGCGCAGCCCCGACCCGTGCATCGACGCGAGCAGTCCCGCGTACGGGTCCAATTGGACGACGCTGTCGATGCCCGATTCGTAGAACTCGACCCAGGTTTCCGGCGGTACGTCGCCGACGCCGGCGGGCGTTCCGTCGTCGGTGAGATGCGGGCAGCGGTCGTGGGCCCACCAGCCGTTGTCGTGGTTGTACACCGCCATCGCGACTTCGGGGTCCGTCGTGTCGGCTTCACGGACCCACATCCTCGCGAGGCGGCCGGCCAGCGCTGCGTGTGCCGGTTGCGTGACGAACCGGTACGCCGTCTCTGTCTCCGCGACGAGCATGCCTCCCGTACGGACAGCGAACCCAAGTAGCTACTCCTGTCCGGGGTGACATCGAGCTACTCTCAAGGTGGCTTCGTCTTCGTCGGTGATTCACCTGTGTTGCGAAAAACGCGGGAGCCGAGCGGTTCCGCACATCCGTTCACCGCCTCGAAGCGACAGGCTCGACCACTTCATCGTCGCGCTGGTAGCCGACGAACCGACGCCGATGGTGACGAGGGTCACCGAGGCGGTTCTCGAAGGGCCGTCACCGCGATGGTCACGGCGCCGGTTCTGGCGGAGACAGAACGAGTGGTCTATTCGGGTGAAACACATACCTGCCACCAAGATGCTGTTCGACTCAACGTCGGTAGGAGAGTTGTCCCTCGACAATCGCGTCGGCCTGGCGCCGATGACTCGGGTAAGCGCGACGGCCGACGGACGTGCGACCGACGAGATGTCGCACTACTACGCGAAATTCGCTGACGGCGGCTTTGCGTTTCTCGTCACGGAGGGAGTCTACACTGACAACGCGTACAGCAAGGGCTACCTGAGACAGCCGGGACTCGTCACTGCCGACCACGTCGACGCGTGGACGACAGTGGTCGATGCCGTGCACGATGCCGGGTCACCGATCTTCGCACAGCTGATGCACTGTGGTGCACAGAACCAGGGGATTCCACCCTCCGAGACACAGGAGACAATCGCACCGTCGCCAGTCCAGCCGGCGGGCGAAAAGTCCGAAGCCTACGGTGGGAGCGGCCCGTATCCCGTGCCGGAGCAAGCCACCAGCGACGACCTCGAAACGGCGCGTGAGGGGTTCGTCTCGGCAGCCAGAAACGCGTCCGAGGCTGGCTTCGACGGCGTCGAGATACACGGCGCGAACGGTTACTTCCTCAACGAGTTCCTCTCGACGCGGATGAACCAGCGCGACGACGAGTACGGCGGCGGGCCGGAAGCACGCGTGCGGTATCCAGCAGAAGTCGTCTCTGCAGTCGCGGACGCCGTCTCCGAGGAGTTCGTCGTCGGGATTCGGGTTTCACAGACGATGGTGACCGACACCGACCACCAGTGGGAGGAAGGGGAAGACGCAGCGTCGGTGTTCTTCGAGGAACTCTCGGCTGCCGGGGCAGATTACGTCCACACGACCGAGCCCGACGCTACCGTGTCCTCCTTCGGTGAGGATGGCCCCACGCTCGCGGAGGCTGCTGTCGAATACGTGACCGACGACACGGTCGTCATCGCGAACGGGGGGCTGGGAACACCCGAGGCTGCACGCAGCGTGCTCGAAGACGGTGCGGACCTCCTGACACTCGCGACGAGCGCGCTCGCGAACCCGGACTGGCCGACACGGGTCGCCCAGGGCGACGAACTGACCGAGTTCGACTACCGGAAGTTCCTGCGACCGAGGGCCACTATCTCCGAGCACGAACTCTCGATCGATACTTCCGCCTCCAACGACTGAATACCAACAGGCCCGTTACCGACGGCGGGGACTTCGTTTGCTAGCAGATACCAGATGCCGCGTACGTCGAACGGGCCGCTACTGGAGCGGCGGTTTTTAGCAGCGTTGATGTCGTCTTCTCGTACAATCTTGACCATGTCCAAGCACACAGTCCTGCTCGCGGACGACAACAGCCATCTCCGAGAAATCTTTGTCCAGCAACTTCGGGAGCACTCCCGCGTCCGTGGTGTCGGCACGGGTGATGCGTTGCTCGAGGCTCTCGATCAGTCGGTCGATGCAGTGGTCTGTGATTGGAAACTCAATGGGACGCAAAAGACGGACCTCCTCAACGCCATCGGCCAGACCGCCGACGAACTCGGTATCGTCGTGATGTCGGGTTCTCTGCCGTCGAGAGACCTTCGTCCGCACGGCGTAGACGAATGTCTCGAAAAGCCGTTCAAGACCGACACGTTGCGTGATGCCATCAACAGTGCTATCGAAGAGGGAGAGGATGCAGCCGCAACTCACGTACAGCCACCTGTCCAGTAACTCGAGGACGATACTTCCTATTCACTATGGCAGGGGAGTTCGGTACGGAGAGCCGTCTAGCAACCTCGGAGCAGTTACGGTGGACTGAATCGATGACCCGCTGTACTGAGCGTTCCTCGGGTCGCTCTCCCAACCGTTCTCCGACGCTCTGAATCCTGTCGGCTCCCCGTGGGGCTTCGCGTATCGATACCTCCATGTACGCAGCCCCGCCAGCATCGAGTATGTACGTCGGACGCTTCGTCGTAATCGGTCCAACAGTCGGTGCCTACCGCGTCTCCTCGCGGTCGTTCCCGAACCGCCGCGCACTCGACCGCGACGGAACTATTACTGTTGGCCCGACCGAGGACGCACCGGAGACTGACAACCCCTACATTTCGTACAACTGCGTGCAGGTGACCGACAACGGCGTCGTGCTGGGCAACGGCTCGCACGTCGACCCCATCGCGGAGAAACTCGAACTGGGCTATCCCGCTCGTGACGCGCTCGCGGAGCCACTGCTCGCGCTGGACTTCGAGAAGGACGACTACGACACACCGCGCATCGCCGGCATCGTCGGGCTGGACGACGACGCGACGACCACCGGCGGGGACCCGAGTGCCGTCATCGGGACGGTCCGCCGGGACGCATTGCTCGTCGAGGAAGTGACCGAACCGACGCTGGTCGCGACCTACGAACGAGACAGCCCGGAACTGTTCTCGCTTGCGGCCGACGACGCCGCCGGCGCGGCCCGCGAGGTGTACGACCACGAGTTCGAACACGCCGTCTGTGCGGCCGGCGTCGCCGTCACCGACGACGGCGTCGAGACCGCTATCGTCAACGAATAGCGCTCCCGGAGTACCGACTCACCTCCGGTGCCGACAGCAGGCCTTTTCCTCGCGCGCCCGGTACGACCAGTATGGTAGAGGAAAAGCTGGCCGGGGCCCGCGCCGACCTGGCCGAGCGCGACGGTGTCCTCGTCGCCTTCTCGGGTGGTGTCGATTCCAGCGTCGTCGCCGCGCTCGCGTACGACGCACTCGGTGACGACGCAGTCGCATGCACGGCAAAGAGCGAGACGCTTCCCGCCGAGGAACTCGACGACGCCCGGCGCGTCGCCGAGGAAATCGGCATCCGCCACGAAATCGTGGAGTTCTCCGAACTCGACAGCGATGCCTTCGTGCAAAACGACGGTCAGCGCTGTTATCACTGTCGCTCGATGCGTCTCTCGGCGATGTTCGACCACGCCGAGGAACTCGGAATTCCAGTCGTCTGTGACGGGACCAACGCCTCGGACGTGGGCGAGGGTCACCGGCCCGGCCTGCGGGCCGTCGACGAACTCGACGCGTACTCCCCGCTGCTGGAACACGACATCAGCAAGGAAGAAGTCCGAGAGATTGCCCGCGAGTACGACATCTCCGTCGCCGAGAAGCCGTCGATGGCGTGTCTCTCCTCGCGGATTCCGACCGGTCTCGAAGTGACCGAGGACAGACTCTCCCGTATCGAGAAGGCCGAGCGACTCCTGCGGACGTGGGGATTCGAGCAGTTCCGCGTGCGCGACCACGACGGCCTCGCGCGAATCGAGGTCTCCGAGGCGGAGATGGACGTGGCGCTCGACCCGGATTTCGTGCGGGCGGCACGCGACCATATCGCCGACCTGGGATTCGACCACGTCACGCTCGACCTGCACGGCTATCAGACCGGGAGCGTCAGCCCCGATGGAAGCAGGGACGAGTCCGACCTCGCTGACGTTGCGCCGGACCCCCTCGATGCCGAGTATCCGTCCGACTAGACTGTCTCGTTGTGCCGAATTATCTCGACTGCCTCGCTGACGTGGAGTTCGTTTATTGCACAGTTGTGCTGTGAGTGGTCGGTGATGGCTCCGAAGATGTCGTCTCCACGGATGTCGCCCAGCAGGAGAGTGATCGGGCCGCCGTGGGTCACGACGAGGACTGTTTCACCGTCGGCATCTGCGAGCAACTGCTCCCAGCCTGCCAGCACGCGTTCGCGAACGTCGAGGAGACTCTCGCCGTTCTCGGGCGTCGCCCTGACTGCCGAGACGCCGGTCGTCGGGGCGAACTCGGGATGCCCCTCGAATATTTCTGTCTTCGTAAGTCCCTGGTAGACGCCGAAACACCGTTCGCGCCACGCACGGTCGAAATTCGGTTCCGGCTGTACTCCCTCGTCCCGGAGCAGCGCCGTCGTCTCGCGCGTTCGACGCAGGTCCGAGGCGACCAGGCGGTCGAACTCGTAGCTCTCGCGCAGGTGGGCGCCGAGTGTGCGTGCCTGCTCGCGCCCGCGGTTGGTGAGCGACGAGGGTGCCCATCCCTGGATGCGACTGTCCCGGTTCCAGTCGGTCTCGCCGTGGCGAACGAGGACGAGACGCGTCGTGTCGTGTCCGTCTGGCACACTGTTCCGTTCTGTATCGACCGTTAACTGCGTTCCGTCACCGAGTATCGATTCTGAGACTCTTCCAGAATAATTATAGTTTCACCCGTTGTATCCCGCTGCGTGTTGTCACCCACCGTTCTCGCGTACGTCGGTGACCCTGAACACTCGCTGGCGGTATCCAGGGTGTTACAGGGCCGTGCCGAGACGGACCTGCATCTCTTGACGGTCCCGCCCGACGCGGTGGAGACGACCGTCGCCGACGACCGCCTCGATGGTGTCATTTGCGGCGGGTCGCTGGACAGCGAAGAGTTGCAGGCTGTCCTCGATGCGGTCGACGCGGTGGGCGCTGACGTTCCCGTGTTCGACCTCACGAACGCGGTGGCTGCTGTCCCGTCCGCGGTCGATGTCCATCACCTCTATCCGACATCCGATGCGACCCGTGCCGCTGAGGAAATCCTCGCAACTGCCGAGCCGACAGCAGCGGCGACCGACGAGACTCCCGGCCGGGAGCGGGACGAGGACCCAGCCGAAAGCACCGCGTCTGGGGGGGCCGACGGTGGTCTGTCCGGGCGGACCGAACGCGGACTGGAGCCGACGATAACCACCGACAGGGAGTGGTGTGTCGTCGACTGGGACCCGCGCCTCGACGACCGACTGGCCGTCGATGAGTCCGAGGCGGTCGGCAGGTCGCTTGACGAGGTGTTTCCGGCCCTCGCGGGCCAGACGATTCGTACCCTCGGCGAGGGGGTCCTCGAATCGGGCGAACCGGAGACGGCCGAATTTACTGCTGGTGACGGGGAGTGGCTGGAAGTCCGGGCAGTCCCGGTCGATGCGGGACTGGTCTGGTTCGTCCGCGACGTGACCGAACGCAAACGGTACGAGCAGGAACTGGAGGAGGCACGCGAACGACTCGAGAACACGCTCGAACGAATCGATGACGCCTTCTTCGTGCTCGATTCCGACGAGAAGTTCGTGCTGCTGAACAGTCGTGCGGAGTTCGTTCTCGACCTCGACGGCGAGGAAGTCGTCGGCGAGTGCTTCTGGGACGTGTTCCCCGCGGCCGTCTCGACGACGTTCTACCACGAGTTCACCGAGGCAATCGAGACCCAGGAACCGACCAGTTTCGAGGAATATTACCGCCCACTGGATAGCTGGTTCGAGGTCAACGCCTACCCCTCCGAGGACGGTCTCTCGGTGTTTCTGCGGGACGTGACCGAGCAGGTCCAACTCCAGCGGAAACTGGAGTCGCTCCACGACACGACCCAGCAACTCATCGTCGCCGAGTCCGACCAGGAAATCGCCCGCGAGGCGGTTCAGGCCGCAGTCGGTGTGCTGGATTTCCCGCTGACGATCTGCTGGCGCTTCGACGAGACGCGTCACCAACTCCAGCCGCTGTCCTGGTCGGAAGCCGTCGCCGACCGGGTCGACGACGTGCAAGCTATCGATCCCGACAGCGGGATGGCCTGGGACGCCTACGACGAATCCACACTCCGAGTCATCGACTCGGTGACCATCGTCACACCGAACTCTCATCACCCCGGCGACGTGGGCTCTGCCCTGCTGGTGCCGCTGGGTGAGTACGGTTTGCTCGGAACCTACGCTATCGAGGAGGAGGCCTTCGACGAGACGGACATCGAACTACTCCGGATTCTTGCAACGTCCGTCGAGTCCGCGATGGCTCGATCGCTGCGCGAGCGCCAGCTTGCCCGACGCAACGAGCGGCTCGACGACTTCGCGTCGACGGTCTCGCACGACCTGCGGAACCCGCTGCACATCGCGTCGGCACGCACTGAACTCGCCCGTGACACCGGTGACACCGAGCACTTGGCAAAGGTCAGTGAGGCACTCGAACGAATGGAGACGCTCATCGAGGACTTGCTCGACCGCGCCCGCGGCGAACAGGACCTCGACCGCGAGCTCGTCTCGCTGGCCGCGGCCGCCGAGGACGCCTGGGCTGGCGTCGACACCGCGGGGCTGACCCTCGACGTGCAGCGTGACGCCACGTTCAGTGCCGACCCGACGCGGTTGAAACAGCTCTTCGAGAACCTCTATCGGAACGCCGCCGAGCACGCTGGCCAGGACGTGACAGTGACCGTCGGCGTCCACGAGGACGGTTTCTACGTCGGCGACGACGGCCGGGGGATTCCAGAGGGAGACCGCGACGACGTGTTCGAGCAGGGTGTCACCGACAACGAAGCGGGGACTGGGTACGGACTGGCAATCGTCTCGGAAATCGTCGAGGGCCACGGCTGGTCTATCGCGGCCACCGAGAGCGACGCCGGCGGTGCCTGTTTCGAGGTCCACCACATTCGGTCGCTGGAGACCGCCGAAAGTGAAGCGGCCTGAGAAAAACGGCGTGCGTCGACGGTTGTCAGTAGCCCAACTGCTCGCGAACGAGGACGACTGTCGTGCGCCCCTCTTCGAGTTCCTGTCGGAAGATGAGCTGTTTGGCAATCGCCGAATCGACCCCGTAGGCCTCCTGTGCGCGCTCGTTTTCGAGGGGATACGCGACGGATTCGAGTCGGTCGAGGGCGTCGTCGAGCGTCGGGACGATTTTGTTCACGCCGCTGACGACGACCACGTTGCCCGCGGCGAAGGGGTAGGCGCCGATGCGACTGCCCGAGCGGTCGGCGGCGACGAGTTCGCCGGTCGCTGCGATGGCGTTGATACCGCCCAGGAAGTAGTTGGCCGTCTGTGACTCGCGGCGGGCAGCCTGGCGTTTCTCGTCGTCGTCGATGCTCCAGATTTCGTCGGGGAGACTCTCCCACTCGTGGTCGCCGTCACTCAGGTACTCGACGAAGCCGATCTCTTCGAGGGTCGTCGAGTGGCCGTTCATCACCGACGCGCCGGCCGGGACGTGGGACTTGATGGTGTCGAGCGCTTCGTCGGCGGAATCGACGACAACAACGTCGAAGCCGTTGGCTTCGAGGTTTGCGACGGCCTCTTCGATAGTTTCGTCGTCGGGACGGCTGTCCAGTGTCTCGTCGATATCGGCCCGGTCTACGTAATCAGATTTTTGCTGTGACATGGTGGTCGGGGATACTCTCTTGCGACTGTCGGTAGTCTCGGCTTGACAATAAACGCTCGCGGACACCGGTGTCAGGCGGTTACGCTGATGTTACCGCCCGGTCCACCGCAGCAGCAACAGCGTCCCCTCGAACAGGACGACCATCGTCAGTGCGACGATGAAGGGAGCCATCCCGGTCGGGTCGGGACTGAAGAGGAAGGCGATGCCGGCGAAACCGAACCAGAAGTACAGCCGACGATCCTCCAGCCAGCGGCGACTGGTCACGCCCATCATGATAGCGAGCATGATAAAGAGCGGAATCTGGAAGATGGCCGCGAACATCCCGAGCATGAGAAGGATGAGCCCGAACGTCTCCGAGAGGCCGAAGGCCACGTCAGCGACGGGCTGTGAGTACCCCAGGAAGTACGTGAAGATGAGCGGGAGCACGAGCGCGTAGGCAAAGAGGACGCCAATGGCAGCGAGGATGAGACTGGTCGGCACCGACGCCAGGTAGTAGCGCCGCTCGTTGGGGTAGAGTCCGGGGCGCATGAACAGATACGTCTCGTAGACGAAGACGGGCAGGGCGATGATGAACCCCGACAGCGAGGCGACTTTCAGGCGTGCGAGTACGAGCGAGAGCGGGTGATACAGGCGCGGGCAGGCCGAATCGGAACTGGCAGCCCCACCTGTTCCCGAGCGGCCGATCGCGTCTGCCGCTGTCGCAGCCTGCTCGACGCACTCAGTGGGCTGGCCGGGCAAAAAGGAGTACCACAGGAAGTTGATAAGGCGGTCGGCGAAGGGGAAGACAACGGCACTGACCAGTGCCATGACGACGATGACGACCAGCAGCCGGCGAATCATCTCCTCAATGTGCTGGGTCAGCGGCATCTCCTGGTCGTCGGGTGCGCCAGTCTGGGCGACCGGTTCGGGCTCGTCCGGCTCTGGCGCGGCCGCCCCGCCGCTTATCGTCACGTCCTGGTGGTCTTCTTCGTTCGAATCCTCGTCATCGTCGATGGTCTCGTCGTCACCCGTCTCGTCGTCACCCGTCGTGTCATCGTCCGTGGTCTCGTCGGTCGATTCCTCCGAATCTGCTCCATCGTCGTCTCCGTCGTCGGTGAGAAAACTCTCACCGGGGTGGCTCTCGGATTCGTCTTCGGCGTCGGTCTGGTCTGCCGAGTCGTCGGTCTCCGTTTCCGAATCCAGTTCCGAGTCTATCTCTGCCTCCACCTCCGGCTCCGTTTCCGGTTCTGTCGCCGACGCCGATTCGTCGGCGTCGGGCTCGTCTGCTTCGTCGGGACCACTCTGGTCGTGACGCTCCTCGTCGTCACGTTCGTCGTCGGGGTCCCCCTCGCTCATTGGCCGGCGGTTAGCTGGCGGCTCTTGTAAGCCTTCTCTCTTTGCCGGCGGTTCGTGGGAGGACTGAACGAATAGATTGATAATCGCCAGTCAGCAAGGTCCGCCAGAGATGGCTAGCGCGCTCGACGAGGATGCAGCACGGACTGTCGCCAGCGGGCGTGAAACCGTCGGTGCCATGCTTTCCTCGGCCCAGAGTGACCTCAAAAAGGTCTTTCTGGTCTTCCTCGTCGGGATGCTCGCTGCCTTTTTTGCACTCCGCTATTACGTCTGGGACGCGCTCAAACAGGACATCCTCTACTCGCAGATGACGCCTGCGGTCCGCGAATCGACCCAGGTCGTCGCCGTCACTCCATTCGACGTCATCCTCCTGCAGGTGAAAGTCGGCATGATAACTGGCGTCCTGTTTGCGATTCCGGCGCTCGTGTGGGTCAGCCGGAGCGCGCTCAAAGACCGCGGCATCTGGCCGTCGGACGCGATTCCGCGCTGGAAACTGGCGCTCGTCGGCATCTTTACTGTCCTCTTGTTCGTCGGCGGTGTCAGCTACGCTTACGAGCTGTTCTTCCCAATCATGTTCGACTTCCTGGCGTCGAACGCCGTCAACGCCGGCTTCTCGCCGACGTACTCCATCGTCATGTGGACTGAGTTCGTCTTCTTCCTCACACTCTCCTTCGGACTGGCCGCCCAACTCCCGCTCGCGATGAGCGGCCTTTCCCTGACTGGTGTCATCCCCTACCAGACGTTCCGCGAGAAGTGGCGCTATGCGGTGCTGGGAATCTTTGGATTCGGTGCGGTGTTCTCGCCGCCGGACCCCTTCACGCAGATTATGTGGGCGATACCGCTCGTCGCGCTGTACGTCTTCAGCCTCGGCGTGACCAGACTCGCCGTCCTCTCGAAACGGGCGGGTGCCGAGGTGCCGATTCGGCTGGTCGTCCGCAAGCGCTGGAACATTCTCGCGGGCGTGGCACTGCTCGCGGGAGCCGCCGTCTACGGCTTCCTCGCCCGTGGCGGTCTGACGGCGTTCAACGACGGATTGGCTGCCGTCGGCTCCAGTTACAGGATTCCGACGGCTGGCGAACTCGGCCAGTTCGGACTCGGTCCGACACAGACCGCCGCCCTCTATGCCGGTATCGTCGCACTGGTCGCCACTCTCGCTGCACTCTTCTATCTGCGCATCCGCGAACTGGAGGCCGTCGCGACCGGACAGATTCCAGCTCCCGGGACGGCGCCGACCACGACTGACCAGAGCGAGGTCACCGCGCCAAAACGCTCGGCGAGTGCGGGACAGCCGGCCGAAATAGATATCGGTGCGCTGAGCGCCAACGCGGTCCACGCGGCCCCACGCGAGGCTTTCGAAGCGCTCTCCGAGGAGGAAGCACTCGACCTCGCACGGGGCGCGATCGCCGAGGAAGACGGCGACAAAGCCGAAGCCATCCTCGACCGATTCGAGGAAGTCAACGAACCAGACGAAGACGAGGAGGAAGAAGAAGACGACGCTAACCCTGTTACCTCGACGGCGGCTGGCATGGCTAACGCCTTCACTGACGACGAGACGACCGAAGACGATATCGGCGGCTACTACTACGACATCGCCTTCATCCTCGACTCGCTGACCTCGAAGGTCATCTGGATCGTCGGTACGTTCATGGCCGTCCTCGCTGCAACCTTCCTCTTTCTCTATCAGGGCGGTATCGGGACCATCCGGGACACGTTCTTGCGGAGCATGCCCGAAGCGCTCGCCGACCAGGTCAACATCGTCACGCTCCACCCGGTCGAGGCGCTCATCTTCGAAATCAAGTTCTCGACGCTGCTGGCTGCGCTCTCGGTGTTGCCCATCGTCCTGTACTTTGCGTGGCCGGCCATACAGGAACGTGGTTTCTCGACCGGCGGGAACCGCAACATCCTGCTGGTGTGGGGTGGCTCGCTGTTCGTCGCACTCATCGTCGGGACGTTGCTCGGTTTCTTCTACATCGCGCCGGGTATGATCGGCTGGCTGGCCGGCGACGCGCTGACATCGAACATGGTCATCGCCTACCGAATCAACAACTTCGGCTGGCTGGTCATCTTCACCACCGTCGGCATCGGCGTCCTCGCGATGATCCCGGTGACGATGTGGCTGTTCGTCCGCGGGAACATCGTCAGCTACCGGACGCTCCGGACCCGCTGGCGGGTGTTCGTCATCGGCGTCTTCGCCATCGCCGGCTTTGCCACCCCGAAGGGCGTGTTCACGATGTTTATCGTCGCGATTCCGGCCGCAATCGCCTACGGTATCGGACTGGCGCCGCTGGCTGTCCTCGACCGTCTCCGCAACTGATTGCCGTCTCGCTTTTTCCGTCTGGCACCCGAAGTGTGCCTGATGACAGACATCGGATTCGTCGGTGCAGGTGCAGCGACCGCCGCGGCCTCGTTCGTTCTCGACGAGGTGCTGCCCGGCGCGGACATCACGGTACTGGAGAAGTCTCGCGGCGTCTGCGGGCGTGCGGCCACGCGACGCCGAGACGGCGTCCGCTACGACTACGGCGCGAACTACGTGAAATCTGACGACGAGCGCGTCGTGGACCTGCTGACCGAGCAACTCGACAGCGAGGGACTGGTCAACGTGACAGAGCCCATCTACACCTTCGATTCGAGTGGCACGGTCTCGGAGGGACGTGACGCAGACGAGCACAAGTGGAGCTACGAGCGAGGGCTGACCCAGATTGCCAAACGACTCTTCGCCCGGAGCGACGCGACCGTCGAACGCGAGACGCGCGTCGAGACGCTCACCAGAGCAGACGACGCCTGGACCGTGACCGACACCGACGGCCAGCAGTGGGGCCCGTTCGATATTCTCGTGCTCAACCCGCCAGCCCCACAGACCGCAGCGCTACTCGCCGATGCCGAGTGGGACGACCCGCTCCGAACGGACCTCATTGACGCCGTCGGCGGTGTCGACTACCGAACTATCTACACCGCTGTGCTTCACTATCCGTTCGAACTCGACGTGCCCTACTACGCGCTGGTCAACACCGACAAGGAACACGACGTGGGCTGGATATCCCGCGAGGAATGCAAAGGCGGCCACGTCCCCGACGGTGAGTCGCTCCTGATTGTCCAGGCCAACCACGAGTGGTCAGTCGCTCACTACGACGACTCGCCCGCGGACAACGTCAGCGCACTCGCCGAGATGACTGCAGGAATCGTCGACGATGCTCGACTCACAGCGCCCGACTGGACCGACCACCAGGGCTGGCGCTACGCACAGCCGGAGACCGGCGCACCGACCGGCCCCCTCCAGTCTGCCGAAAGCGAGGACCTCTACTTCCTGGGTGACTGGGTGGCTGGTGAGGCACGTCTGCACGCTGCGCTCCGGAACGGACTGGACACCGGCGAGCGAATCGCACACGCCCACTGAAGTCGAGGGTGCGGGTAACGCGTGAACCGAGTTATTAAAGAGTATTCTCGCAGTGTGATTCAGGTATGCCCAAGATCAGCGTGGAAGTACCAGAAGAACTGCTGACTGACCTGGACGGCCACGTCGGTGAGGACGGCAAGTTCGTCAACCGAAGCGAGGCTATCCGGGCGTCCATCCGGAAGACGCTCGACATGCTCGACGACATCGACGCCCGACAGGGCCGACTCGACGATGAGCAGTAACGATCCACTCGGGGGACTCCAGATTGCACTGGTCGCCCTCTTCGTCACTGCTCTCGTCACGGCGCAGGTGACCGCCTCGAAGGTCCTGGCATTCGGCCTCCCGTTCTCGTTGCCGCTGACTGGCGATGCCATCATCCTGCCTGGCGCAGCCGTCGCGTACGCACTGACTTTCTTCGCGACGGACTGTTACGCCGAACTGTACGGTCGCCGTCCGGCACAGGTACTTGTCAACGTCGGCTTCGCCGCCAACTTCGTCTTTCTCGGGCTGGCGTGGCTCGCCATCGGCCTGCCAATCGCCGCCAACTCCCCGGTGCCACAGGATCAGTTCAGTAGCGTCATCGGTGCGAGTACCGGCATCGTTGCCGGCAGTCTCGTCGCCTATCTGGTCAGCCAGAACTGGGACGTCATCGTCTTTCACCGCATCCGCGAGTACACCGACGGTGACGCCCTCTGGCTCCGAAACATCGGGTCGACGGCGTCGAGCCAGCTCATCGACACTGTCATCTTCATCACGATTGCCTTCGTCATCTTCCAGGGGATGCCCCTGAACGTCGCTCTCGGGCTGATGGTCGGACAGTACATCTTCAAACTGGCTATCGCACTGCTCGATACGCCCTTTGTCTACGCCATCGTCAGAGTCGCGCGCGGGAAGCAAAAGCCCCGGGCCGTCACCGCCGACTAGTTCTTCTCGACCGGTTTCGCGAACCCGTACCGCGGTTTCACGTCCGTCACTTCGACAGTGAGCTCGTCGCCCGTCTCGCCTTGCCTGACGAAGAGCGTGAAGTCCTCGACTTTGGCGACGCCGTCGCCTTCCTCACCCACGTCGACGATCTCCACGTCGACGGTGTCGCCGACGCGGACGGGCGCGGTCAGGAAGTGCTTCGCGACGAGATAGAGCTCCGAGGAGGAGTCCCGAGAGGCGTCCGGGCGGACCTGCCGGACGTACTCGAACTCTTCTTCGATATCTGCCTGCAGGTCGTCGAGGTCGCGGCCGTCGAAGACCTTCACCGCGAGGTCGCCGCCCGTATCGAGGAGGTCTGTCGCTACCTCGAAGGCCTGGCGGGCGAGGTGGACCGAGCGGGCGTGGTCGAGGTCGTAGTCACCGCTCATGTTGGGTGCCATATCGGAGATGACGGCATTTACTGGTCGTTCTTCAATGTCTTGGCCGGTGGTTTCGGCGACCGTCTCCCGAATGTCGTCTTTCGTCGACTCCTCGGTGATGTCGCCACGAACGAAGGCGACGGTTGCCTCGGGGTCCTCGAGCTCTTGGATGCGCTGGCGGTCGACGCCGACGACGGTCCCGTCTTCGCCGACGCGCTCGGCCGCAACCTGAAGCCAGCCACCGGGAGCCGCTCCGAGGTCGACGACGGTTCGCCCCTCGCCGAGTATTCCGGTTGTCTCATCCAGTTGCTTGAGTTTGTAGGCCGAGCGGGCGCGATACCCCTCCTGTTTGGCCTTGTTGTAGTACTTATCTTTCCCAGACATGATTCACTCGCAAAACGCCGTGATACGTTTCCGACCGGCAGCCGCGGTCGGAGGGCGGTTGATGCATGCGTGTTCGGAGGGGGTCGACGCTGATAGGCGTGACGCACCAGCCTGATTACGCCGGGCGCTCGGGCTCGATACGCGACAGCCGCATCGCGTTGCCGGTCACGCCGAGACTCATCCCCATGTCGCCGACGACGACTGCGACTGCGACACTGACCAGCCCGACCGGGACGCCGACCGCCAGCAGGGCCTTCACCCCGAGGCTCGCCCAGATGTTCTGTCGGATGACGCCGTTGGCCGTGTGCGACAGCGCGTACAGGTACGGGAGCTTCCCGATATCGTCGCCCATCAGCGCGATGTCGGCTGTTTCGAGGGCGGTGTCCGTTCCGGCTGCGCCCATCGCGACGCCGACCTCGGCGGTCGCGAGCGCGGGCGCGTCGTTGATACCGTCGCCGACCATCGCCACGTCGCCGTACTTTCGCTGGAGTTCCTCGACGGCTGCGACCTTCTCGTCTGGCAGGAGTTCGGCGCGGTACTCGTCGACTCCGACTTCCGTGGCGATGGCTCGCGCAGTCCCCTCGTTGTCGCCAGTCAACATCACGACGTGCTCGACGCCCAGTTCCTGCAGTCGCCCGACGGCCCACTTGGAGGCAGGTCGCACTTCGTCGGCGATGGCGATGGCACCGAGAATCTCCCGTTCCGTCCCCACGAGGACGACCGTCTTGCCCTCTCGTTCCAGCGCGGCGAGCGTGTCACCCGTGAACGCTCTGTCTTTGCGTTCGGTCGCGTCTTCGGGGACAGCAGTGCCGCCGTCGGTCATCCCATCTGTGCGAGAGAACTCAAAGCCAAGTTCCTCGAACAGCGTGGGTTTGCCAGCGTAGTAGGTCTCGCCGTTGATATCGCCGCGGATGCCTTTGCCGGTCAGACTCTCGAACTCGGACGGCTCCGGCAGCTCAGTCGTGCCAGTCGCCTCAGTGCGTGCGAGAACTGCCTTGGCGATTGGGTGCTCGCTGCGCCGTTCCAGCCCCGCGGCGTATCGGAGCACCGTCGTTTCGTCAGTGTCGCCCGCGGGGACGACGTCGGTGACTGCGAGCTCGCCTTTCGTGAGCGTCCCGGTCTTGTCGAGTGCGATGGCGTCGACGTCGCCCATCGCTTCGAGGTGGTTGCCGCCCTTGACGAGGACACCGTTTTTCGCGGCGCTGGTGATGCCCGAAACCACCGAGACAGGCGTCGAGATGACGAACGCGCAGGGGCAGGCGATTACCAGCAACGTGAGGCCGCGGATGAACCACGTCTGCCAGTCGGCGGCGAAGGTGAGCGCGTACCCGGCGACGTCGACGGAAACGGGGTCGGCGATGAAAAGCGGCGGAATCGCCGCAGTCAGGAGTGCTAACACGACCACGACCGGCGTGTAGTACCCCGCAAACCGGTCGACGAACTGCTCCTTCTCGGTCTTTTTTTCCTGTGCACCCTGGACCATCTCGATGATGCGCGACAGTGTCGAGTCGCCCGCTGGCGAGGTAACTTCCACTTCGAGATACCCCTCCTCGTTGATTGCGCCGGCGTACACGTCGTCCCCCGCTGACTTGTCGGCTGGGACGCTCTCGCCAGTGATTGGCGACTCGTCGACGGCACTCGTTCCGTCGAGGACTCTGCCGTCGAGCGGAATCTTGTCGCCGGGGCGGACGACGACAGTCTCGCCGACTGCCACGTCGTCGGTCGGGACGGTCACTTCACGACCGTCGCGGCGGACGGTGGCCTCGTCGGGTGACAGCTCCATCAACTCGCGCAGCGAGTCGCGGGCTCTGTCCATCGCGTAGTCCTCCAGCAGTTCGGCGATGCTAAACAGGACGGCAAGCGTGGCGGCTTCGACGAAGTAGCCGATACCGGTGGCGGCGATGATTGCTGTTCCCATCAGCAGGTCGATATCGAGACTCCGATTCTTCGCCGAGTAGTAGCCACTCCGGACGACCGGATAGCCGCTGGCGGCGACCGCGCCGAGAAAGAGCACGTCGGCGAGGTGGAGCGGGTAGTCGAGAACGCTCGCAACCGCGACGTTCTGGCCCGTGAGAACGAACTCGACGAGGAGACCGAGCGTGACGAACACCGCCCCGACCCACGTCTTGAGCGCCCGCGGACTCGTCCACACGTCTGACGGTGGTGCGATGTCGACGCCGGCGGCGTGCTCGTCGCGCTCTGAGTCAGAGTCGTCAGCTCCGACGACCTCGTAGCCGGCGCTCTCTATCGCGTCGACCACGCTGGCCTCGCTCATGCGGTCGGCGTCGTACGTGACAGTTGCCGTGCCGGTCGTCGGCTGGAGCGTCGTGTCGACGACGCCGTCGACGCGTTCGAGACTCTTGTCGACTTTGCCCGCACAGGACGGACAGTCCATCTCGGGGACGACGAGACGGACAGTCACCTCCTGGCGCGTGCTTTCCTCGCCCGCTGGTCCCGGCGGCTCGGTCTCGTCGGTCATCACTTCGAAGTACGGCCGACACCTCGATAAGCGTTAGTTGGAATATTCCAATCTCGTCGAGCGGGCCGCTAGAGTGTGGTCTGCGGCTGTTCTGCTTGCTGTGTGCCGGCAACGTGACGCTTTGCCAGTTGTTCTTCAGCCCGTCGAAGCCGATAGGTAAGCGTCGACCGCGGCACGTCGAGGTGGGCGGCGAGGTCGCTCACGTCGATTTCCCGCGGTGACTCGTAGTAGCCGTGTTCGACGGCCGCCCGGAGCGCGGCCTCCTGCTCGGGTGAGAGCGCACTCCCTTCGCGGCCCGTGTGGCCCGTCGGTGCCGACGCGTCTGTCGTCCGGAGCAGTTCCGTCCGTGCACAGTCGCCGACTGCCGCTTCGAGAGACGTAAAGAACGCTGCGACATCGCCGTCACCGGAGTGAATGATTCGCCACGTGTAGTGGTGACCACTGTGGCGTGTTTCGAACAACACGCCGTCGCCGAGGTGGTCGCGAGCGATGTGCGGGACAGATGCACAGGTGGGAGTGCGTTCCCAGTTGGAGTAGAGGACGAGCGTGTCGTCGGTGTGGTCGAGAACCTCGGTGGTCTGTGTCGCGCCACAGTCCTCGGTCGCCAGACAGTCTGCGTAGTAGTCGCTGTCGAGAAAGGCGGCCTCGATATCGTCGAGCGCGTCCGGCGTTCCGGTCGCGTGGTCGACGCGCCAGAGGTGCTCGTCGGTGGCGTGCAGCGAGAGCGAGCGGACCCGAGCGTCGGGGTGGTCGGCGAGTGTGTCCGCCACCCTGTTACACCCGGGCTCGTATTCCAGAGCGAAGACGAGTTCGCGCATACGCTCTCTTGGGGCTGACCCGACATAACGACCGTCCTGACTCTGTTGGCTCCTCCGTGACGGTCGATTCGCCACCAGTATTTTGACGTGCCAACACGTACTATGACCGATGGCCTACTGCGAGCACTGCGGCTTCCGAATTTCGCGTGGCGAGGAGACCTGCGAGCGGTGTGGCCACCTCGACTTCCGCTACGTCAGCGACGACGCCAGACCCATCGACCCCGACGAGATTCGGTGGGCCGACAAGAAGGGGTACGTCGTCGAGACGACCTGCTCGTGGTCGACGACGAAATACATCGTCGTGCAAGATCCCGACGACATCGACAACGTCCTGGCGCACGAACCCGATACCGAGAAACCGGCCGGCTTCTTCGGCATCATCCCGCTGCTCCGCCGTCGGGGCGGGAAGTGACTCTCTCTGTCGCGGTGTTACGATTTCTCACTCTCGTCAGCTTCTTCTCCCTGCGGGGACGGCCACGTCACGCCGCCGAGGAAGGGAACGCCGGTCTTCTGGGCGGCCCGCGAAATCATGTGCGCGCCGGTCGGGACCGTCAGAAAGAGGAAGACGATGCCGACCAGTGAGGCCAGCCCTGCGCCGCCGGGGCCGAAGTCGACGAATCCCGCGAGGAAGATGGCTGCCGTCCCGAGCGTCGTCGGCTTGCTGGTGGCGTGCATCCGGTTGTAGACGTTGGGCAGGCGCAACAGGCCGAGCGTCCCCACGGCGAGGAAGAAGACTCCGACGACGACCAGCGCGACGACGGTCAGGTCCGCGACCGTCGCTGTAGTGGAGGTGGCAATCACAGTTCGTCCCCCCGCGTGATGATGTCGCCTTCCGTGACGTACTTCGCGACGGTGACCGTCGAGAGGAAGCCGATGATAGCCAGCACGAGGCTGACCGATACGAACAGGCCGCGGTCGGTCTTCAGCGCGAACAGCACTGCGACAGCGACGACGTTCGTTGCGATGGCGTCGAGCGCGACGACGCGGTCGGGGACGGTCGGCCCGCTGATGACGCGGTAGCCACAGAGGAGACAGAGGCCAGCGACCACGACCAGTGCGGCGTCGATGACCGTTGCGGCCAGTCCCGTCTCAGCGACCATCTTCGGCACCTCCCTCGGTCTCTTCGTCGGTGGCTGTCCGTCCGTCGCTGTCTCTCTCCGTGTCCTCCGGGGTGTCGTTGCTCATCTGTGTCTCCTGGGTGGTGACGGTCTTCGGTTCCGGCGGGTAGTCGGGCGGGTGGACCCGAATTTCCGGTGGCGGGTCGTCGGGTGAGCGCTCCTCGTCGAAGATGGTCAGCGCGTAGTTCTCCCACTGCCGAATCGGTTCGACGACTGCGTGTGGGTCACGGCCGTCGATAATGTGGACGTACAGCGCGTTCTCGTCGGGGTCGTGGTCGAGCGCGAGCGTCCCTGGGGTGATGGTGATGCTGTTAGCGATGGTCGTCACGCCGAGGTCAGTCTGTACGCGCAGCGGGATGTAGATGACCTGTGGCTCGATCGGCATTCGCAGCGCGAGCACGCGGTAGGTCACGTCGAGGTTGGCGACGATGATCTCCCTGACGAACAGGAGCGCGTAGGCGACGATCGACGGCGCGGCGGTCACCGGCCGCGTGATGTCGAACTCCTCCTCGTAGAGCCGTCGGAAGACGAACGCGACCGGCAACCCGACCGCCAGCCCGATGAGGAACGTACCGAGCAGTGACGTTGGGGTAAGACTCGTCCCGTTGACGAACACCCACAGCACAGCGAAGGCGACGCCCGCGACCAGCCAGCGTTTCGCGTTCATGGCTCACCCCCCATTCTGACGATATCGACGTACGCGTCGGTGTCGATGGCCGCCGTCGCCGCGGCTTCGGCGAACCGGTAGAGCGGGTCGAAGCCGATGCCGACGAGGACGACGAGCGCCGCCAGCGTCGCCAGCAGTCCGACCTGGCGCGGGTCGACCGTCGCGGTCTCGACGCGCGCGGTCTGACTCCCCCAGAACCCGCCCACCCAGACCCGCGTCATGTAAACGATGGTCAGGACGGCACCCGCCAGCAACACACCGATGAGAGCGGCGCTGCCGGCCGTCGGCGTCTCAGCGTACTGGGCGGCACCGACCTCGAAGACGAGGAGCTTTCCGAAAAAGCCGGTCAGTGGCGGGATGCCGACCAGGGAGAGGCTTCCGACGAGTACCGTGACCGAAAACAGCTGCGAGCGCTCGCCGAGACCGCCCAGTTCGGCCATCGCAGTCGTCCCTGCGGCGTCTCGGATGGCCCCCGCAGCCAGAAAGAGCAGTCCCTTGGCGAGTGCGTGGTGGAACGCGTAAATCAGCGCCGCGAGGATGCCGAGATGCCGAAGCGACGCCGAAGAGGTTCCGGCAGCGATGGCGATTGGGATGGCGATAAAGCCCACCTGGCCGAGGCTGGAGTAGGCGAGCACGCCCTCGATTCGGTCGCGGCTCACCGCGCCGAGACCGCCGAGGAGGGTGCTCGCGATTCCCATCACGAGCAACACCGGTGCGAGGTAGGCGAGCGGCGATTCGACTGGGACGAACGGAACGGTCGTCGTCACACTTGCTCCGCTGAAGACGGTGAAGTACACCCGGACGATGGCGTAGATGCCGACTTTCTTGGCCGCGCCGGCGAGCACCGCCGAGACGGGCAGCGGTGCGGCCTGGTAGGCCGAGGGGACCCAGAATTGGAACGGGACCAGCCCGGCTTTGAGCGCGAACGTGGCGAGCAACAGCCCGGTGAAACCGACGACGGGCGCGCCATCGAGGGACGGGTCTGCGAGCTGGACTGCCATGTCGGCCATGTTGAGCGTCCCCAGCGTGGCGTAGAGCCCGCCGATAGCGAGCAGCATCAGAACGCTCCCGACGGTGTTCAACACGACGTAGCGGACCGCCGCCGCGGTGTGGGTCGCGTTGCCGTAGAAGGCCACGAAGACGTAGCTGCTCATCAACATCACCTCGAACCAGACGAAGAGGTTGAACAGGTCGCCGGTGAGAAAGGCCCCGGTCATGCCGAGCAACATGAACTGGAAGAGGGGGTGGTAGTACACCCGCTGGTTGTCGAGGTCGATGAACAGCACCGAAAAGGCCACGGCGTAGAGCGCGACGACGGCGGTCAGGACGAGCATGAACGCCGCCAGCGCGTCGGCGACCAGCGTGATGCCGAAGGGTGCTTGCCAGCCACCGACCTGATAGCCGAGTGCCGTGGCGTCCGGGCGGAAGACGACCGTCCACGCGATTGCCGCCACCGCGCTCGCGTATGCGAGGACACCGGCGACGCTGGTCACTCGCTGGACGCGCGGCCACCGCCGGACGACGAGCGTGAGCGCGCCGGTTGCCAGCGCGATCACGAGCGGCGCGAGCACCAGTATATCTGTCATCGCTCCTCACCTCCCTGTGCCCACTCGGTGACGTTCATCGTCTCGTTTTCCTGGTAGGCCCGGTAGGACAGCACGAGCGCGAACGCGGTCATCCCGAAGCTGATGACGATAGCCGTCAGCACCAGCGCCTGTACCAGCGGGTCAGCCGTCGTCACGGCCGGCGATTCGTGGCCGTGCGTATCGAGGATTGGGACGAGGTCGAACGTCCCCTCGGCGATTCCGCCCATCGTGATGAGGTAGACGTTGACCGCCTGCGAGAGGATGGAGATGCCGAGGACGATTTTCACGAGGTCGTCGCGCAACAGGAGAAAGGTCCCCATTGCGAACAGCGCGCCGACCGTCAGTGCGATTGCGACGCTCATTCGTTGCCCACCACCGAGAACACCGTCAGGAGGCCGCCAACGACGACGAAGTAGATGCCGGCGTCGAAGACGAGCGCGCTTGCCAGTTCGACCTCGCCGTACAGCGGGAGGTGGACGTAGGTGAACGTCTGTGCCAGGAACGGCTCGCCGAACAGAAGCGGCACCAGTCCGCTGGCGACGACGAGGACGAGTCCGAACGTGAACACCTGTCGGTAGGTGGTGACCGTCCGGTGTTCGTGGATACCCACGTCGGGGTCGACTTCCCGGCCGAGGACGCTCACCTCGACGTAGTCCAGGTCGTAGGCGACGTAGACGAGCGTGAACGCCGCGACCGTGAGGATACCCCCGATGAATCCGCCGCCGGGCAGGTTGTGGCCCTGGAGGAACAGCGAGATAGCGACGACCAGGACGATGGGGACGACGATGCGTGCCGTCGTCCGCATAATCGTCGTCGTCACCGCGTCTCACCCCGGCTTCGCATCGCGAGCAAGACAAGCACCGAGAGAGCCGCAATCAGGACGACGACGCTCTCTCCGAGCGTGTCGAACGCGCGGAAGTCGGTCAGAATGACGTTGACGATGTTCGACCCACCGCCCTCCGGCACGGCGGCGTCTACGTAGAAGCGCGCCGTCTCGCTGAGTTGTCGGTCGGCCGGCGGGGCTGCGAGCAACACCGTTACCGTGGCCGTGGCACCGACGAACACCGAAAAGGCTGCGTCTCTGAGTGCTCTACCCGTGTCGAGTTCGCCGTAGTACGCTGGCATCTGCTCGATGACCAGCAGGAAGATGAGTAACAGCAGCGTCTCGACGATGAGCTGTGTCAGCGCCAGGTCCGGCCCGCTCGCGAGGATGTAGAAGATGGCGACCATCAGCCCCAGAATCCCCAGCGTCAGCACGCCGATGACGTGTGCCTCCGCCCGCGTCACCGCGACGGCCGCGACGACCGCTGTCGCCAGCACCAGCACCATCGCAATCGACGCGTCGACCCGCATCGACGGGAGCGCGACCGACGTGCTCGCGTAGCCCGCCAGCGCGAGTGTACACGCTGACGCCAGCCCCCACGTGACGTAGGTCCGTATCTGCCCGGTGTGGACGGCTGGACCGAGCCAGACACTCGCCGTCTCGACGGCACTCAGCACCCGGTCGTAGAGCGCGGTCGGGTGGACGACGCCCGCGCGGGTGTGGACCCACTCGATAGCGTTTCGAACTTTTCCGACAGCCGTGAACCCCGCCGTGCCGACCACGAGCGCGATTGCGCTCATGACCGCTGGCGGGGTGAGGTGGGTGGGCAGTACGGCGTGAACCTCGACTGATCCGACTGCGGTCGCCTCGGCGGCGTCCTGGACGATGGCGTCGATTGCTAGCTCGGGGGCGACGCTGGTCACGGCGACGAGAACTGCGAGAACCGCCGCCGGAATGACCAGCGCCGGGGACGGCCGGTGGTCGACCGTCGCCGTCTCGGGCTGGTCGCCGACGAACAGCCAGATGAACCGCAGCGAGTACACCACCGTGAAGATGCTGGCAAAGACCGCAAGCGCCGGGAACAGCCACGCGAAGCCGCCAGCCGTCGTTGCCGCGTCCCAGGTCCCCGCGAAGAGCAACTCCTTGGAATAAAAGCCCCCGAAGGGCGGGACGCCAGCCATGCTCAGAGCCGTCACCCCCGCGATAGCCGCGGTCACGGGCAGGTCCCGCCACAGTCCGCCGAGGTCGTCGATGGCGCGAGTGCCGACCTCGTGGGCGACGATGCCGGCGACGAGAAAGAGCGCGGCCTTGAACAGCGCGTGGTTGAACAGGTGGTAGGCCCCCGTTTCGGCTCCGTAGTGTGACTGCAGCCCGAACCCGGCGACCATCAGTCCGAGGTGACTCGCCGTCGAGTACGCCAGCAGTTCCTTGATATCGGTCGACAGCACCGCGAGGACGGCACCGACGGTCATCGTCACCAGGCCGAGCGTCACCAGGATGGCCGTCCACTCCGGCCCGTGAAAGAGCGGGCGGAGCCGGCCGAGGACGTAGACGCCGACCTTGACCATCGTCGCGGAGTGCAGAAACGCGGAGACGGGCGTCGGCGCGACCATCGCCCGCGGCAGCCAGAAGTGCAGTGGCACCTGCGCCGACTTCGCCCCTGCGGCGACCGTAATCAGCGCCAGCGCCGGGAGAAAGAGCCCACTTTCCTCGAGTGCGGCGCGCATCGTCTCTTCGTCTGCGAGCATCGCAGCGAGGTCGAACGCACCACTGTCGAACAGTCCGCCAGCAGCGACCGATAGGAGGAGAACGCCGACGAGCAGACAGAGTCCGCCGCCGACGGTGACGAGCATCGCCATCCGCGCGGAGTAGCGCGACTCGTCGTCGTCCGTGTAGTAGCCGATGAGGACGAACGAACAGACGCTCGTGAGTTCCCAGAACAGGAAGAGTACGACGAGATCTGCGGCGAAGGCGACGCCGAGAATCGACCCCATGAAGGCCAGAAGCGTCATGAAAAAGCGGCCGAGGTTGGGTTTGCCGCGCATGTAGCGGGCGGCGTAGACGAAGATACAGACGCCGATACCGCTGGCCAGTAGCGCGAAGAGCAGCGCCAACCCGTCGACGCGGAGGCGAACCGCCACGTCGAGCGAGGGAATCCACGGGACTGCGACGGTTCCGTCGCGGCCGACCTGCGAGGCGACCAGGCCGAACGACGCGAGTGCGACGAGCGCGCCGGCGTAGCCGACACCTTCGTCGCGCAGTCGCTCTCCGCCGAGCGCGAACAGGCGGTAGGCGAGTGGTGTCAGGGCTGCACCGAGAAATGGCAGCGCAATCGCCGCCAGTACGACTCCCTGTTCGGGTTCCATTGGCTATGCGTGGACAGTGCCACGCGCAACTTAATTGTAGTACCTTTCGATGACAGCGAGTGTTCGCCGCCGAATCACACGCCCGCGCGAGCGCAAGCAAGTGCCTTTTTAGGGGATGGGGGCGTACCGATTTTCAAGATGTTCAACGCCATCGTGAGCGCGGACACGCTCCAGGCGACACTCGACTCTGTGGGCGTGCTGGTGGACGAATGCAAGATCCACCTGGAGGAAGACGGGCTGGAGATTCGGGCAGTCGACCCCGCAAACGTCGGCATGGTCGACCTCAGACTCTCCGCTGAGGCCTTCGAATCCTACGAGGCGGACGGCGGTCTCATCGGCGTCAACCTCGTCCGGTTGATGGATATCGCCGGCATGGCCGACTCCGACCAGCTCGTCCACCTCGAACTCGACGAAGAGACCCGAAAACTTCACATCTCTATCGACGGCCTGGAGTACACCCTCGCGCTCATCGACCCCGAATCGATCCGCGAAGAACCGGACCTGCCGGACCTCGACCTCCCGGCGACTATCGTCATCGAGGGCCGGGATATCAACCGCGCGGTCACGGCCGCCGACATGGTCAGCGACCACATCGAACTCGGCGTCAACGACACCGACGAGGTGTTCTACGTCAAAGCCGAGGGCGACACCGACGACGTGCATCTGGAACTGGACACGGAGGATCTCATCGACCTCGTGGTCGGCCCGGCCTCCTCGCTGTTCTCGCTGGACTATCTGAAGGACATGGACAAGGCCATCCCCTCCGACGCCGAGGTCACGATGGAACTGGGCGAGGAGTTCCCCGTCAAACTCCACTTCGACATCGCCGAAGCCCAGGGCCAGGTCACGTTCATGCTGGCACCCCGCATCCAGAGCAACTGACAGCTCTTCTCGCTTTCCTGACTCGTTGTCTTGCCTCCGTCTGACGTATCGTTTTGTAGCAGGACCGACAACCCGAGGATATGCCAAGTCTCGACGAGGCGTACGACCGGGACCGCTTCACCGAGCGGGACCCGCGCCGCGTCGCGGGTGGGCTCTGTCTCGGTGCCGCAGGTGCGCTTGCGGTACTCGCGGCCATCATCCTCGTCGCAGTCGCCGGCGACACGACGCTGGCGAAAGCACAGTCCGGCGTCCTCGCCGGGCTGGGTGTCCCGGCGATGTTTCTGGCTGTCGTCCTCGTGTTGCCCGCGAGCACCCGCACCCGGCTGGGCGTCGTTGCCGGTTCCGTGCTCTCGGTCGCCGGCGTCTGGCTCTTCTGGCAGGCCTATCCGATGCGGTGGACCCGAACTGCAGACTCGATGGCCTTCGAGACGGTGATGGTGTACGGACTCGGCGGGGCAGTCGCGCTGTGGTTCGTCTTCAGCGCCGTCGCCTCCTTTCGCCGCCGGAACAACCCGCAGGGAACCGTCGAACTCGAAGTCGTCCGGCAGGGTGAGACGAAAACCGTCGAAGTCAGCCGCGACCGCTACCGTCGGATCGTCAGCGACGGTGGCGACGCCAGCGACGTGATCCGGGAACTCGAAGAGTAGTGGTTCTGTTTCTGACCGAACGCCTGTTCTTCACCGACCGACCAGCGACCGGAGACGAGTCCGTGACCAGTACGCCTCGACCAGGAACCACGCCAGTGCGGTCCCACCGAGAACGAGTGCAGCCACGAGGTCCCAGAACGTCATCCACGTCGGCGCGACGTAGAGGAGTCCGTTGACCAGCGGCCCGGTGACGAACGCGACGACCCAGCCCACGCCGGTCTTCCGCTCTGTATCGCTCCCGGCGTCCGTCTGCTGGCCCGTTCCGTTTGCGAGTGCTGCCTTACTCTGGCCAGTCTCGCTCTCTGGACCCGTCCCGAGCCGTTCGGCCTCGTAGGGGGTCGGCACGTCGACTTCCCACACTATCTCGTCGTTCTCGTCGAGTTCGAGGACCCTGTTCCCCTGCGAATCGCTCACGAGCGTGTGGCCGCCGGGCAGGCGGTCGGCGTCGCGAGGCCAGCGGATCTGCTCGTCCTGCCAGGTCCAACTCTGTCGCCACTGGCCGTCGACGCGCTGGTACTCGGCGACGCGGTTGTTCTCCGAATCGCCAACGACGATTGCCGGCCCACCGCGCGATTCCGGGATGTAGTCCGGGTTGTGCTGTTCGTAGAGAATCCCGTAGGCGTCCTCCGCACCGAGCGTCCAGTTTCGCTGGAGTTCGCCGTCTTCGCTGAGGAAGACGACCCGGTCCTGGTTGCGCAGACTCACCATGACGCGGCCGACGTCGAGCAGTTCCACGTCGTTGAGGTGGGTCCAGTCACCCTCCTGGCCGCCGCTATCGGGGTCGAGGTCCGACTCGGCGCGCCACTCCCACTCGATGCTGTCGGTGGTCGTGTTGAGGACGAACACCCGGTCTTCGGCGATACCTGCGATGAGGAGCCGCGAGTCGTCGACCCGGTCCACGTCGTGCCAGATGTCCCAGTGTGTCACTGCCGTGTGTATCTGTTCGGTTTCGCCGGTCGTGAGGTTCGTTCGCTCGATTGCCACCTCTGCACAGCCGTCCTCGAACGTCTCGTTGGCGTGCGTTTCGAGCGATTCCGGGCACTGGTCGTATCGGCTCCCGGCGACGTACAGCACCGTCCGTGACCCGGGCGGATCCGGGTCCACGTCGAAGTAGTTCCCGTACGTATCGTTGTGATAGAGCGTCCGTCCGTCGGCGGCGAAGGCGACGATAGCGGCTGTGCCGGTGTTCCCGCCCGGCGGGTCGGTCGTGATGACGGTCGCGTTGTCCCGCTCGGCGACGACCTGCTCGCGGTCCGAAAACGGGCTCGAGACCTGATTCTTGGCCTCCGACACCGCGTCTGACGGTGCCGACCCCCAGCTGAGGACGAGCGTACCGGCAGCGACGACGAGAACGGCCAGAAAGAGACCGCGGATGACTGTTCGTCTCTTCATTTCACCTCCATTTGATAGCTCGTCGGCAAGACGTTCACGAATCCGGCAGCCGAGCAGCGCAGCGCTCGCCTCGGTGACCGCCGGGTTTTTGCTGGCCCGCCCACAACCGAGTGGCGATGAAGCAACTCCACGCGCGCTACCCCTTTCTCGACGCCGCTCGGCAGGCCGTCGAGGCGGCGGATGTCAACCTCGCGGCGGTCGTCGCCGACGAGGACGCCGTCGTCCAGCGCGCACTCGCCCGCGTCGAGGGTGCCCTGCAGAACGGCACCGTTGGCGACACGCATCGTCGGCCGCGCGTGGAACTGCTCTCCTATCCCGTCGCACGGGTCATCGTTTCACTCGTCGACGAACACGTTCTCACGCGCAAGTACGCCCGCGCCGAAGCCGCGACGGCATACGACCGCTTCACCGAGGAGTTCACGAGCGGCGACGCGCTCAAGAGTACGCAGACTGAACAGCTCTCGCTGGATATACTCCTTGGCGAGTTTGATCTCGCGCGGTCCGTCCGGGAGACGTCCGAGGGCTACCGCGTGGACGTGGGAGCGTATCTCGACCACGCCGCCGACCAGCGCGAGGACGAGTGGCGACTCGTCAACCGCGATTTGACCGACGGCGAGGTTCCGCTGACCGAGCAGGACCTGCTGGTGTTGCTCCGGCAAGCGGTCAGTCACCGCATCGAGGACGGCCTCCCGTTCGACGTGCCCGACCCGATCGGGACGCATCTCGAAGCGGAGCTAGAACACGTCCAGGAACTGCTGGCGGACCTGGAGCTGACCCGCGACATCGACACTGTCGTCCCCGAGATGTTCCCGCCCTGCATGAAGTATCTGCTCGACCAGGTTCAGAAGGGCGAACACCTCGAACACCACTCGCGATTCGCGATCGCCTCGTTTCTGACGAGCATTGGGATGGAAACGGACGAAATTGTCGACCTGTTCCAGGTCAACCCCGGCTTTGGCGAGGAAGCGACCCGGTATCAGGTCGACCACATCAGCGGCGAGACCAGTCCGACCGAGTACTCGCCACCGTCGTGTGCGACGATGCAGTCCTACGGCGACTGCGTGAACATGGACGACCTCTGTGAGACGATTTCACACCCGATGGCCTACTACGAGGCGAAACTGGACGACTCGGACGAAGACGAGCTGACCGACTGGCGCGAGCGTCAGGAGTCGAAGTCCTGACGTTCGAGCCACAGCCCGACGAGTGCCATCACGAGAATAAACCCACCGAGCAGTCCGACGAGCGCGAGCCCACCAGTCGCTGATATCGTACTGCCGCCGTTCGTCCCGTAGGTCTGGCCGATGAAGAACAGCGCGACCACGAAGGCGACGACTGCGAGACCGGCGACGAGAATCTGTCTGACGGTCTCCCCGTCGAGTTCCATGCCCGCCGCTTTTACAGGGAGGGAGAAAAGCGTGTCGAACCCCCTGTCTGCCAGCAGTCTCGCTGCGACCAACTCCGCCCTCGACGAACGACTTAGGGCTGTCCAGCACCTACGTTTCGAGTGGACGCAGCCGGGAAAACGACCGCGTCCGAGACCAATGAGCGATTCCAATACTCCAACCGCACGTCAGAAGACTGCACTCGCACCGGACCTCCGGACGATGCCCGACCGTGCGGCCCGCGCGTGGACCGAGCGGATGGCTGTCCGTCATCTCGGTGGTGCCGACTACGCCATCGACAGCCAGAGCGGCGCGACGTACGTCGTCGACGCCCGCGAGGGGACCTGCACCTGTCCAGACGCGACTATCCGCGGCGAGACGTGCAAACACCAGCGCCGGGTTGCCCTCGAAATCACCAGCAGGCGCGTCCCGCCGCCGGGCAAACGCCGAGCCGACTGTGCGGCCTGTGGCGCCGAGACGTTCGTCCCCGAAGCCAGCCGTCCGCCCGCGCTCTGTGAGGCCTGCAACCTCGACTCGGGTGACGTGATCCGCGACCGCGAGACGGGCGACCGGCTGGTGGTCGCTGCCGTCACCGACCGTCGTGCTGACGAGGTGACAATCGAGGCTGCCGACACCACTGTCGCCGACTATCCCACCAACGAGGGGTATCCGGCCGACGACCTCGTCGTCGAGGTCAGGTATCTGGCCGATGCCGCCAGCGGTCACTCCCGGACGTACTCGTTCCCGCACTCGCGACTCCAGCGAGTCGACGACGCCGCGCTCGTCGACGCCTGAGACTTGGTTGCGAGCTAATTTCTCAGAACTCAGGGCGTCACGACCAGCGACCCGAACGCGTCACTGTTCTCCATCCGACGGAACGCCGTCGCCGTCTCTGCGAGGTCGTAGGTCGTATCCACGACTGGCTCGACAGCCCCGCTGGCGACCAGCGAGAGGACGCGTTCGAGGTCGGGCTGGGTCCCCATCGTCGACCCGGTGAGACGATACTGATCCCAGTAGAGGTCGTCGACGGCGATTTCGGCGCTCGCGCCGGCGGTCTTCCCGCAGACGGCCATCCGGCCGCCCCGCCGGAGCACATCGAGGCCCAGCTGGACGTACTCGCCGCCGAGGTGGTTCAGCACGGCGTCGACTGGCCCGATGTCGGTGACCGCATCTCGGAGCACGTCGGGGTCGCGTCCCTCGATAACGTGGTCGGCGTGGGCGGCGAGACGGTCGCACTTCGCGGAGTCGCCGGAACTCCCGATAGACTCGGCGCCGAGCGCGCCGATCAGCTGGCAGGCGGCGACGCCGACGTTGCCGGTCGCACCGGGGACGAACACGCGGTCCCCGGCGGTCACGTCTGTCCGCCGGAGCATGTGCCAGGCGGTCATGTAGGCCGTCGGGAGTGTCGCCGCCGTGGTCGCGTCGACATCGTCGGGGAGGGGAAGCAGCCGGTCGGAGCTGACACACGCCTGCTCGGCGAAGGCACCGTGAAAGAGGCCGAACTGCTCACAGAGGTTCTCCGGGCCGTCCCGGCAGAAGCGGCAGGTGCCACAGGTCCGGTTCGGACAGAGTACCACCCGGTCACCGGGTGCAACGCTGTCGACGTTCGGGCCGACGCTGTCGACGACGCCGGCGAGGTCCAGCCCGGAGACGAACGGAAAGTCGATGGTGTCGCTCATCGCCGACTCGCCTCGGAGGACGAACAGGTCGTGGCGGTTCAACGACGCCGCGGCCACGTCGACGACGGCTTCGCCGGGACCCGGTTCCGGGTCCGGTACTGTCTGGTAGTCGATAGCCTCAGGACCGGTCAGTTCGGTAAACGTCGCTGCGTGCATGCATCTGGCGACGGCCGGCAGCGCAAAAGGGCTGGCGTCAGTACTCGTCGAGACTGGTGCGGGTGGAGTCGCCGGTCAACTCGTCGAAGTCGGTGCCGTCGGCGAGTGCCGTCTCCTTTTTGACGCGGTAGTTCCCGCCGTCGGTCGTGTACAGGTCGCCGGGATGGAAGAAGTACCAGTCCTCGCGGTCGAAGCGGACGCCGACGCGAGCGCGAGCGCCGAAATTCCGCGAGAAGAAGAGGAGCGATTCGATTTCCTCGGCGTCGAGATAGATCGGGTCGCCGGCGGAGGATTTCGCCTCGATAGCGTAGAACTGCTCGCCGTTGCCCGCGAGCACGTCCGGGAGGTCCCGTTCGGTTGCACTGCCGCTGGCCGGCGCACGCATCACTGCGAAACCGGCGTCGTCGAGTTCGTTCACGAGTTCGCGCTCCATCCGGTCGCCCTTCGCGTTCGACATTGCCAGTAGTTCGCCGACGGAGGGGCTTAAATCGTCTGTCGCCAGCCAGAGAGCTATCATCACTCCACAATTTGGCACACTCCGACACACGTTATTTGTCCCTTCACGCCCTAGCATGGCCGTGTCACAGAAGGTCTCTCCAGAACCGGCGACGGATACCGTCGTGTCGCTGTCGAACGTCACGAAGACCTACGACCTCGGCGGCACGGTGACCGCGCTCGATGACGTGTCGCTGACGCTCGCTCGGGGTTCCTACACCGCGGTGATGGGACCCAGCGGGTCGGGCAAGAGCACGCTCCTGAATCTCATCGGCGGACTCGACACGCCGACCAGCGGGACCGTCTCGGTCAACGGCACCGACCTCGGAACGCTCTCGGAGGCAGAGCGCGCCACCGTTCGCGGCCGCGAAGTGGGCTTCGTCTTCCAGACGTTCAACTTGATGCCCCGGCTCACGGCCCTCGAGAACGTCGCGATGCCGCTCACCTTCCAGGGATGGAGTCACGGCGAGCGAATCGAGCGCGCCCGCGAGTTGCTCACCGCCGTCGGATTGGCCGACAGACTCGACCACAAACCGCCCGAACTCAGCGGCGGGCAGCGACAGCGGGTCGCCATCGCCCGCGCACTCGTCGCCGAACCGGCAATCCTGCTCGCCGACGAACCGACCGGCAACGTCGACACCGAGACGGGCGCGCGAGTGATGGAACTGCTCGGCGAGGTCAATGCCGAGGGACGGACCATTCTGCTGGTCACCCACGAACGGTACATCGCCGAGCACGCCGACCGCATCGTCCACATGCGCGACGGTCGAATTGAGGACATCGAGGAGCTATAACATGGACGCACGCGAGACACTCCGACTGGCGACCCGGTCGCTGCGCGGACACAAACTCCGGTCGACGCTCACCGTGCTGGGCATCGTCATCGGTATCGCTGCCGTCGTCACGTTCGTCACCTTCGGTGCGAGTCTGAAAGCCGATGTCGTGGGCCAAATCGACGACTCCGCGGCGAACAACATCTACCTGCTTTCCTCGTCAGAAGGTGGCGGCGGCCCGCCGACCGGTATTCGTCCCGTCTTTACCGAGACCGATATCGCGACAGTTCGCGGGTTCGAGGGGGTCGACAGCGTCGTCCCACAGGGGCAGGTGGGGATAAGTTCCCTCTCGTACGGCAATCGGACGGTCGCACAAGGGACGGTGACCGCCACCACGTCCGACGCCTTCGACGGGGCGACGTTCCGCGACGGGAGAGGGTTCGCCGTTGGCCAGGACGAAATCGTCGTCAACCAGCAGGCGACTCGGCTGTTCGGCGGCAATCTCTCGGTCGGCGATGAGCTCACTGTCGCCTTTCGCTCGGTCGGAACACGGTCGCTGACCGTCGTCGGCATCGTCAACCGGACGGGGTCGCAGTTGCCCTTCGAGTCCTTCGCCAGCCAGCCTCGCTTTTACGTTCCGACAGAGCCATTCTACGACACGGTCGTCGAGACGCCGCGCGGAACCGACGAGCGGGCGTATCCGCAGGTGACTGTCGTCGCCGACCCCGCCGCGGTCACGTCGACACAGGGTCGTATCGAGGCGTACTTTCCGGACTCGGACGCCGCACAGCTCCAGCCGGCGGGCTCCGAACTGACTGCCCAGACCAGCGGTGACATCGCCGACGGACTCGAGGACCTGGTCGACCGCCTCACGCGCTTCGTGACCGGGCTGGCGCTCATCTCCTTGCTCGTCGGAGCCATCGGCATCGCCAACATCATGCTGGTCAGCGTCACCGAGCGGACCCGCGAAATCGGCATCATGAAAGCCGTCGGCGCGCGCAACCGCGACGTGCTTGTGCTCTTCGTTGCCGAATCTGGGTTGCTCGGTATCGTCGGCGCGCTCATTGCGGTGCCGGTCGGCCTCGCTGGCGCGTGGGCGGCGACCAGCTACGCCGACATCTCGCTGACGCTCCCGATAGAGTGGTTCGCCGTCGCAATCGGCGTCGGCATCTTCGTCGGTGTCGCCGCCGGTCTCTACCCCGCGTGGCGGGCGGCCCGCGTCGACCCGATTGACGCGCTCCGCCGCGAGTGAGGCCGCTTCGATCCCCTGGCGGCCAAAAGTATAATTAGCTGGTTCTCGACTGGATTGGTGGATGGCTGATACGTCTGCCGCAATCGGCACCCTGTCGTTTCTCACCCGATCGGAACCCCGGACGCGGATACTGCTGCAACTACTGTCTTCGGGGTCGCTGTCGCGTCGGCAGTTTCGTGACCAACTCTCTGTCTCCCGGTCGACGATTACGCGCGCACTCGCCGCACTCGAGGAGCGTGACCTGGTCGGCCACGACGGCGGGACGTATCACCTCACCCCGACGGGTCGGATCGTCGCGGAGACGATTGCGGACGCCGTCGATACGCTACAGGTGACTGACGAACTGTCGACGTTTCTCGAGTGGTTCCCCTACTCGGAGTACGACATCGACCTCGACGATTTTCGGACGGCCGACATCACCGTCTCGACGGAAGTTGACCCGTACGCCCCCTCACGCAAACACGCCGAATCACTCGGTGAGTTCGACCAGTTTCGGATGCTGTTACCGTCTATCGATCTGCAAGTTGCCCGAAGTACCGACGACCGACTCAAGAACGGGGACCTGGACCTAGAGCTGCTCGTCTCACCGGAGATGGAGGAGACGATTTCTACTGGTGAGTTCGCGTCGGTGCTTCGCGAGCAAATCGAATCCGGGAGTATGACAGTTCTGATCAGTGCCGACCCGATACCGTTCTATCTCGGACTCTCCAGGAGTGATACTGTCCAGATCGGTGTCGAGGACGACGAGGGGTTCCCACGAGCGGTCCTTGAATCCGACACCGAAGCGCTGCGATCGTGGTGTGAAACGGTGTACCGACAGTTCCGTGCGGATGCCCGGACGAAATCTGCCGACGAGTTCTGAGCGAACCATCTATCTTCGATACTACTTTGAGGCTGAACACAGAGGCCACAACATGCATCGACTTCGCGAGTCAATCGAGGCGGCACCGCTCGTCGACAAGGACGGCTATTCCTATCTCGTTCACCCGCTCAGCAACTGCGTTCCGGCGCTCGACCCGAAACTCCTCCGTGAGACGGTCGTCCGCATCATGCGCGCGGCAGAACTCGAGAACGTCGACAAGATCGTCACACCCGAAGCGATGGGCATCCACATCTCGACGGCCCTCTCGATGATGACCGACATCCCGCTCGTCGTCATCCGCAAGCGCGAGTACGGTCTCGACGGCGAGGTCTCCCTGTCCAAATCCACGGGCTACTCGGAGGGCGAGATGTACATCAACGACGTGGCTGCCGGCGACCGCATCCTTCTGGTGGACGACCTCATCTCCACCGGTGGCACGATGCGGGCCATCGTCGAAGCGCTCGACGATATCGGCGCGGACATCGCCGACATCGTCATCGCTATCCGGAAGGTCAACGGCGAGAACGAACTCGCCGGTATCGACCACTCGGTCCAGACGCTCATCGACATTGAAATCAGTGACGGCGACGTTTTCATCGTCAACGAGAACGGCAGCAGCGGCCGCGAGGCGAGAGGAGAACTCTCTCGAGAACCCACGCCCGTCGAGTAGCGCGGCGCTGCCGCTGTCGGGTGTCGCCTCGCGTCTCGATGCAGTACTGTGTCGGCTAGTTGTGGTTCCGCTGACGCACGTCGATTATATTGGTAACGACCGCATCAGCTTCGGCAACTTGTTTTCCAGTCGGATACGGAGTCCGCCGCGCAACTCGTGGATGCGCGTCATCTCTTCATCGGTCAGCTCGAAGTCGAAGACCGCGAGGTTCTGCGCGAGGTGATCGCGGCTGGTCGAGCGAGGAATCGCCATGACCTGTTCCTGCTGGACGAGCCAGCGGATGGCGACCTGTGCTGCCGTCTTCTCGTAGCGCTGCCCAATCTGGCTCAGTTCCTCGCGACCGACGACGGCACCCCGTGCGAGCGGGCTGTAGGCGGTCAGCGCCACGTTCGCATCCACACAGAACTGCTGGAGAGCACGCTGGTCGGTGAGCGGGTGATACAGCACCTGGTCGGTGACGAGTGGTACATCGGCAATATCTATCGCCTCCGTGAGTTGCGACCGGGTGAAGTTGCTCACGCCGAGATGGTTCACGAGCCCGTCGTCGCACAGATCTTCCATCACAGAGAGTGTCTCCGAGACGGGGACTCGCGGGTGTGGCCAGTGAATCAACAGCAGGTCGACGTAGTCGACGCCCAACCGGTCGAGACTGGCTTCGACTGCCGGCCGGACGTCCTCTGCCGCGAGATTCGAGCGCCAGACCTTCGTCGTCAGGAAAACCTCGTCCCGGTCGACCGGCGCGCGCTCGATGCCAGCACCGACTGCTGTCTCGTTGTCGTAGTATTCGGCAGTGTCGACGTGTCGATAGCCGAGTTCGAGAGCTGTCTCGACTGTGCGTCGACACTCTACGCCGGAGAGCTCGAAGGTGCCGACGCCGAGTGCGGGAATCTCGGCGTCGCCTGCGGAGACGGACTCCATACTCAACGTCTCTCGGACGGTCCTGTAATTTCTGTGGTCCCAGCCGACAGTTCTGCGCGGATAGCCGGCGCTACGTTCCGTGCTGCCAGCTCTCCATGTACTCGCGCTGGTCGTCGGTCAGGTCGTCGTAGGCGACGCCCTCGGCGTCGAGTTTGATTTCCGCGACTTCCTTGTCGAGTTCGTCGGGCACGTCATGGACGCCTGGTTCGTAGTCGTCGCCGTTCTCGACGAGTTCTCGAACGCTGACCGCCTGCACGCCGAAACTCTGGTCCATCACTTCGACCGGATGACCCAGCGCGATGGGCGTCGCGAGGTTGACGAGTCGCCCCTCCGCGAGGACGTTCAGCCGACGCCCGTCTGCCATCTCGTAGGCCTGGACGCCGTCGCGTGCCTCGTACGTGTCGACTGCCCTATCGGAGAGCGCGTCGAGGTCGATTTCCACGTCGAAGTGGCCGGCGTTCGCCAGCAACACGCCGTCCTGCATGGCGTCGAAGTGCTCGTCGACGATGATATCGCGGTTGCCGGTCGTGGTGATGAACACGTCGCCCTCCTCGGCGGCTTCGGCCATCGGCAGCACGTCGTAGCCCTCCATGTGGGCTTCGAGCGCGCGACGGGGTTCGATTTCCGTGACGACCACGTCGGCGTTCTGGCCGCTCGCTTTCTTCGCGACACCCTTGCCACAGTGGCCGTAGCCGGCGACGACGACGGTCTTGCCGGCCCACGAGAGGTTCGTCGTCATGGCGATGGAGGCAAGCGAGGACTCGCCGGTGCCGTGGACGTTGTCGAACAGGCGCTTCATCGGGGTGTCGTTGACGGCGAACATCGGGTACTCGAGCGCGCCGTCCTCGTCCATCGCGCGCAGGCGGTGGACGCCCGTCGTCGTCTCTTCGGCTCCACCGACGATGGAGTCGATGAGTTCGGGGTAGTCCTCGTGGATGGCGGCGACGAGGTCCATCCCGTCGTCGACGGTGATGGTGGGTTCGTGTTCGATGACCGCCTCGATGGCGGCGTAGTACTCCTCGTCGTCGACAGCGCGGCGGGCGTAGGAGGTGACGCCGTCGACGGCGTCGAGCGCGGCGCTCACGTCGTCGTGTGTCGAGAGCGGGTTGCAGCCGGTGATGGCGACTTCCGCGCCACCGGCGGCGAGCACCTCGGCGAGAATTGCGGTCTTGGCTTCGACGTGCATCGCCATGCCGATTCGCTGGCCGGCAAACGGTTGGTCGGCTTCGAACTCCTCGCGCAGGGCGGCCATGATGGGCATATGCTGGCGTGCCCACTCCATCTTGCGCTGGCCGGACTCGACGGCGTCGGCGGGGTCGTCGAGTTGCTCGCGGATAGGGGATGTCATACCCAGTAGATGGGGGAGCGATCAAAAAACCCTACCGAAGCGGGGACAGCAGTCGGCTATTCAGTCCACCGAACGCGTCGGTGACTCAGGACTGCCCTGCGTGATCCGGGGGACCGTGGCGGTCGTCATCGTCGTTGTCTTCCTCATCTTCATCATCGTCGTCGCTTTCACTTTCTTCGTCGATTTCCTCGGCATCCTCTGCTTCGTCATTGCCGGGACCGGCATCGGCCGGTGGCCCCTGTTTGTCGTCGTCAGGGCCAGCATCAGCGGGCGGACCACCACTTTCGGGTCCGCTGGGTCCAGCATCGTCAGGCGGTCCCTGCGTGCCGTTCGGACCCACGTCTTCCGGTGGGCCGCGGTCATCGGTTTCGTTCTCGTCTGCGTCGTCACCACCGACGACCCAGGACGGCGGACCGGCGTGGTCGGGCGCGTTGCCGGGGTTGTTCGAGACGACGAACGACGCGACGAGCGGTCCGAGCGGCCCGCTTTCGTTCTCTTTTGCATCGTCGACGAACGAAGAGACCTGCAGGCCGAACGGGAGTGACCCGCTGTCAGTCTCGTTGCCGACCGAGTCGTTCCCGGCCGTCTCGTCGTCCGTGGTCGAATCATCAGTTGTCGAGTCGTTTCCGGCAGTCTCCTCCGTGGTATTGCCAGCCGTGTTTCCTGCGTCTCCGGCCGCCGCTACCCCTGCCAGCGGCGTCGCACACAGTAGCAGCGTCGCCAACACCAGTGCACACAGTTTGCGCGTCATGCTTGTTCTTCTGTGCAGCTTACTTCCCACTAAACCCCACACGTGGTTCAGGCTGTTTACCAGTCGTTCACGCCAGCTCAGACTCGCTCAGAATCGGCTATACGGTTTAGAAACAGAACTCGTCGTTTAACAGCCGTCCGCGGCGGAACGCATTATTGAGTCGCGTTCGAACGGCCGTCCATGGAGCAAATTGGCTTCATCGGACTTGGCGCGATGGGCGAACCGATGGCGTGGCACGTTGCCGACGAATACGACCTCGGGGTCTACAACCGCACTGCCTCCAGGATGGACCCGTTTGCGGACGCTGGCGTCCGCACGTACGACACACCGGCCGCACTCGCAGCAGATTCGGAGGCCATTGTCACGATGCTCACTGGGCCCGAGGCGCTTCGAGCGGTCACACTCGGCGAGGACGGCGTTCTGGCGGGACTCCGCGAGGGAACTGTCGTCGTCGACGCCTCTACCGTCTCCCAGGGGGCGACTGAAGAGGTGGCTGCGGCCGTTCGTGAGGCGGGCGGAGCCTACGTCGATGCGCCTGTTCTCGGGACCATCGGCCCTGCGGAGTCTGGCGACTTGCTGGTACTTGCGGGAGCCGACGAGGATATTTTCGCCGAAACGAAGTCGCTCCTCTCGGTGTTCGGCGACGTCCGTCACGTCGGCGGCGTCGGCGATGGAACGAGCATGAAACTCACGACGAACCTCATGCTCGGTGTGCTGATGGAGGGGTTCGCGGAGGCGCTGGCCTTCGCCGATGGGCAAGACCTGCCGCTGGAGGAGGTGCTCGACGTGATTCAGGGCGGCGTCCTCGGTGCGCCGCTGTACGACTACAAGGGGCCAGTCGTCCGTGAGCGTGACTTCACGCCGCAGTTTCCGGTCGACCTGCTGTTCAAGGACCTGAATCTCGCTCTCGACGCGGCCGGCGAGACGGAGGTGCCCCTGCCGGCGACGGCGGCGACCCGCGAGGCTGCGAGCGCTACACGCGCGCTCGGTCACGGCGGGGAGGACATGATGGCACTGCTGAAACACCTCGAAGCAGTCACCGGGCGCACTGTCGGGGAGTAGTCACTCCGCCCGCGCGACGAGTGCCTGCGCACGCTCTTGTGCCTGTTCGAGCGCGGCCGCTTCGTCGATAGTCGTCAGCTCGCGGTCTCGCATCAGCACCTGGCCGTCACAGACGGTGTGGCGAACGTCGCTCCCGCTGGCGGCGTACGCGAGATGGCTCACGAGATCGTGCTGTGGCGTCAGATGGGGCGCGTCCAAATCAACGACGGCGAGGTCGGCGTTCGCACCCTTTTCGATACGCCCGCTGTCGATACCGATGGCGTCGGCGCTGCCCTGCGTCGCGATCTCGACGGTCGTCGCCGCGTCGACGGCGCTGGCGTCGTCGGCGGCGAGTTTGCCCAGCATCGCGGCGTCGCGCATCTCGTCGAACATGTCGAGGTCGTTGTTCGAGGCCGCACCGTCCGTCCCGAGGCCGACAGTCACGCCGGCGTCGAGCAGTTCCTGGACGGGTGCCATCCCGCTGGCGAGTTTCATGTTCGAGGCTGGGCAGTGGACGACGGCTGTGCCGCGATCGGCGAGCAACGCCATCTCCGAGCGGTCGACGTGGACACCGTGGGCGATGAAGGAATCATCGGCCAGGAGCCCCAGTTCGTCGGCCCAGTCGAGCGGTCGGCGGTCGCGTTCCTCGACGATGGGGTCGACCTCGTCGGTCGTCTCGTTGGCGTGGAAGTGAATCGGGACGCCGGCCGCCTTCGCTTCGGGGACGAACTCGTCAAAGTGGTCCTCGAACACCGTCGTCAGCGAGTGTGGCGTGAACATCGTCTCAACGCGGCCGTCTGCCGTGCCGTCGTACTCCCGGGCGAAGTCGATGCCCTCCCGGAAGTCCGCGCGGGCGCTCTCGTCGTCCTTGCCCACGGAGATACAGCCGTGACCCAGACGGGCGCGAACGCCCGTCTCGGCGACCACGTCGGCGACTTCGGGCATGAAAAAGTACATATCGGCGAAGGCGGTCGTCCCCGAGCGAATCATCTCGGCGATGCCGAGACGAGCGCCGGCGGCAACGTCCTCGGCCTTCAGTTCCGCCTCGACCGGCCAGATGTCCTCCTGTAGCCACGCGTCGAGCGGTTTGTCGTCGGCGTGACCGCGAAACAGCGTCATCGCGACGTGGGTGTGGGCGTTGACGAGGCCGGGGATGACGAGGTCGCCGTCGGCGTCGAGCGTGTCGGCCGCGCTGGACGCGATGTCCGTCCCAACGGCCTCGATTGTGCCGGCGTCCTGGTCGACGAGTACGTCGGCCCTGTCGACGGTCGCGTCCGGTCGGAGGACGCGCCCGCCGGTGACGAGAAGTGAACTCATACCGCGGCGTTTGCCGCCGGGGAGTGTCAATCCTCGGATTGAGAGCGTCAGCGTCTTTCCCGTCGGTCCCCTTCTCTCGGTAGTGTCATCCACCGTTCGTTCGACACTCGCAACTCTCCGGGAGACGCTTCAGGACGTTCACGGCGACGGCCGCGGCTGGACGCTCCTCGCGGTTGCTGCTGGCTGGTTTTTCGTCCTCGGACTGCGCTTTGTTGTCCCCGCACTCCTGCCGTCTATCACCCAGGATTTCTCGGTCTCGAACGCCACCGCTGGCGGGGCCATTACGTTGCTGTGGGTTACCTACGCTATGATGCAGTTTCCCGCTGGCGCACTCGTCGACCGCCTCGGTGAGCGTCGCCTGCTGGTCGCCAGCGTTCTTGTCGGCGCGGCCGGACTGGTCGGCTACGCGTTCTCACCAACGTTTGGTGTGTTCCTCGCGGCGACGGCCGCCTTCGGCTTCGGGACGGGGCTGTACGGCCCACCCCGCGGAATCGTCCTCTCGCGAACCTTTCCCGACCGCGATGGGCTCGCCTTCGGCGGCGTGCTGGCAGCAGGGAGTCTCGGCGCGGCGCTCCTGCCGGCGATTGCGACGGTCGTCGCCGCGGTCGCTGGCTGGCGGACGGCTATCGCCATTACGATACCCGGCTTTCTGGTGGCTGCACTCGCGCTCTGGCGGGTCGTTCCCGGCGGGCAGTCGGCTGGCGCGGTCCCGGCGACCGACGGCGGCACGGAGAGTGTCCGCGCCGTCGCCGCAGCAGTCGCCGATGCAATCCGGACGCGCCGCATCGGCCTCGCCGTTCTCGGCGTGACGCTGATGCTCTTTATTTTTCAGGGGCTGACTGCCTTCTTTACGACCTACCTCGTCAATGTCAAGCACCTTTCGGCGGGGACCGCTGGTCTGCTCTTTGGCCTGCTGTTCGTGTCGGGTGCCGTCTGGCAGTCGGTCGGGGGCGGACTCGCGGACCGCTACGGGCACGGTCCTGTCCTCGCCGCCGTCGCCTTCTCCGGCGTCGTCCCGCTAGTCGCGTTGCCCTTCGCCTCTGGGACGCTGGTTCTCGCTGTTTTGGCGGTCTGTCTCGGCGTCCGTCTCTCGATGGGACCGGTGACAAACTCCTACATCGTCTCGCTGCTCCCGACGGCAGTTCGCGGGACTGCGTGGGGGTTACTTCGGACTGGCTTCTTCACTGTCGGCGCGTTCGGTTCGACGGTTGTGGGAGCGATGGCAGATCGCGCGCTCTTCGCGGAGGCGTTCTTCCTGCTGGCCGGGTTGTCGGCACTGGCTGGCGTCGTCTATCTGTTCTTGCCCGCGCGCGAGGGTGGGCGCGAGCGGACGACTGGGACAGATTGAGTCCTGCCGAGAGAGGGAAAGACAGTTGCCCGCCGAGTGTGACCTGCCAGTATGCGCATTGCCGTGCCCAACAAGGGCCGTCTCCACGACCCGACACTCGATCTGCTGGAGCGTGCCGGCCTCCACCTCGTCGACGGGGCCGACCGCAAACTCTACGCTGACACCGTCGACCCCGACGTGACCGTCCTCTTCGCTCGTGCCGCAGACATCCCCGAGTACGTCGCCGACGGGGCCGCCGACATCGGTATCACCGGCTACGACCAGGAACAGGAATCGGAAACCGGCCTCGTGGATTTACTCGACCTCGGCTACGGCTCCTGCCGACTCGTGCTGGCCGCACCGGAGGAGGGTGATATCGAAACGGTTGCCGACCTCGACGGCGGTACCGTCGCGACCGAGTTCCCGAACATCACCCGTAATTATTTTGCGGACAAAGCTGTCGACGTGGACATCGCGGAAGTCTCTGGCGCGACGGAACTCACGCCACACGTCGATATCGCCGACGCTATCGTCGACATCACCTCCACCGGAACGACGCTGCGGATGAACAGACTGGGCATCGTCGACGAAGTGCTGAGTTCTTCCGTCCGTCTCTTTGCCCGTCCCGACACGAAAGACGACGAGAAAGTCGAGCAGGTGACCACTGCACTCGCCTCGGTGCTCTCGGCGGAGGACAAACGCTACCTGATGATGAACGTCCCGGAGGAGAAGCTACAGGACGTGAAAGACGTGATTCCGGGGATGGGTGGGCCGACGGTGATGGACATCGCCGGCGGTGAGCTGGTCGCGGTCCACGCCGTCGTCGAGGAGAGCCGCGTCTTCGAGACCATCAGCGACCTCAAGGAGATGGGCGCGAGCGACATTCTCGTGACTGAAATTGAGCGCCTCGTCGAGTGATGGCCGACGACGACAGCGCACCATCTGCTGACGGGGCCTTCGAAACGACGCACCGGGTCACCATCGGCGACGCCCGGGACCTCTCCGTTCCCGACGAATCGGTCGAACTGGTCGTCACCTCACCGCCCTATCCGATGATAGAGATGTGGGACGACCTCTTTGCGACGCTCGCACCCGATGCGGGCAGCGCGCTCGCTGCCGGGAACGGACAGGCGGCCTTCGACGCGATGCACGACGCACTCGACGAGGTGTGGGCGGAACTCGACCGGGTGCTCGTCCCCGGTGGCATCGCCTGCATCAACGTCGGCGACGCCACGCGGAAGGTCGACGGTCGCTTCCGCGTCTATCCGAACCACGCCCGCATCACAGACACGTTTGAGAGACTGGGTTTCGACCCGCTGCCGGACGTGCTCTGGCACAAACCGTCGAACAGCGCGGCGAAGTTTATGGGGTCGGGAATGGTTCCGCCCAACGCCTACGTCACGCTCGAACACGAGTACGTGCTGGTCTTTCGGAAGGGATCACGGCGGTCGTTCGAACCCGGCGCTGCCCACCGCTACGAGAGCGCCTTCTTCTGGGAGGAGCGAAATCGGTGGTTCACCGATCTCTGGACGGACGTGCGCGGCCGCGTGCAGGACCTCGCAGCCGAGGAGTTGCGCGACCGCGCGGCCGCCTACCCCTTCGAGATCCCGTACCGGCTGATCAATATGTACTCCGTCTACGGCGATACCGTGCTGGATCCCTTCTGGGGGACAGGGACGACGACGCTCGCGGCGATGGTCGCCGGCCGCAACTCCGTGGGATGCGAACTCGACAGGGAGTTTCTGGCGCACTTCGACGAGCGCGTCGGCGATGTTCCCGACCTCTCCCGGACCGTGATAGCGGACCGCCTCGACGGCCATCGCGAGTTCGTCGCCGATTGCCGGGCCGACGATGACGACTTGCGCTACGACGCCGACCACTACGACTTTCCGGTCCGAACCAAGCAAGAACGGGAGATTCGCTTCTACGAGGCCAGTGACGTGACCACTATCGAGGACGGCGACCGCCGATATCGCGTCGACCACGACCCGGTGTGACTGGGCAGTGACCAGAGAAACCTAAGACCGCTCGGTCCCTTCGACCGGTGTGTACCAGAAGGGTCACTACGGCGCGGCGCTGCTCGCGTACGCGCCCATCGGATTTGTGGTCGCTGTCGCCGGCTTCCGGCCGCTGGCGTTTGCCGGCGGTGCCGTCGCCGTCGCGCTCGCGATGGTACCCGACTTCGATACCCGGATTCCGTTCGTCGACCACCGCGGACCGACCCACACCGTCTGGTTTGCCGTCTTCGTCGGCCTCGCTGTCGGCACGGCGGGGCTGCTTTTCGGTGAGGGACTGGGTGTCGTTTCGGCGATAGCACTCGCCGGGTTTGGCTTTCTCGTCGGCTTCGTCACGATCTGCTCGCACATCGCCGCTGATTCTATCACGCCGATGGGCGTGACACCGTTTACGCCGTTTTCGAGTCGACACATCTCCTACGATCTGGTGTTGGCGAAAAACAGGGCTGCGAACTGGCTGTTTCTCGCGGCCGGCGTACTCACGACTGGCGGGGTGTTCACGCTGGCCCTGCTGGTCGTCTGAGACGGAGCGAACGACGAAACCGTCTGTTCGCAAATTAGATGAACCCGAAGAGGTTGCCGAGTGCGATGCCGAGCACGGCGGCGAAGGTGAAATGGAGGAGCGTGAGCGGAATCGCCGAGGACCACTTCAGGCGGTAGACGAAACTGATGGCGATAGCGTCAGCCAGCAGCGTCGCACCGATCGTGATGAGGACGCCGACGCCGGGGGAGACGATGCCGCTGCCGATGCCGTACTGCTGGAGAAGCAGACTCACGAGAGCGGGCACGGGTGCGACGGTGGCGGCGCGCTGGCTGGGCACATCACCGATAAAAAAGGTGGCTGCCAGGTGGAGCGTGACGGCGTAAAACAGCGTCGCCAGCAGAAAGGTGACGAGAAGCGCGAGCAGTCCACCGCCCGTGATGTCCACCGAAGACTGGAGGAGCATACGCTGGCTTGGGCTGGCGCTATCTTGTAGGCTGTGTTCTGGAGAGAGACGGGTCGCTTACTCCAGGAGGCCGAGGTCTTCGAGACGCGAGACGATTTTGTCGACGGCTTCGCGCGCGTCGTCGGGCTTCTTTCCGCCGGTGATGACGAGTTTGCCCGAGCCAAACAGCAGCGCCACCACGTCGGGGTCGTCCAGCCGGTAGACGAGACCGGGGAACTGCTCGGGTTCGTACTCGATGTTCTCCAGTCCGAGCCCGATTGCGATGGCGTTGAGATTGAGATTACGGCCCAGGTCCGCGGAGGTGACGATGTTCTGGACGATGATTTCCGGCTCCTCGTCGACCTCGATGTTCAGTTCGCGGAGCTTGTCGAAGACGATGCGGAGGCTCTCGTGGACGTCGTCGGTGCTCTTTGCACCGGTACAGACGATTTTCCCCGAGCGGAAGATGAGTGCCGCCGATTTGGGCTCCTGTGTCCGATAGACGAGACCGGGGAACTGCTCCGGATCGTAATCGGCCCCTTCAAGATCCATCGCCACGCTCTGGAGGTCGAGCTCCTGCCCGATTCCAGTCGAGGCGACGACGTTTTCGATGTTGATGGTCTCCTTTGGGTCAACCATGACTCGACTTAAACGTCGTATTTAAAGCATATAAAGGTTCGTGGCATGGCCACGACCGCCGCATCAGAGAGCGGTCAGAATCCTGACGTTCGACTGTCCTGACGGTGACGATGTCTGCATTTATAAGAGAATGTTGCCGGCATTTGCCGGGGTCGAGCCTGCGTTTTCAGGGCGAGCGGGCAGGTGGCTGACCGATACGCTGATAGGCACGCCGTCGTCAGACAGCATGTGTACGTACTCGAACTCGGCGGACAGGACGACGAGTTTGCGGCGTTCGAGGCCGAGAGCGCTGCCTCTGACGTGACCGTCCTCGCGCCGGGGCTGGCGACCGCACGCGGTGTCACCGACCGGATTCGCACTCTGGCGTACACACACGCCGCGAGCGAACTCCTCGGGCAGTGCGACCCTGATGTGGACAGCGCCCGCACGCTGCTCGAGGCGACCGCGATTCAGCGCACCGGGAGCGTCGCCGTCCGCGCCGAAAACGTCCGGGGTCGGACCGATATCGACACCCAGCGAGCAGAGCGGGAACTCGGACAGGTCCTCGTCGACCGCGGCCACGCCGTCGACCTCGACGACCCCGACAACGAACTCCGCGTCCTCTTTACCGAGGAGACCTGCGCCGTCGGGTGGCTCGTTACCGAGAGCGTCCGCGACTTCGGCGACCGCAGACCAACCGACCGCCCCTTTTTCCAGCCCGGAAGCATGGACCCGCTGCTGGCGCGCGCACTCGTCAACATGGCCGGGGCGCGCCCGGGCGCGACCGTGCTGGACCCGATGTGTGGCACCGGCGGAATTTTGCTCGAAGCGGGCCTCGTCGGCGCGCGCGCGCTCGGCCTCGACGCACAGGAGAAGATGGTCCGGGGCACCCACCAGAACCTCGCGGCTGGTCTCGACACTGGGTGGGACGTTGTCCGTGGTGACGCACGCTCGCTCCCCGTCGCCGACGACGCCGTCGATGCCGTTGTCTTCGATGCCCCGTACGGCCGCCAGTCGAAAATCGAGGGGGAAATAAACAGTCTCGTTCTCGACGCCCTGCAGGAGGCTCACCGGGTCGCTCCGCGGTGTGTCATCGTCGGCGACCGGCCGTGGGCACAGCCAGCCCACGAGGCCGGCTGGACGACCGAGGCCGCCTTCGACCGGCAGGTCCACCGCTCACTCACTCGATACGTGCTCGTTTTGCGTCGGATTTGAGCCAACTTGTTACATAATCACAAGCTTATTGCGTACTGTTACCGTAGCTCGTACAGAGATGACAAAAGAAGACCCGGCACCGTCGCAGGCACCGATCTACGAGTGTCTCGACTGCGGAACGCGCGTCGAGGACCCGGATGGACGGCTCTGCACGTGCGGTGGATACCTGCAGAATATCAGCGTCCCGCGTCCGCAGTAACTCGCGCGCGATCTTTACACTACTCGTCCAAAAGCACTGACCAGAGGCGTCGCGGCTCGCCGTCCATCTGCGAGAGGAGGTCCCGCGCACGGTCGGACGTCGTCCGGGTCACTTCCACGTGGACCATCCCCTCGCCGGGTTGGCCGTAGACGACGCTCGCACCGGTCGGTGCGGCGACTAGCGCCGGCAGCGTCGCCAGGTCTTCTTCGCCGTCGACGACGATGAGCGTCGTCTCTTCGCCGGCTCGCTGGATCGCCGTCCGGAGCGCCGTCAGTAACTCCGCGGTCAACGTGGCAGGCGGGTTCGACACCGTGACCTCACGGTCGAATCCCTCGAAGGCGTCGACGACGCTGTCCTCGACGGCCGTGCGCTCGGTGTGTTCGTCGACCAGGGCCACGTCGGGGATCCGACCTGCCCGCAGCAGGTGGTAGGTGACCATGTCGCCGACGGTGATAATCGGTTGCTGGGCCGTTGCCAGCAGTTCTTCGGTGTCGGTGTAAATCGGGCCCATCGGCTCCTTGAGCTTCGGGCGCAACGCCGGCTGGAGTTCGACGACTGCCTCTGTCACACTACCGTACCTTCAGTGCGTACTGCCCCGGTTCCGTGACGCCCATCTCGGCGGCAATCTCGCTCTCCTCGGGATGGGTAATAACGACGTAGCCCGCCCAGTCTTCGGTCAGCGAGGTGGAGCCACAGGACTGACAGGAGTCTGTCTCGACGGATTCCTGGACGCGGTGGCACTCGCGGCAGACGAGTCTGTCAGCCATGCTCACTCACCTTCCGCCTGTGCCTGGCGACTCTCGCGCTCTTCTTTCAGCCAGCCGTGTTTGCCCAGTCCGACCTGTTTGGCGGTGAGGCCGATCTTCGAGTCCCGCGGGTTGCGCTCGTCGATGCTCTTGGTGACGATGCGCGTCCGGACGGCGTCACCGACGCCCAGCGTCCGGTTGGATTCGCGTGAGGCCAGCGCCTGTCCCTCCTCGTCGTAGGCGAGATACTCGTCTGAAATCTGGGAGACGTGTAACAGTCCGTCGACCGGACCGATGCCGACGAAGGCGCCGAAGTTGACCACTTCGACGACCTCGCCGTCGACGACTTCCTGCATCTGCGGGTCGAAGGTGACCGCGTCGAACTCCGCTTCGAAGTAGACGCCCTCTTTCCCTGGCAGGACCGCGCCGTCGCCGATATCTTTGACTTCGATGACCGATACCACAGACCCCACGTCCTCGTCGACGCGCCCCTCCAGTTTGTCCTGGAGCAGGTTCTTGACGAGGGCGGGCGTCACGTCCGCCAGATGCTTGGGCGGAACCTCGACCGTATCGCGTAGTGTGACCCGTTTGTACATTAGTTAGTGATGCCGAGTTTGTTCTTCCCCCGTAAACTAATTACTGATACGTCCGCGTCGCGCAGACGCTGTTGTAGGGGTTTGTCGTTCGTCACGACGTGTGTCACGTCGTCTGCCTGTGCCAACTCGATGACTGCGTCGTCCGCGTACGCCGCTGTCGTCTCCTGGACACGACACCGCTCGACGAGGTCCAGCCCGACGCTGGCCGCCGTCGCCTCCTCGCTCGAACCATCTGCGAGTTTGGTGAGTTCCTCGACGACTGCCCGTGGCGTCACGCAGTCGGGCGACCCGAGGAGCCTATCGAGTTCCTCGAACACCCGGACGTTACATTCGACGGGCATCATCAGCGCGTTCGTGTCCAGCACGACGCTCATTCCCGGAGCGTCCCGAAGCCGATGAGTCGCCAGCGCGCGCCGACGCGGCGGTTGATGGCGATTTTGACGCCCGGCTCGGCACAGACGGGGCGTTTCAGCGCCACCTCACACTCGCCCGAGCGGGCGCTCGTGACCGACCCGACCGTCGTCGCCGTGCCCACGGTGAGCATCAGCGGCTCGCCGGTCGAGATCTCGTCGACCTCCTCTTCCTCTGCGTCCGCGCCGACGATGCGGTCCAGCAGTTCCACGTCCATCGTGAACTGCTCGTGGACCGGCGGCAGCGTACCCGGCGGGCCAGCGACCTGTCCCGCGAGCGCGTCACCCTTCGTGATGGCGGGGTCGAGTCCCGTCCCGACACCCAGCAGTCCACCTGGTGTCGCCGTCTCGACGGGGTTGCCGCCTGCCTGCAGCGACCGGACGGTGGTCTCGACGGGTTGCCACTCGGTCTGGCCGCCTTCCTCGACCTCCCGGCCGGGTTTGAGTTCGATGTCGTCGTCGGGTTCGAGTTCGCCCGCGACGAGCGACCCGCCGAGGACGCCGCCAGCGAGCTCCTCCCAGGTCGTGCCCGGGCGGTTGATGTCGAAGGAACGCGCGACGAGCATCTCGGCGTCGGCGTCGGGGTCCCGGTCCGGCGTCGGAATCTCTTCTTCGATGGCGTGCATGAGGAGGTCCATGTTGACCTCCTGCTGGGCGCTGATGGGGACGATGGGTGCCCCTTCGGCGACGGTGCCTTCGACGAAGTCCTGAATCTGCTCGTAGTTCGCCTCGGCCTGCTCGCGGTCGACGAGGTCGACCTTGTTCTGCGCGATGACGATGTTCTCGATGCCGATGATATCGAGCGCCATCAGGTGTTCTTCGGTCTGTGCCTGTGGTACCGGTTCGCTCGCCGAGATGACGAGCACGGCACCGTCCATGATGGCGGCACCCGACAGCATGGTGGCCATGAGCGTCTCGTGGCCGGGTGCGTCCACGAAGGAGACCGTCCGGAGCGGCTCACTTTCTGAGCCGTCCGGACACTCCTCGTCGACGGTGTACCGCTCCGGTTCGTCCATATCCGGACAGTGTCGGAAGGTTGCGTCGGCGTAGCCAAGACGGATGGAGATACCGCGTTTCATCTCCTCTGAGTGCTGGTCCGTCCACTGGCCACTCAACGCCTGGACCAGGGTGGTCTTCCCGTGGTCGACGTGGCCGACGAGCCCGATGTTTACCTCCGGTTGTTTGTTCGCTGTCATCTCGACAGTAATCCTGGTAGAGGTTCGCCCCCTGCCGGTGATAAACCTACTGTTTGCGCTTTTTTGCTGCCCCCGCTCGCCAGCCGCCGGACTGATACTCCCCGCTCTGTTAGGGTGGCTATGACCGAGACCGACGCGTGGGCCGAGCGTCTCCGCGAGAACCGCGCCGAGAAGGACCGCTTTCTCTCCGAGCACCGCCAGTCGCCAATCCCGCCCGAAGACCGCGACGACTTCGAGGGGTTGGACTACTTCGACCCCGACCCGACGTATCGTGTCGAGACGACTGTCACCGCCCACGACGACCCCGAACCGGTCGAGATGGACACCAGCGACGACCGCACCGTCCGTTATCTCCGGGTCGTGACCTTCGAGTTCGAACTCGACGGCGAGAGCTACGAACTCGCGGGCTACCAGCAGGAGCCTGCCGAAGACGACACCATCTTCGTCCCCTTCCGGGACAAGACGACCGGCCAGCAGACCTACCACGGCGGTCGCTACATGGAACTGGAACCCGACCGCGCGCTCGAAGACGGGGACGCGGTCACCATCGATTTCAACATCGCCTACTCCCCGTTCTGCGCCTACAGCGAGACGTTCTCCTGTCCGCTCCCGCCCGAGGAAAACTGGCTGGAGACGACCATCGAGGCCGGCGAACGGACGCTCTGACGGCTTTTTATACGACCGCTGTCTACGCTGGGGTGTGTCCGAGTTCGCCTTCGAGCTGGCACTCTGTGCCCACTTCGAACGGGAACGCGATGCCATCGTCAGCCGTCAGCTCGGCACCGCGATCCACGACCGGCGCATCCTCGATACGCTCCTCGTCGAACCCGGGCCGGGCTTCGACGAGCGGGCCGCCATCACCAGCGAGCGCATCCCGCTGCCGGCGATCGAGAGCGACGTCGGTCCCGGCTCGGCCCGCTTCTGGAAGGATGCCTTCGACTGTCATCCCGACCGCGCGCGCTCGCTCGTCGAGTGGGCCGTCGACGTGGGGTTTTTCGAACGCGAGCGCCGCTCCGGCCGCACGTACGTCCGCCAGACGACCCGCTACCCCGACGACTGGTTCGACCGCATCGTCGGCATCGAGAACAAACCCGACCTCGGTCGGCCCGGCGCGCTCGAAACGCAACTGCTGACCGACGTGACACTCGCGCTCGTCGACGAAGTCGTCCTCGCAACGGAATCCCACGTCACCGGCGCGCATCTGAATCGGATTCCAGAGGCTGTCGGCGTCTGGCGATTCGACCCCGAGTCCGGCGAGCGGACCGTAATTCGAGAGGCTGAGCCGCTGCCGACAGACGAGGCCGGCATCGAAATCGTCGAGCGAACCAGTGCGCGAACCGAAATCAGGGTCGCGACCGCCGCGGAGAAGGCACGCGCACGCTGTCGGGTCGCCGAACGCGCCTACGGCAAGGGCTGGCGAACGTTCGATTTCCCGGACTGCGCTCGCGTCGCGCCCGACGACGACGGGCTGCCGTACTGTCCGTACAAGGAGCGCGTCGTCCGGCCAGCGACCGACTGTGGGCCCGCCTGTGGGGGTCACGACCCGACCGACGCACCAGACCAGAACATCGACGGCCTCCGCGCGGCGCGGACGCCGTGGGAGCCGGACCCCGCTGGTCGAAAACGCCGCCAGAGCGGGCTGGACCGCTACGTCGACGACTAGTTCGACCCGACGAGCGATTCGATGGTGTCGGAGTAGAAGGCAAAGACGAGATAGACCACTGCGAAGACGACGGCGAACAGCCCGACTTCGACGGGGTCGACCGTCTGGCGCATCACGAAGGAAATGACCGCGTAGGCGGCGGCTCCGACCGCGACGATGATGCTCAGTGCCAGTACAAGATGCTGTTCAATGATGTCGTCACAGTCGCCCATGCACTGTGGGACGGGTCCCATTGGAAAATCGTTCGTCCCAAACCAATGTGGGTGTATCGGCTCTCGGCTCGGTTCAGCTCGCCTCTGAGAGCCAGCCGGGCTCCTCGACGCTCGTCGAGCCGACATTCGAGAGGTTCGTCGTCGCGTCGATGCTCGTCGTCCCCTGTTGGGTGGTGACCGTGTACGCGATGTCTACCTGCCTGACGGCACCGTCACTGTCGACGTACAGCGTGCCGCTCGCGTCCTCGATGGTCGCGTTCTCGCCGAGTCCGAGGGTATCTCTGTCGGGCTCGCCGGTCAGCGAATACTCGGTGACTGCGTCGCCGTCGACTTCGCTACTCCCGGACTGTTCCCAGGCAAAGCCGTCGACGATTCCGGTGTAGTTCTGTGCGAAGGCGGCGGTGTTGACCGGCTGAATGCCGCCGAAGCTCTGTGGCTCACCGTCCTGCTGGTCGTAGGAGGTCTCGCCCTGGGCGGTCTGCTTGCGGTAGGAGGTACTGCCGTCCGTATAGACGACGGTGGACTGCTCCTGGGCCCCGTCACCGCTATCGACGGTCTGTGTCTGGTTCCGGATGCCGCGGTCGTCGTCGAGGTTGACTCGAAGGGTCGACTCACTCGTCGAGGTCTGTTCTTCGCCGCCCTGACTTGTCGTGAACGTCGTGGTCGTTTCGACGGTAAACGAGCCCGCGCTCTCGACGCTATCGCTCGTCGCGTCCGTCAGCGTCTGCCCGTCGAGGTCGGCCCCGGCCACGTCGTAGCCCGACCCGCTGGCACCGTCGCCGTTTCCGTCGTTGGCGCCGTTGCCACCAGTGAGGCTGCTACAACCCGCCGTCGCAACCAACAGTGCAACCGTCGCTGTCAGCAACAATCGTTTCAGCCGCGTCTTTTCCATATCGGTGCGTATCAGGGGCGACCAAAACCCCTGTCGGTCTCGCGCTCACAGCTGGAACCGCTCGCCGTCGACGGCCAGGTCCGCGTCGAAGGCCCGTTCGGGCGGCGTGAAATGCGAGACGTGGACCAGCCGATGGCGGTCGGCATCCAGATTGGCCGCGAGCGCACGCGCGCCCTCGAAGGTCATGTGTTTCGTCCCGAACGTCCGCGGGACCCCATCGCTGTCGTGATGCTTGCCGCCCAGCGAGTGCTGTTCGCAAAAGCCGGCGTGGACGATGCCGTCCGCAATCAGCAGGTCCGGATTGCGGAGTGCGTCCCGCGAGACGTCCGGGATGTCGTAGGTTGTGTCGCCGCTAATCGACAGCTTCGCGCCAGTCTCTGGGTCTTCGACGACGAGCCCGTAACAGACCAGTGGCGGGTGGTCGACGGGAACGAGCCGGCAGTCGAACCCCGCTGCCTCGAACGACTCCAGTGGCGTCTCGCCAGATACGTCGAGTGCGGCGAGGTAGTCGTACTGTCGCTGAACCGTCTCGGCGACGCTTTCGCCCGTCTTTGGGTCGGTCCGGTTTGTGGCGTGGACCGGTAGCGACCGGGTCAGCCGGAAGACGTTGCCCAGACCGTGGAGGTGGTCGAAGTGAATGTGGGTGATGATAACGGCGTCGGGGGCCGGGAGATCCTCGCGGAGGAACTGCTGGCGAAAGTCGGGGCTGGCATCGACCAGCAGCGACTCGCCGGTCCGTTCGTTGTGGACGTGGACGGAAAAGCGAGTGCGCTCGACGTTCCGGTTTTTGGCCTCGGTACACGTCTCACAGTCACAGCCGACCGTCGGCGTCCCCGTGGTGTCGCCCGTCCCGAGTAGTGTGACCTCCATCACGTCGGGGGGTGGGGCCGACAGCGCCTAAATGGTCCGACTCGAAATCGGCCGGGGACGGCGGTTATTTGTTGGGCCAGTCCCTGGGAATGATATGGCGAAGGCCGCACTCGTCGTGTACGCGGGAACCGACGACTCCTCGGATGCCGGACGCGTCATCAACGCGATGGTCGCCGCGAGGGAGTTCATCGAGGCCGGTGACGAGGTCAGGCTCATCTTCGACGGAGCCGGCACCCAGTGGATTCCGATTCTCGAATCCGCGGAGTACGAGTACCACGACCTCTACACTGTCGTCCGGGACGTGGTGGCCGTCTGTGAGTACTGCGCGAGCGCCCACGGCGTCGACAACGCCGTCCTGTCGGCGGATCTCGATCGCCTCTCAGCCAACGACGGCCACCCGAGCATCCGCTCGCTGGTCGACGACGACTACGAAATCGTCACGTTCTGAAACTCGTCGACGGCGTGTCCAGTCAGTGGTCGTGGTCGTGACCGTCGCTGCCGCCACCGAGGTCACCGCCAGCGACCAGCGCGTCGTGGTCTCCCTCTATCATGTCCATGTTCTTCAGCGTGTCACGCTCTTCGAAGTCCTCGACGGCGTCCCTGAGGTCCTGCTGGGTCAGCGTCGTCCGCTCCTCGGTCAGCGCGTCGAGCACCGCTTCCCGGAGCACCAGTCGGAGGTCGCTGCCGGTCAGCCCCTCGGTAATCTCTGCCAGCGCACCGGGGTCGAAATCGAGGATGTCCATCTCGCGGGTGACGATCTCGAGGATGTCCGAGCGCATGTTGCGGTCGGGTTTGGGGAAGTTGACGATTTCGTCGAAACGTCGCCACGCGGCGGCGTCCAGCTGGTCGGGGTGGTTGGTCGCGCCGATGAGGAGCACCTCGTCCTGCACGAGCGAGACTTCGTCGATGCTCTTCAGGAGCGTGTTGACCGCGCGCTTGATGGCGGCGTGTTCGTCGCTCGACCGGGTCTTGGCGACGAAGTCGAACTCGTCGATAAAGAGGATACACGGCGAGAGGCGCTTTGCCACCTCGAAGGTCTTCTCGACGTTCTTGGCGGTTTCGCCGAGATACTGACTGGTGATCATCGAGAGTTTGACCTCGACGAAGGGGAGGTCGAGTTTGCGTGCGAGCGCGCGAGCCACCGTCGTCTTCCCCGTCCCCGGCGGGCCGACGAACAGGAGCTTCCCGATTTCACGGAGGCCGATGGAGGCGAGGTACTCGCGGTGTTCGATGGCCTTGACGATCTTGAGAATCTCGTTTTCCTGGTCCGCTGTGAGGACGATATCGTCGAGGGTCATCTCGATCTCCGAGGGCGCGCGAACGTCCACGAGGTCGAGCATCTCTCCCTCCTCGTCCTCGTCGAAGTACTCCGAGAGGAGGTCGTCGATGACTGCGCGGTCGGCTCGGGAGGGTCGGTTCTGCCGCCGGGCACTCTCGTAATCTGCCCCCTCAATTTCGCTTTCGAAGTGCTTGGCGATGACGGGATTGTCCTGGATGTCGCTGGTGGTCGCGCGGTCGTGGAACCACTCTTCGGCCATCTCGCGGTCGGTGAAGGTGAGCGAACCGTCGAAGTCGTCCTTGTCGGTGAACATTAGTCCCGAGATGACGTTCCAGGGCTCGTCGACGCCCGTCGCCTCGGCGGCCGTCTCCATCGTCGGGGTGAGTGGTCGCTCGATTCGTCCGTCGCTGTAGAACACGGCGCGATACGACGGCGGCAGGTCGTCCGGCTCCAGTGTCTTGTCTTCGCTGTAGACGTTGGCCGTCAACACGAACTCGACGACGGCTAACTCCGGGTCGTTCATTCCCACAAACGTTGCCACGCAATCGTCATAAGTGCCTCGAATTGCCGGTCAGTACCCGGGTCACCCACCGGCGTTCGGCCGTTGCCGCTCGCTGCCCGCCGTCTCAGACCGCGCGATTCCGCAGTTGCTCGCCGCGGTCCCGTCGGTCGAGGTTCTCCGTCAGGATGTCCGCGACGCGTTCGTAGTACTGCGGTGTGTCTCCGGAGTTGTGCGGCGTGACGAGGACGTTCGACAGCGTCCACAGCGGGTGGTCTTCCGGTAGCGGTTCGGGGTCGGTCACGTCCAGTGCGGCCCCGCGGATGTCGTTGCTGCGGAGGGCGGAAACGAGGGCGTCCGTGTCGACGACGGGGCCGCGTGCGACGTTGACCAGCACCGATTCGGACGGGAGCGTCTCGAACACTGACTCGTCGACGAGACGTTCCGTCGCGTCGGTCAGCGGGCAGGCCAACACCAGATAGTCCGTCCGGGCACACGCCTCGTGTATCTCGTCGAACCCGAGGACCTCGTCGGTCGGCCCGCCCTTCTCGGGCGTGTAGCGAACGCCGACCGTCTCGACGCCGAACGGATCGAGGCGGTCGACGACCGTCTCACCGATGGCGCCCAGTCCGACGACCGTCACGGTGCTGCCCTTGAGTTCCCGCGTCTGGTAGTGTCGCCACTCGCGGCGCTGTGTCTGTTGCCACCCCTGGTGAAGTCCACGAGCGAAGCTGAGCATCGCCCCGACGACGTACTCCGCGATGTTCGGGCCGTGGACACCCGACGCGTTCGTGACAGCGATGTCTCGCTCCTCGAAGGCGGTCAGCGGGAGGTGACCGGTCCCGGCGAACAGACAGGCAAAGAGCTCCAGTTCCGTGGCTGCGTCCAGCAACCCCTCGTCCATCCGAAATCCCGTTACGACCGGTGCAGACGCGACCAGTTCCCGTTCCTGTTCGGGCGTCTGTGCCAGCCGGACGTCTCTGTCCGGCAGCCGTTCGCGGAGTGTCTCGGCGTACGCTTCGATTGGTCGTCCGTGGACGCTCTTCCGGAGCACGACGACGTCTGGATCGCTCATACAGAGAGGGACGTCCCCATCTGCCTTATCGATGGGTGGCGGAAACTCCAGTTCTCTCGCTCACCGTTTGTGAGCGTTTAACAGGCAGGCGGTCGTTGTCGGGACCATGGCACAACCAGTCATCGTCGAAGCACTGCGGACACCGCTTGGCAAGGAAGACGGCGCGTTCGCCGACGTACGCAGCGAAGACCTCTCGATCCCACTGATCGACGAAATTCTCGACAGCACCGGACTCGCCGGTGAAGACGTCGACGACCTGCTGTGGGGCTGTGCCCAGCAGCGCGACGAACAGGGCAACAACGTCGCACGCGTTATTGCGCTGATGTCCAACTTGGGCGAATCCGTTCCCGCGAGTACCATCAACCGGTGGTGTGCGTCTTCCGCCGAATCGGTGATGCGTGCGGCCGACGCCATCGCCGCCGGGCAACGCGACGTGCTCATCGCCGGCGGCGTCGAATCGATGTCACGCGTCAAGATGGGCGAGAATACACACAAGGTTCATCCTCGCCTGAACGAGTATTACAACGTCGGCGAACTCCAGATGGGGATGACCGCCGAGAAGGTCGCCGAGAAGTTCGACATCTCCCGGGAGGCCCAGGACGAGTACGCCCTCCGGAGTCACGACCGGGCCGCCGACGCCACCGAATCCGGTGACTTCGCCGAGGAGATCGTCCCCATCGAGACCGAGGACGGAACCGTCGAGAAAGACGAGGGTATCCGCTACGACACCAGCATGGAGAAGATGGCCAGTCTGCCCACGGTGTTCAAATCCGAGGGGACGGTCACGCCGGGCAACGCCTCTCAGACGACCGACGGCGCATCGGCCCTCGCTGTGACGAGTCGGTCGTACGCGGAGGACCACGGCCTCGATATCATGGCCGAGGTCGGCAACCACCAGGTCGCGGGCGTCGACCCGACTATCATGGGTGTCGGCCCGGTCCCGGCCGTCCGCCAGCTCTGTGAGCGCACGGGGCGAGAGACCGACGAGTACGACCTCGTGGAGCTGAACGAAGCCTTTGCCTCACAGACGCTGTACTGCCGGGACGAACTCGGCTTTGACGACGACATCTTCAACGTCAACGGCGGCGCAATCGCGCTCGGGCACCCGCTGGGCGCGTCGGGTGCGCGCCTGCCCGTGACGCTCTTGCACGAGATGCAACGGCGCGACGCGGAACTGGGACTCGCCACCGAGTGTGTCGGCTTCGGGCAAGGTGCGGCGATCGAATTCGAGCTAGCGTGAGGGCGGCCCCGAGCCGTGCGAGGGGGCGTTTTTTGTCCCAGCTTTTTGGATGAGTGGTCCGCAGCGCGGACCCGAGTCGAAACAGATGGTCGCGGCAGGGCGCGGCGATCGAATTCGAGGTGGTCTGAGGGCGGTCCCGAACTGTGCGAGGGCAGTAATACGCCACGGGGCACCCGCCGCCGGCACTGCGATGCTTGCAGAAAATAATATTCAGAAACTGAATTGGGGAATTAGTGTCTGAATAATACATTATCTCGGCGCAATATTGGGCACTATGGTTGCTGTTTTGCCTCTTGCGTCCGATTGGGAACACGGGGATACCGGCCCGCCGGTTCACCTGTATTCACTGACTTCCACCCAGTGCCTGTTGTGTGTCCACCTGCCGGCGGTCGGCCCCCACCGCGGCTTCGGCCTGCCGGGCTGTCGGCTTGGCTCTGGGGTTGCGTCCAGTCCCGAGATGTCCCCCGTACTCACGACCAATATATAGCACTCTTAGTAACCCTTTGGGAGTGACGGCAGTTCCACTCGACCGATGGTAACTGTCACCGGCGCGTTCGCAGACGAGATTCGCTCGCGGACGGATACCTACCTGAACCAGGTCGAAGCGACGACGGCACATCTCCCCGATATCGTCGACGCCTACGGTGAGAACCCTGATGCGTTCGTCGCAACGGTCGATCGCCTGAACACACAGGAATCAGAGTGTGACGCGACGCTGCGGGAACTGAGCACGCTTCTGGGTGAGTCGCTCCCGCCGAACTACACGGACGTGTATCTCCGCGCCGACGATGTCGTGCGTCTCTACGGCCGTCTCGACGCCGTGCCCAATCGGAGCGAGCGGTTCGCCCGCGAACTGGCGACGATGCACCCGTCGCTGACTACGGAGACGCGGGATGCATTCCGGGAGATGAGCGAACTCGTCGTCGAGGGAACGGTCATCCTCGCCGACCTCGCGGACGCCTACGTCGAGAACCTGGTTACGTCGGGGGACCCCATCGTCGTCGCCGACGAGGTCGAGACGATCGTCGAACTGGAGACAACCTGTGACTCTTTCAAGTACGACGCGCTCGACGCTGTGTTTGCCGACCACGAGACGGCCGACGCGCTCGTCGTTCGCGAACTCCTGCTGGCGCTCGACGCCGCGATGGACGCCGTCGAGGACGCCGCCGAACACCTGCTGTCGATGCAGAGTATCACGCACTAGCCTGTCGGTCGCCGACCACGCCTGTTCAGTTGTCGACCGTTCGGGGAGGCTTATCCGTCGCACTGTACTGTAACGGATATAAACATGGAGTCGCTGTTCAATCAGACGCCATTCGTCGAACTGCTTGGTATCGAGGTGACCGACGCAGCGGACGGCCGCGCCGAGGCCCGTCTGCCGTTCTCCGAGGACCTCCTCTCGAACCCCTCGGGTGATGTCATCCACGGCGGGGCGACCTACGCACTCGCGGACACCGCGGGAGGTGCGGCGGTCATCTCGCTCTCGAAGGCGGTCTCACCGACTGTCGACATGCGCATCGACTACCTCGCACCGGCGACGACGGACCTCACTGCCGAGGCCGAGGTCGTCCGGTTCGGGCAGAGTCTGGCGATGACGCGCGTCGAAATCCACGACTCGACGGGAACCCATATCGCAACTGCTCACGGGACGTACAAGACCGGCGGGCAGGGAGAGGCGACGCCGTGGGCAGAGCGGACGGACGTTCCCGACGAGTTGTAATACTTCCGTCACTCCTTCTGGAGGAGTTTCATCCCCTCACGAACTGGGTCGTGCTGCCCGAGCAGGGTGAGCTTGTCACCGCGCTCGACGACGTAATCTGCCGTGGGAACCCTCGTCTCACCGTTCCGTGCCACAAGCGCCACAAGGCAATCGTGGGGGAGCATCGGACCAACCTCCTCGATGGACTTGCCGACGACCTCTTCGTTTCTGACCTCGACCTCCTGGACGTCACCGGTACCACCGACGCCGGTTATCCACTCCGAGAGCGCGGGCCGTTCTATCTGATTGTCGATTGCCCACGCCGTCGCCATCGGTGAATCGATCGTGTTGACCCCGAGTTCCTCGAACGCCTCGACGTTATCGGGGTCGTTGGCTCGGGCGATTATCTTCTCGGTATCGAACTCTGATTTGACGAGCTGTGAGACAAACAGGTTGGTGTCGTCGTCGCGGGTCGCGGCGACGATTGTCTTCGCATTCTCGGCCCCGGCACCGCGCAGGACTTCCATGTCTGTCCCGTCACCCCACTCGACCGTATACCCCTCATTTCTTGCGTCCTCTACCACGGCTTCTTTTTCTTCGACCAGAACGACATTTTCTCCTCGGTCGTTGAGGCGGTCGGCGAGCGCACGGCCCACCGTTCCACCGCCGACGATGATGACTCGCATTGGTATCACGTCCAGATATTCCGCGATGTAGCGCGCGAGGCCACCCTCGAAGACGACCGTGACGAGGATGACCAGAAACACCGTGCCGACGAGTATGTCGGCCTGATTCGACAGCGTCGCTGCTTCCGCCAGTAGTTCGGCCGACTCCGATCCCGCGACGGCCTCTGCCTCTGCTCGGAGTTCGCTCGCCTGTGTCCGGAGTTCGACGGCAAACAGCGTCGCCACCGACGCCGGGATGATACCCCGCGGCCCGATGGCGCTCATGAGCACCCGCTCGTTCGTCGAGAACTGTCCGCCGATCGTCGAGACGAACACGAGCAGCGGTCGGAGGACCAGCGCGACGGCGGCGACGACGAGCAACTTCGGGATGGCGAGTTCGAGCAGCACGTCCACTCGCAGGAGCGCCGCCAGCGCAATGAACACGAACGAGAGCACGAGCAGCGTGATGTCGCCTTTGAAATCGGTGACGTTCTGTTCGTAGGGAATGTCCGCGTTTCCGAGGACGATTCCAGCAGTCGCCGCCGCTGCGACGCCGGCTTCGGTCAGTTGCGCGTTGGCGACGGCATAGGAGACGAGTGCTCCGGTCAGAACGAGCAAGCGGGCGTTCTGTGGCGCTGCGCCCGGAGAGAGGTCGACGTACTGGAGCACGTAGTAGATGATGGCGGCCACGACCAGTCCGACGAGGACGCCGGTGCCCAGTCGGGCGGTGAAATCGGCGACGAGTCCATTGTCGGCCGCCGTCGGGTTGACGATCTGGAAAAACACGACCGCCAGAATCGCCGCGGTGACGTCGTTGACGATACCTTCCGTCTCCAGGGCAGCCGCGACGTGGTCTCGGACTGGGACGACGTTCAGTATCGGCGTGATGACGGTCGGTCCAGTGGCGACCAGCAACGCGCCGATGAGGAAGGCCAGCGACCACTCGATGCCCAGTGCGAACCGGGCGACTGCGGCCGTCCCGACCAGCGCGATTGCCGCACCGATAGTGACGAGTCGAAACGTGGCTGCCGGCGCCTCACGAAGCCGCTCGATTTTCAGGTGGAAGGCCCCCTCGAAGACGATGATGGCGACCGCGAGCCCGACGATAGTCGGGAGTCCTTGACCGAACGCCTCGGGTGTGACGAACCCGATGCCCTCGGGTCCGAGCGCGATACCCGCACCGAGGTAGAAGATGATACTGGGGACCTCGTAGCGGTGTGCCAGCAACTGCGCGATGACGCCCAGTGCGATGATACCCGCGACGAGCAATATCAGCTCGTTTGCCGCCATTACTTGGTCGAAAGATTGTGGCAGGTAATAAACCCGTGTACTGCTTTGCGCCCGTCAGCTCACTCGCCGGCAGTTACTTCGGATCCAGCACTTGGTCGCCTGTCCGAATGTCTTTATATACGCAAGACGAAGCGCGGTTGATGGTTGAAGCTGTTGGCTTCGATATTCTTACGCTCCTTCTCGTTCTGACGCTGGCCTGGATATTCGGTAACGGTGCCGAACGGGTCGGATACCCCGCGCTGATGGGGGAGATCTTCGCAGGTATCGTCTTTGGACCCGCGATACTCGGCCTCTTGCAACCAGCCGAGTTCCTCGACATCTTCGCCGAACTCGGTGTGTTTCTCCTGATGATTTACGTCGGGATGGAGGTCGACCTCCACGACCTCTTCGAACTCGGCCCGCAGGCATTGATGGTTGCAATCGGCGGGTTCATTCTGCCGTTTGCCCTCGGCTACGGCATCGGCGAGTTCATCGGTGCGTCGCTCGAGGAGGCGCTGTTCATCGGTATCGCGATGGCTGCGACGTCGCTGGCGACCAAATCGCGGATTCTGGTCGACCTCGACCTGCTCGATACGCGGATCGCCGGTGTACTACTCGGCGGCGCACTTCTTTCGGACGTCGGTATCATGGTTGTGTTTGCGGGCGTTCTCGGCTACGTCGAGACCGGCGCGGTCACGCCGATGGAACTCGCGGTTATCATCGGCAAGGCGCTGGGCTTCTTCGCAGTCGTCCTGGTAATCGGCGACCGGCTCCTCCCCTACGTCTGGCAGCGCCTGGAGACGCTGATGCAACGCCACGGATTCGTCGACAAGACGTCGGTCTTCTCTGTCGCACTGGTCGTCGCCCTCCTGTTTGCCTACCTCGCCGCGGCTGTCGACCTTCACATGATTATCGGTGGATTCGTCGCCGGAATGTTCCTCCGCCAGGCGCAACTCGACGAGGAAATATACACTCACATGCACGACGTCATCTACGACCTCGCGATGGGCTTTTTCGCCCCCATCTTCTTCGTGACGATTGGCTTCGAGCTCACGCTAAACGTGTTCACACAGCAACTAGACCTGCTCTTGCTTGTCATCGCGGCCGCGTTCGTCGGCAAGATAATCGGAAGCTGGCTGTTCGCTCTCCCGACGAAACTGTCGAGTCGGGAGGGATTCGTCATCGGCTTCGGGATGAACGGCCGCGGCACTGTCGAGATTATTATCGTCTCGATCGGTCTCACTGCGGGTGTCATCTCTCAGGAGATGTTCTCCATCCTGGTGTTCATGGCTATCTTCACCACGGCGCTCGTTCCAGTGACGATGAAAATCGGCGTCGACTGGCTCAACCGCGCGGACGAACTCGTGTACCTGACCGACGACGCGCAGGCCGAGGTCGACTGACTCTGCCGGCAGCCCTGTTCAGTGGTCGACGCTCACTCTCGATGGTCGAGATACGTGAGTACGCCGCGGACGTTCAATCGCTCCTCGTCGCGTCCTTTCCGCTCGCCCCACACGTCTGTCGCGTCGGTCGATTCCTGGAAGTGCTCGATGACCGCCTCGTCGTCGTCGAGTCGCTCGCGGACCCGTTCGACGTCGGCGACCCACTCTTCGATGACCGTCGCGTACTCGGACAGCCGGTCGTCAGCCTCCCAGTCGCCGAAGTGGCCGTAGTACAGCGCTGACGGGTCGAGTTCCTGGAGCATCTCCACGTCCGCGAGCACCTGCGGGAGGTCGAACGTCGGCGGCGGACTCGTCTGTCGGACACCGTTGGTCGCGGGCGTACAGATGCCCGCGGCGTCAGCGGTGAACACGCCGTCACAGACGGGGTCGTAGTAGACGGCCTGGTGGGGTGCGTGGCCCGGCGCGTAGTGAACGTCTAGCTGGTGGTCTCCGAGATCAATTGTGTCGCCGTCCGTAAGCTCCGTGATGCGTTCCTCGGGAATCGGTTTCGGCTCGCCGTAGTACTCTATCTGACTTTCGACGGCTGATTTGGTCCCTTCCCAGAGCCGCTCGGGGTCGACGAGATGTCGTGCGCCCGCTTCGTGGATGTACACGTCGGCGTTCGGGCAGGCGTCGGCGAGATGGCCTGCCCCGCCCGCGTGGTCGAGGTGGACGTGCGTCGGCGCGATGACTTCGAGGTCCTCGGGTTCGATTCCGACCTCGGCCATCGCGTCGACGATGGTCTCCCACCGCAGACCGATGCCGGTGTCGACCAGTGCGGGACGTTCTGCGTCGAGAATGTATATCGAGCCATACTCCGGTGTGTCGTACATCTCTGTGTCGACGTAGTAGAGGTCGGTACTGTCGCCCGCTGTCGCCTCGTAGAGGTCGCCGAGTGCCATGTCGGAAGTGCACCACCGGCGGGCAAAAACGTTCGGCCTCGTGTGTTACACTGGCGACACGGCCACGTAGCTACGACCCGAATTCGCTCTCGAATGCGGTCGTGCTGTCGTCGGTTCCGGCGACGATGACTTCGTCGTCCGTCTGGAACTCGAATCGCTCGGGGTCGAAGTCCGTGATTGTCTCCTCGTCTCGGACGATTGCGACGACCGTACAGCCCGTCTTCTCTCGGATGGCAGCCCCGGAAACGGTGGTTTCGGTCAGGCGGCCTACTGGCACTCGAACGACGTTTATCTGCTTGCTGTAGGCCAGTACGTCTTCGTCCTCGAAGACAGTCGAGGCCAGCATGCGCCCGCTAATCGTGGCCAGGGACTGGACGTAGTCGGCCCCTGCCCGGCGGAGTTTCTCGGTGTTTTCCTCCTCGTTCGCTCGAACGATGATTCGCACCTCGGGGTTTTGCTTCCGTGCAATCAGCGTCGACAACGTCGCAGCGGTGTCGTCACCAACCATGAGCAACAGTGCAGAGGCGTCGTCGATTCCCGCGTCCTGCAAGACGGTCGGGTCGCGCGCGTCCCCGACGACGTCGACACGCTCTTTCGCCACGCTGTCGAGAATTGTCACCTCCGAACTGGTGTCTGCCAGCGCGTCGTGGGCGGCCTGTCCGGAGTCGCCGTATCCGGCGAGAATGACTCGCTGTGGCGAGAGCCGCCGAACGGTCGATGCCGTCGCTTCTCGAAGCTCGGTCAGACGGTCGGGTTCGCCGGCGGCGAGCAGTCGCGTCCCGGGCTCGAGTTCGGTCTCTGGCTCGACCGGTGTCTCGAAGTCCCCGTTGACCCACGCTCCGATGACGTTCACGCCGAACCGCTCGCGGAGGGCCGCCGTCGCGAACGTCGTGTGTGCGAGCTCACTCCCCTCCTCGATAGCGAACTCGACGAGTTCGAACTCCTCGCCGATGACGACACTCTCGTCGCTGCTCGCCGTCACTGCCGTCGGGAGTTCGGCAGCCAGACTCTGTCCCAGCAACTGCCGCGGTGACAGCACGTCGTCGGCACCGGCAGCGTCGTGGTACTGGGCGAGTTCCGCGTCCTCGACCAGCGTTACCATCTGTACGTCTGGAGCGACCGCCCGGACAGAGAGGACGATACTCGCGTTCGTGTCGTCACCGCTGTCTGCGACAACCGCGCGCGCTGTTCCCACGTAGGCGGCTTCGAGTACTGCAGTCGACTCCGGGTCGCCGTGGATGACGTCGTAGTTGTCCTGGTGGAGGTCCTGTGCCTGCGCTTCGTCCGGTTCGACGAGCACGTACTGCTGGTCTCTGGCATCCAGTTCCGTAATAAGCGCGTCAGTGCGGGACGTGTGTGCACAGATGACGACGTGCCCCTCACGCTCGGGGAGCGACGTGGGCGCTTCCGGCGAGAGTGCGTTCTGGAGCCACGGCACTGCGAAGACGTCGACGGCCGTGAGGATGAGGCCGATGCCGGTAAACTGCATCAGGATGACCAGCACGTTCATTTGGGGGGTCTGCCAGGGTGCGTCTTCCCCGTAGCCGGTCGTGGTAAAGCTCTGAACGACGACCTCCAGTGACCGATAGAGCGGGCGCGGCCGCCCTTCCCAGACCGCCATCCCGGCACTGTAGACGACGGTCAGCACGACAGTCGTCGTCACCACCAGCGCCAGATAGGAGAGTGTCCGCCGGTTCAAAAACGCCATGTTGGTACGTCTCACGCCTCGAACTTGACTCTCTGGATTTCCCCGGGCGCTGCTCGGGTGGGGCCCGCAGCGCGGCTGTCGATTAGAGGGTCGTGACGACGAATCGGAGCGTGTAGGCGTCGCGCTCCTGGACGAACGCGACGGCTTCACCCGGCCCTGTCTGGAGTGTCACGTGCCCGGTCAGCCCAGCCACGACCGCTGCGAAATCTGCCCCGTAGTAGTTCGTGACTGCCGGGCCGTCGACGGTCGAATCCAGCGGTGCCGTGGCCCTCGCGTTCTCGCCCGTGACGTCGACAGCGAGGTGTCCATCACGGACGACCAGCGGATACCCCGCCTCCGATTCGGCGAGGTCGACGGCGTCGACGAGTCGAACGAGTTGCCCGGCTGTCGTCTCGACGGTGGTCGGCATCGGATTCCCATCGGCGTCGAGAAACCGCGCCCCGGCAAATCGATCGGGCAGGTCGGTCTCGACGGCGTCGAGGACAGCGGGGTCATCGGAACAGCCGATGGTGACCTCGTCGTCGTCGGCTCGCAAAACGAGCTCGGTGACCGCGTGGTCGCCCCGGAAGTGGACGGCGACGCTGTCGGTGTCGACCCAGTCGAGCCAGCCGAGAAACGGCCCGATTTCGAACATCGCGTCGAGTGGCGACGCGGTTCGCACGTCGAGTCGGTCGAAGTGGTCGGCGGCGAGCGTACAGTAGGAACTCCGTGTCGCCCCGGCGGCGCTGGCCGGCGTCTCGATACAGTCGTCGGTGAGCCGAACGAACATCTCCTGGTCGGTGTCGCCCTGCTCGTACAGTGCGGCTGTCTCGACGGCCGATGCCAGCGTCTCTGGGTCACTCTCGATAACCGCCAGCGTTTCCATACGCTCACCACCAGCAGAATCCATTTATATAATTGGATGCGGACACTTCCGTCTCGACCAGCCGTTGATTTCTGCAGATTGTGGTGGTCTGTCTCATGAGAAGACAACTCGATGTCCTGTGCTATTACTGCTCTACGGATTGAAATCGGCAGTTTCAGATATCCTCTAGACTGATAGAATACTCCCGTCGAGTTACTTGTGTATGTTGCCAGGAATGGATATAGAACTATAGTGTGTACGGAGTGGTATGAGTTCGACTGTAGTGTCTCGGTCTGAACAGACAGACTGCGAGTCACTGTGCGAGGAAATCGTTTCGGCCGTTGCACGAGCAGAAGGTGTCGATCCGCTCGCGGTGAGCCCGCAACTGTACGACGTTGTCGACCCCGATTCGCTGGAACAGCTCTTCGAGCACAGTTCGACCGCCACTGACGTGACGGTCAGTTTCACGTACGGCGACTGGTGTGTCGAAATCGACAACGGCAACGTGAGCGTAACGGACAACACGGAAGCAGCGCGGGACGCTCCCGTCCGTCGAGTGTAGCATGACAACAACAACTGACACTGCAGTCTCGCTGGACCGTATCAGAGCGGTGTACGACGAGTATCCGGTCGGCGACTCGACGGTCGGCATGCTCACCGATCCGCTGAACGAGCACGCCTGGCTGTACACCACTGACCCCGTTCCAGTCGAACCGTAGCGCCGGTCGTGACTTCTCGGCGGCAGTCACTGGTAGCAGGGCAAGAGCGACACGGTTTAGCCATTCCGTCGAGAATCCGCCATCATGTTATCGAGGCAGTTCCTCCGCGAACACACCGAGGAGGTCCGCGCGGCGCTGGAACTCCGTGGAAGCGACGCCGACCTCGACGCGATTCTCGACATCGACGAGGAGTGGCGTGACCTCAAAGCGCGCGGCGACGACCTGCGCCACCAGCGCAACGAGGTGTCGAGCGAGATTGGCGAGCTCAAACAGGCGGGCAAAGAGGAGGAGGCACAGGCGGCCATCGAGCGCTCCTCGGAACTCAAAGCCGAGATTCAGGAACTCGAGGAGCGCGCCGACGAACTCGAAGCCGAACTCGACCAGCACCTGCTCGAACTACCCAACGTCCCACAGGACGACGTTCCCCCGGGCGAAGACGAGACCGACAACGAGGAGGTCCGCCGCGTCGGCTTCGAGGACGCTCGCGACCTGCCCGAGACGGTGACGCCCCACTACGACCTCGGCGAGGACCTGGAGATCATCGACTTCGACCGCGGCGCGAAGGTCGCCGGTGGCGGCTTCTACTTCCTGAAAGGCGACGGCGCGCGGCTGGAACACGCGCTCATCCAGTTCATGCGCGATATCCACCGCGAGCAGGGGTACACCGAGGTGTTCCCGCCTATTCCCGTCACCTCTGAATCGATGCGCGGGACCGGGCAACTCCCGAAGTTCAACGAGGACGCCTACCGCGTCGGCGGCGACGAGCACGACGACTACGCGGACGACGACCTCTGGCTCTGTCCCACCGCCGAAGTCCCGGTCACCAACATGTACCGCGACGACATCCTGCTCAAAGACGACCTCCCGATCAAACACCAGGCGTACACCCCTAACTTCCGCCGAGAGGCGGGCGAACACGGCACCGAAACTCGGGGCATCGTCCGCGTCCACCAGTTCAACAAGGTCGAACTCGTCAACTTCGTCGAACCCGCCGACAGCGACGACCGCCTCACGTCGCTCGTCGACGAGGCCGAGGAGGTACTCCGGCGACTTGATCTGCCCTACCGCGTGGTCAAGCTCTGTGGGGGGGACCTCACCTTCGCCTCCGCGAAGACCTTCGACATCGAAGTCTGGGCACCCGGCGACGACATGGAGTACGGTCCCGACGCCGGCGGCCGGTGGCTCGAAGTCTCCTCGGCCTCGAACTTCGAGGCGTTCCAGGCGCGTCGCGCCGGCCTCCGGTACCGGCCGGAGCGCCACGAGTCGACGGAGTATCTCCACACGCTCAACGCCTCCGGGCTGGCGCTCCCGCGCGTGATGGTCGCGGTCCTCGAATACTACCAGAACGAGGACGGTACCGTCACGGTCCCCGAGGCGCTTCAGCCGTATCTCGGCGGCCAGGAGATAATCGAGGGCCACGACCCGGTCGGCGAAGCGGCGGTCGGTGCCGGCGAGAAAGAGTAGTCACGCGGTGAACGTCCGAATCCGCTCTATCTTCTCACCTTCGAAGGAAAATACGTCGATGAACCTCGTTATCGTGTCCCCGTCCGAATCGAGGAGTCGGCCCCTGACGATCACCTCGCCACCGTCGACCTGCTGGTAAACGCCATCGATGGGGTGGCTGGTGTCGGTCATCGGTCGCTTCTCGCGCATGAACGTGACGAACTGATTCCTGCCTTCGTGGGTCATATCCGGGCGCTCGTGGACGAACTCGGGGGTGAGCAGTTCCGTCAGCAGGTCGTAGTCGCCCTCGTCGAGGGCACGGTAGTAGGTGCGCGCGACCGCTTGCGGTGAGCGGTCTGTCGCCGTGTCTTCGGGCATCGTCACAGCGAATCTGGAACTCCGTGGTTTCCGCTGTTCGGTTCCTCGCTCTCCCCATTCTCACCTTCGTCTGCCTCGTCCTCTCCGTCGCCCGCCTCGTCCGACGCCGACTCATCTCCGTCCGTCGGGTCCGCGAGGTCCAGTTCGATGTCGTCCTCGTCGAGTTCGCCCTCGACGTTCTCGGCGTCTGGTTTGTCACTGTCCGATACTGGTTCGCGCTGCTTGCCGGTGCCACCGGGAGATGAGGCACTCTCGCCGGGAGCCGAATCCGCTCCAGGTTCCACTGTCTCGCTGTCGTCGATTGGCGACTCTTCGACGGTGCGCGAACTGTCGTCGTCGGATTCCTCGTCGGCCGCCGCGACTTCGCGTGCGTGCTTCGCGTTGGCTTGCTTGGTCTGTTCTTCGAGTTCTGCTGCGATCTCCTCGAGTTCCTCGTCGTCTATCTCGTCGGCCACCTCGCGTTCGTCGTCTGCTTCGCTACTCTCGTCGTCTCCCGAGCCGCTCTCTGCGTCGGCTGTTTGCTCCGTTGCAGTCACAGTGTCAGTCGCGACGGATTCCGTGTCCTTGCTCCGCATCTCGTCTGCCAGCGCTTCGGTTTCGGGAGGCTCGGCCGACTCGTCGATGTCGGCTTCGAGCGACGGGGGCGGTCCGGTGTCCGCTGACGGGAGAACCGTCTCTTCTTGCTCGTCCCGATTTGCCGGGTCTTCTTCCGGCGGGAAGTCGTCCGGATCGGGCGGTTCGTGGATGTCACGGGCCGTCTCGAGCGGCGACTCGGCGTCGGTGCGCATCTCCTGTCCTCTGGCACCTTCGCCGCTGGCGTACGCGCTGGCAGACTCGGCCAGCCACTCGGCGGCCTGCCAGAGCGCTTGAGCCTTCCGCTCGGCGCGCTCGAAGTACGTTCGCGGCGTCTCGTCTTCGGCGAATCGAACGGCGGTGTCGAACTGGTCTTCGGCCTCCTCGAACTCGTCTTTGGCACGCGTAAAATCACTCTGGGCCATCATCCACTCCATCTCCGAGAACCCGTTCATCGCCTTCGTGAACGCGCGTCGTCCCTCGACGTAGTGGGCGTGACCGACGCGGTAGCGGGCTGCTGCCGTGCTGGCTCCGCCGATACCGTCGACGGCCTCGCGCACGTCCTCGACAGGTGGCAGTCGCTTCAGCTTCTCGGTCTGCCAGGCGTACTGGACTTCGCCATCGGGGTCGATGACGATCACGGCGCGGTTCGTGAGATAGCCCGCATTCGGCTCGTCGACCGCGACGCCGTAGTCTGCAGCCACGTCTGCGTGTACGTCCGCGAGCAACGGGATGTGCAGGTCGTACTCGTTTGCGAACGCGCGGTGGCTGTAGACGCTGTCGGCGGCGATACCGAGAATCGAGACGTCTTTCTGCATCGTAAAGAGGTCCAGCTCGTCGAGGTCGGTCTCCTCCTCGGAACAGGCGGGGTTGAAATCCGCCGGATAGAAGGCGAGAATGACGATGTCGTCGCCGAGGTAGTCGGTGAGTGCGACCTCCTCGAACGCGCCGTCGACCACTGCCGGCAAGGAAAACTCCGGGGCGGCATCGCCTTCGCCAATCATTGTCACGACATTTTCGCACGCACACTTAATACTGGGGGCATTCCGGGAACAATCCCTGACCACTGCGGCGGTTTATCGAGTGAGTCGACCCGGAGCATCGCGTGACCTGTTGGTCTAGTCCGGGACGGTTCGTTTTTGTCTGCCCGCCGCCGTAGGTTGTGTGTGGAGCTACACGTCCGGTATGAGGGCGACGACGACCCGAAGAAGTGTACGGCCCGGAAACTGGAGCGACTGGGTCACGCCGAGTTGCACCACTCGGCGCGAGCGACGCCACCGGGACTCGTTCTCAACCCCTTCGCCGAGCGCGCGCTCTCGCCGGCCGACCGTCACGAGCGCGGCGGCGTCGGGGACCGTCTCGTCGCGCTCGACTGTTCGTGGGAGACCGCCGAGCGCGAGGCGTTCGACCTCGATGGCGTTCACCGGTCGCTCCCCTTTCTCGTCGCTGCCAACCCCATCAACTACGGAACGGCGTTCCAGCTCAACACCGTCGAGGCGTTCGCCGGTGCGCTCGCCATCCTCGGCGAACGCGACCAGGCCGAAGAGATCCTCTCGACGTTCTCGTGGGGCCCCACCTTCCTCGAACTGAACGCGGAACCGCTCGAACGGTACGCCGAGTGTGACGACTCGAGCGACGTCGTCGCCATCCAGGACGATTATCTGGCCGAAGAATCGTCGTCCTGACCGCGACCCGACTTCCTCGCTGTCTCACTCCTCGGGTGCGTACTCCTCGTGGATGCGGTCCATCCGGGCAGCCATCACGAAGTCTGCGTGGTGGAGTCCGTCGATCTTGTGCGTCCACATCTCGACGACGACTTCGCCCCACGCGAGATGGATATCGGGGTGGTGCCACTCCTCCTCTGCGAGTTCACCGATTTCGTAGGTGAACTCCAGTGCGGCCCGGAAATCGTCGAACTCGTAGGTCCCTTCGAGGTGGTGTTCCTCGACGATTTCCCAGACGCCCGTCTCTATCTGTTCGTACAACGAGTCCAGCTCGTCGCCAGTGAGCGGCTCGTCGTCGCTCGTACACGCTTCGCACTCCTGGTCGGCAAGCGCTTGAGTCACACCGTATTGATTGGGTGCTATCGAATTGAATCTTTGGTGCGTGGTACCCCGTCACTCCCAGTCGAACCCGGCGTCGACCTCCGAGATGTCGAGCGGACTGGACGGCACGTCTGGATTCGGTTCGGGATCGTTGTACGCGGGTGGTGCAACGTCGTTTGGCCCGTCTGGATAGAACAGGCCAGCCAGCAGTTGAATCTGCCGGCGACCGACGCCGAGTTCGAACTGGCCACCGCCGTACAGTCGGATGTCGCGTTCCTCGCAGTAGTCGATGGTGTCGAGCAGGGACTCGACGCTTCCGAAGCGGGAAGGCTTGATGTTGAGCCAGGACGGTTCGAAGGGCAGTGCCTCGATGTCGTCGATACCGTGGATCGGTGCGTCCCAGGAGACGCGTCCCTCGTTGTCGAAGAGCGGCCGCGTCTCCTCGGTGAGCGCGGGGTCCTCGACGACAGCGTCGGGAAAGGCAGTCAGGAGTCGCTCGTAGAGTTCGGGGTCGGCCGGATTCTCGACTTCGGTCCCCTCGTAGTGACCTTTGAAATCGAGGATACGGATTGCCCCGGTCGCTGCGAGGTCGTCGATGACGTCGCTCGGCCAGTCCGGTGTCGGGTCGGTCTTGAACGTCAGCGTCGGGTCGACGTCGAGCCACCGGTGAATCCGGTCCGCAGTCGGCGGCTCGTCGCTCTCGGCGTCGCTCAGTCGCGTACTGACGACGAACGACACCGGGTCGACCCCCCGGTCGAGCCGTGCCGACAGCGTGGTGTCGGCCTGCCGGAGCGCCAGGTCGAGGGCGGCACTCTCGAATCCCCAACGACGGTAGCTGTGGAACACCGCCTGGTCGGGTTCTGCCGAGAAGAAGTCGGTGTCGGCCAGCAGCGACGAGAACGTATCGAGTGTGTACTCGCCGGCCACGTCGAGAGAGAGTTCGGCCCAGAGATCGGGGTCGTGTGCTTGGGTGGTATAGGTCACGTCCTCGCCACGGCCGCGCTCGCCGTCCCCAGCGAGCGTGACGACGGTGGTCGCGCGGGCGAAACCACTGGACGTGTCGCGTTCGCGTCGCTCGGTCGTGACTGAGTCGACGACGAGGGGGAGGTCGGCAACGCTATCGTACATAACGGGGTATCGGCCGCACGTGTGAAAACACGGTCGAAACCACGGTACTTAAGCGCGCCCGTGAGCAATCGCGGGTATGGCCAGGTTCGAGAAAGCGGAAGACCGCATCTTCAACAAGCAGGTCTGTATGCGCTGTAACGCCCGCAACCCACAGCGAGCGACCGAGTGTCGCAAGTGCGGCTACGGCAACCTCCGTCCGAAAGCCCGAGAGACCCGGAGTACGTAACTGTACACTTCCGTTCGCTGCATTTCGTTGTCCGAGTAGCGACACTTCCTCTTCCGGTTTGTTCTCCCCTCTCACGACTGTCTACCGAGACGGTAGTCAGCGACTGCTCGTGATACCTCGTCGCAGTCTCCCGGCTTGATACCTTTTCCGAGAAGTCGCCGTAGCTGAGAACTACGGAAAATACACCACTTGAAACCATTGGTTACCAGAAAACACCAGTCAACGTCATCCTTATGTGTGTTCCAACCCTATCACAGGGTGCATGCCACTCCAGTCATGTCGGTCGTCGTCCGCGGCGCGTGCTCAGGGGCAGAAGAGCGTGCTGTTCTGTCCCACCTGCGAGCACGAGAGTCCGGTGGACGGGGATTGGCAGGTCCGGGCACGAGGTGAGACACTCGTCTACGGCTGTCCCACCTGTGGCGAGTCTATCACCGAGCGACCGACGGCCGGCGACATGACATCACCTGTGTCATCAACGTCCCACAAATCGTCCGCTGGCGGTTCCCTGCTCGCCCGGTCTGTTCGGCTCGCATTCGCCTGGGCGGCGTGGCCGTGCACACCGGCGGAGTGTGCGCTCTCGTACGTGTCCGACGGACGCACCGACCCCACGTCGGGACCGTTCTCGTCGGTCGCGTAGCGCTATTCCCCCACACGGGTAACCGGTCTCGTTACCCCTCACGTTGCATCCACCCCAGGTTGCATTTCGTACGAGACTGTGCGCTCACTCCGCCGGGTACTTTGGCTCGCGTTTCTCTGCACGCGTCAGTGCCGTCTCTACGACATCCCGCACGTCTCCGTGGAACTCTCCGCCGTGACCCGCGTACATGTGTTCGACGCTCGCGGGCAACCGGTCGAGTAACTCCTCGATGCTCTCGATGAGCTGCTCACGACTCATTCCCGGATAGTCCGTCCGCCCGAAACTCCCGTAGTCGAAGGCACCGTCGTCGTGGACGACCACGTCCCCCGAATACAGCGACCGGTCGCCGACGAAGGAGACGTGGTCGTCGCCGTGTCCCGGTGTGTACACTACGTCACACGTCTCGTCGCCGATCCGGACGGTGTCCCCGTCGGCCAGTTCGTGGGTCCGAGCCGGATGGTCGGCGTAGGCGTAACAATCCGCGTCGAAGGCATCGACTACTGTCTCTAACTGCTCGACGTGGTCCTCGTGCTGGTGGGTCACGACGACCTTCGAGAGCGTGTCCGTATACTCCCGAACCACGTCGACGACACCCTCCATCGCGCCGGCATCGACCAGCGTCGGCTCTTCACCCAGCGCCAGGTACGCGTTACACGTGAATACGTCCGCGTCTGCGGTGACGTTGACGACGTCCATATTTGCCACTTGTCCGCTGTCGGCTTGAATCCCGGCCCTCGGCGCTGGCCGTCCGGCGACCTTGTCTCCCCGACCGTGTCAATCGTTCTCATTTCCCGGTTGATTTTTTAGTACGACTCTCTAATTAGCTCAGCTTTGAACGTTAGTGTCGGCTGTTGAGTGAACGAAAAGATGGTCGATCTCTTGCATAAGGTCATCGACGCCACGATCATCGTTGTCTCGAACCCACGAGAGAAGGTTGTACACGGCTTCTTT